>JAKLER010000209.1 GCA_022711615.1 Acidobacteriota bacterium
GCATCGTCACCGCCCGTCTCCGCGAGCGATCGCGAAGGAACGCGACGGCGTTCTTCGCGTCGGCCGGGACGACGACCGGCTGGAGGTACGAGCGTCCGCCGGCCAGGCGCGTCTTCCGCCACGCCAGGCCCGACGGCGAGTCCGCGGCGGAGAGCCAGAGCATCTCGGGGAACTTGCCGAGGAGCTCGTGGTAGACGGGAATGGCGAAGCCGCCTCCTTCGAGCGGGACCGGGCGGCCGCGAGCCAGCTCGCTGACGTTCAGGAACGGGCTGAGCGTGAGCCGGCGCCTCCGGCCCCACGTCGCGCCGCCGTCATCGGACGTCGCGACGTCGAGCGAGCTCCCTCCGTGGCCGCCGAGCAGGATCGCCGAGTGGAGCAGCCAGAGCCGGTCACGGTCGTCGGCGAAGACGACGGGGTTGCCGACGGCCTTGACGAAACGCCCCGACTCCCGCGA
This sequence comes from Acidobacteriota bacterium, assembly GCA_022711615.1. GTDB lineage: Bacteria > Acidobacteriota > Thermoanaerobaculia > UBA5066 > UBA5066 > UBA5066. The sequence continues at coordinate 455 of JAKLER010000209.1, forward strand.
GGCCGACTCGCGCGTGACGATCGTGCGGGGCGCCGACCAGGCGGCGCCGTCGCCGGCAGCGCGCGACGCGAACTCGATCGTGACGTCGGGAGCGCACTCGGCGCTGCCGGAGTACCAGACGGAGGCGAGGCGGCCGTCGGAGAGCTCGCAGAGCGAGGCGACGTGACACATCCTCCCGGGGGACTCCTCGTTCAGGAACTCCTCTGCGTAGAAGGGGGCTTCGTCCGCCGCGACGGCGGGACGCACGGCGCGGAGCTCCGAGGGTGGCTGCGGGCCGGCTCGCGGCCAGACGCTCGAGCCGAGGGCGATCGCGGCGCAGCAGAGGGCCGCGGCTCGCCTCACGCGTCAGCCTTCGGCGTCGGCCGTGGCGGCCCCGTCGTTCGTCCAGCCGAGCCTGTCGAAGAGGGCGAGGAGAAGGGAGAGGGCGACGGCGACGAAGGTGCCGAGGGCCATCCCCTTCAGCTCGACGGCGCCGAGCTTCACGGCGGCACCGCTCGCGCCGCTGACGAGGACGACAGAGGTGAGAACGAGGTTGCGGGGCCTCGTGTAGTCGACCTTCTTCTCGACGAGCATCCGGATGCCGGCCGCGGCGATGACGCCGAAGAGGAGGATGCAGACGCCCCCCATGACGGGGGTCGGGATGCTCCGGATCGCCGCGGCGAGCTTGCCGACGAAGGAGATGACGACGGCGAGGACCGCGGCGCCGCCGATGACCCACGTGGAGAAGACGCGGGTGATCGCGAGGACGCCGATGTTCTCGCCGTAGGTCGTGTTCGGCGTGGCGCCCGCGAGGCCCGAGAGGACGTTCGAGAGACCGTCGCCGAGGAGGGAGCGGTGGAGGCCGGGGTCCTTCACGAAGTCGCGCCCGACGACGTTCCCCGTGACGACGAGGTGCCCGACGTGCTCGGCGAGGACGACGAGGCCGGCGGGGAGGATCATCAGGATCGCCTGCGGCGAGAAAGCGGGGGCGTAGAGCGTCGGCACCTCGAGCCACGGCGCCGCGGCGACGGGGGAGAGGTCGACGATCCCGGCCGCGAGGGCCGCGCCGTAGCCGGCGGCGACGCCGATCAGGACCGGGATGACGCCGAGGAAGCCGCGGAAGAGGACGGACCCGAGGATCGTGACGGCGAGAGTGACCATCGCGACGGCGACCGCGGTGCCGCGCCCCGGCTGCGCGGCGCCGTCGCCGGTCAGTCCGGCCATGCTCGTGGCGACGGGGGCGAGCTCGAGACCGATGACGGCGACGATCGCCCCCATCGCGGCGGGAGGGAAGACGACGTCGAGCCAGCGCGTCCCGGCGACGCGGACGACCTGCGACACGAGGACGAAGAAGAGTCCGAAGGCGATGAAGCCTCCCTGCGCCGCGGCGTAGCCGCCGAGCTCGGGGTGGGCGAGGACGGCGAAGACGGGGGAGATGAAGGCGAAGCTCGAGCCGAGGTAGGCGGGCACCTTCCCGCGGCAGACGGCGAGGTAGACGAGCGTCCCGACGCCGTTCAGGAGGAGCGAGGTCGCCGGGTTGACCTTGAAGAGGAACGGCACGAGGACCGTCGCGCCGAACATCGCGAAGAGGTGCTGGAGGGAGAGGGGGACCGTCTGGAGCAGGGGGAGCCGCTCGTCGACGTCGATGGTGCGTCGCTCCATGGAGGTCCTCCTCGCGGGCCGGCCGTCCCCGGCGCAACCTTCCATTCTAGGCCAGAACGGAAGGGTCGTGCGGCGGCGGCGAAGGCGGTCGGCGCTTCCCCCGGCCCGGTACGCGGGACTACGATCACCGGATGACACCTGCGAGGCGCGGCTCCTCCGGGAGCCCCTCGGGACCGCCGTTTTCAACGAACGCCGTCGATCGCACAGCGGGCGCGAGGGGCCGTCCGGTCGCCTCCGTCGCGGAAGGGATCGTCTGATGCCCGTCGACCTCGACTACCTCTCCCCGTCCGCCGTGGACGACGCCGTCGCGCTTCGGGCGAGCCGCCCCTCCGCGGCCTTCCTCCTCGGCGGGACCGACCTGCTTCCGCAGATGCGGAGCGGGCGGCGGAGCCCCGAGACGCTCATCGACCTGAAGAGGATCCCCGAGCTCCACGAGATTCGGGAGAACGAGGACGGCGGGCTCTCCGTCGGCGCGGCCGTGCCGCTCGCCGACGTGGAGACGCACCCGGTGGTCCTCTCGCGCTTCCCGCTCCTCGCGGAATGTTCGAAGACGGTCGGGGCCTGGCCGCTCCGCCAGAGGGCGACGCTCGCGGGGAACGTCTGCAACGCGTCCCCCGCGGCCGACACGGCCGTCGCGCTCCTCGCGCTCGACGCCGTCGTGAACGTCGCCTCGACGACGGGGCGGCTCGCGATGGCGATCTCGGAGCTCTTCCTGGGACCGGGCCAGACGGCGCTCATGGCGGGCGACCTCGTGACGGAGATCGTCCTCCCGGGCGCCGCAGCAGGCTTCCGCGGGTCGTACCAGCGCCTCTCGCGCCGGAAGGGGATGGACCTCGCGACGGTCGGCGTCCTCGTCGGGAAGAGGGACGGAGCGCCGGCCTCGTGGCGCGTGGCGCTCGCGGCCGTGGCGCCGACGCCGCTCCGCGTCGCCGCCGCCGAGGAGCTCCTCGCGGCGAAGGGGGCCTCCGCGGCGCGGGAGGCGGCGGAGCTCGCCGTCGCCGCCTGCCGCCCGATCACCGACCTCCGCGGAAGCGCGGAGTACCGCCGCGAGATGGTGGGCGTCCTCGTCCGCCGCGGCGTCGAGAGCCTCGGGTAGGGGGACGGAGATGAAGAAGACGATCACGCTCGACGTGAACGGCGTCGCCGAGACGGCGGAGGTCGAGGTCGGGCAGACGCTCCTCCGCTTCCTCCGCGACGGCCTCGACCTGACCGGGACGAAGGAAGGGTGCAACGAAGGGGAGTGCGGCTCCTGCATGGTCCTCCTCGACGGGCGCCCCGTGAACTCCTGCCTCGTCCTCGCCGTCGAGGCGGACGGGCGCTCGGTGACGACGGTCGAGGGGCTCTCGAGGGAAGGCGTCCTCCACCCGCTCCAGAAGGCGTTCCTCTCGCAGGCGGCGGTCCAGTGCGGCTTCTGCACGCCGGGGATGGTCGTGAGCGCCGCGGCGCTCCTCCGCGAGAACCCCGAGCCGACCGAGGACGACGTGAAGAAGGCGCTCGCCGGGAACCTCTGCCGCTGCACGGGCTACAAGCAGATCGTCGACGCGGTCCGGGACGCCGCGGCCGCGATGCGTGCCGGGGCCGTGGCCGGGGGCGAGGCCGGGAAGCCGGCCGAACGCGAGGAGGTGCCGGCGTGAGCGCCCCCGTCGTCGGGACCGACGTCCCCCGCGTCGACGGCCTCGAGAAGGTGACGGGCGCGGCGAAGTACACCGCCGACCTGAAGTTCCCGCGCCTCCTCCACGTCGCCGTCGTCCGCTCGCCGCACCCGCACGCGCGCGTCCTCGACGTGAGGACCGACCGCGCCGCGCGGATGCCGGGGGTGAGGGCCGTCGCCTCGGGCCGCGACTTCCCGCTCCACACCGGCATCTACCTGAAGGACCAGACCGTCTTCGCGACGGACCGCGTCCGATTCGTCGGCGACCCGGTCGCGGCCGTCGCCGCCGAGACCCCCGAGCTCGCGGCCGAGGCCGCCGCGCAGGTCCACGTCGAGTACGAGCCGCTCCCGCCGATCTTCGACGTCGAGGAGGGGTTCGCCGAGGGCGCCCCTCTCGTCCATCCCGACCTCGGGAGCTACGAGGTCGTCCCGTGGATCCGCCCGAAGGCGGGGACGAACGTCTGCAACCACCTGAAGATCCGCAAGGGCGACTACGCCTCCGCGCTGAAGGGATCGTGGAAGGTCTTCGAGAACGTCTTCCGCGTCCCGCAGGTGCAGCACGTCCCGATGGAGCCTCACGTCTCCGTCGCGCGTGTCGACCTCGCCGGGAAGGTCGAGGTCCACTCCTCGGCGCAGAGCCCGTTCACGGTGCGCCACCTCCTCGCCCACTGCTTCGGCCTGCCCCACGGCGACGTGCGGGTCCACGTGCCGTACGTCGGCGGCGGCTTCGGCGGCAAGGCCGGGATCAACCTCGAGCCGATCGCCGTCGCCCTCGCCATGCGCTGCCGCGGCCGGTGGGTCCGTCTCATGGTCGACCGGCACGAGGAGTTCTTCGCGACCGTCGTCCGCCAGGGTCTCACCGCGACGCTCGTCACCGGCGTCGATCGCCACGGGAAGGTGCAGGCCCAGAAGATGCACTACCTCTGGAACTGCGGCGGCTACGGCGGCTACGGCGTGAACATCGTCCGGTCGGCGGGCTACACCTGCGGAGGAGCGTACGAGTTCCCGAACGTCGAGGGAGACAGCATCGGCGTCTACACGAACCGGCCGGTCGGCAGCGCCTACCGCGGCTTCGGCATGCAGGAGATCCACTGGGCGCTCGAGCAGCAGATGGACAGGGTCGCCGTCGAGCTCGGGATCGACCCGGCGGAGTTCCGGCTGAAGAACTGCCTCGGAGCGGGGAAGTCGACGGTGACGGGCCAGCTGCTCGACGAGCACGCGGGGCGCGTCGACCTCTGCATCCGGAACGTCGCGAAGGCGATCGGGTTCGAGCCGGACCGGGAGCGGACGCCGTATCGAGGGAAGGGGATCGCCTGCGCGGTGAAGGCCCCGGCGATGCCGAACGACGCGGCCTCCTCCGTGATCCTGAAGTTCGCGGAGGACGCGACGCTCGAGATCCTCATCTCGGGCATCGACTACGGCCAGGGGCTGATGACCGTCGTCGCGCAGTTCGCGTCCGAGGCGCTCGACCTCCCCGTGGAGAAGATCCGCGTCAAGGGTTGCCCCGACACCGACCTCTCGCCCTACGACTGGCAGACCGTCGCCTCGCGGCAGACCTGGGCGACGGGGAACGCCGTCTTCCGGGCCGCCTCGGAGATCCGCGGGAAGCTCTGCGCGACGGCCGCCGAGGCGCTCTCCGTCCCGGCGGAGGAGCTTTCCCTGAGGGGCGGCGCCGTCGTCCACGAGGCGACGGGGCGCGCGCTCCCGTTCGAGCGGCTCGTCATGGGCTACCAGTTCCCCGACGGCCACGCCATCGGCGGTCCGGTCGCGGCGGCCTCTTCCTACCTCCCCGAGGGGCTCCTCTTCCTCGACCCCGAGACGAGCCAGAGCGCCAAGCCGGTCGCGAAGTGGACGTTCGGGGCGCAGGCGGTCTCGATCGCGGTCGACCCGGAGACGGGGCAGGTGACGGTGGAGAAGGTCGCGGCCTGCTACGACGTCGGGAAGGTCGTGAACCCGGCGCTCATCAAGGGTCAGACCTATGGCGGCATCGTCCAGGGGCTCGGCACCGGCACGATGGAGGAGCTCGTCCTCGACCCGAAGACGGGCCGCGCCGTGAACGCCTCGCTCATGGACTACAAGATCCCGTCGACGGAGGACGTCCCGGCCGAGATGGCCGTCGACTTCGTCGAGACGGCGCAGAAGGACGGGCCGATGGGGGCGCGCGGCATCGGCGAGCACACGATGATCCCGACGCCGGCCGCGATCGCGAACGCGCTCTGGGACGCCTGCGGCATCCGGATCTCCGAGATGCCGATCACGGCGGAGAAGGTCTGGCGGGCCCTGAAGGCGAAGGAACGGGCCGAGCGCGGCGCGAAGGCCGCGGGCGAGGCTCGGGTCCCGGCGGGGACGGTCGCGTGAGGATCCAGGACCTCGAGTCGCTCCTGTCTCCGGCGGCGGCGACGCCGCGGCCTCCGCTCAGCTGTCGCGACCTCGACCCGGTGCCGGGGCCGATCTCCCGGGCGACGCTCGTCCTCGACCTCTCCTCCCTCCCTGTCCCGACGCGCACGCGGGCGCTCCTCTCGGGCGAGGGCGGCGCGCCCGACTCCGTCGAAAGCCGGGTCTTTCGCTGGGCGCATGCCCGGGTCGGGTCGCTCGTCGAGAAGCTCCTCTCGGGGGAGCTCCGCGTCGCCGCCTACCGTCCCGACGCGGCCGGCCTGACCGGTCTCGGGCCGGGCCTGACGCCGACGGGGGACGACCTGCTCGTCGGGCTCTCGGCGATGGCGCGCCGCCTCGCGGGCGGAGGCCTCGTCGAGATCCGCGCCGCCGTCGCCCTCTCCACGGTCCTCGCCGGGCTGCCGGCGGAGGAGACGACGCCCGCGGCGCACCTCCTCCTTCGGGAGGCCTCCGAGGGACGCTTCCCGGCGGTCCTCGCGACGGTCGTGGAGCTGATCGGGAACCCCCACGCCGACGCGGAGTCGCTCCGTTCGGCCGGCGCGCGCCTCGTCGCGACGGGCGCGCACTCGGGGGCGGACCTCCTCGCCGGAGCGCTCGCCCTCGTCCAGGGCGTCGTCGACGCCCGGGAGAGCTCATGACGACACGCATCCTCGTCCGCTCCGGCTGCTACCACGACTCCGCGCGGCTCATGCAGGTGAGCCGCGAGCTCTCCGCGCTTCCCGGCATCGAGGAAGCGGTTGCGATGATGGGGACGGAGACGAATCGCCGTCTCCTCGCCGATGCCGGCTTCCTCGGGACGGACGTCGACGCCGCGACTCCGCTCGACATGATCGTCGGCCTTCGCGGAGATCCGGAGGACGCCGTCGCGGCGGCCACGGCGTCTCTCGACCGGCTCCTTTCCGGCGGCGCGACGAGCGCCGGCGGGCCGGCGGCTCCGGAGCGGCCCGGGACGGTCCCCGAGGCGCTCGTGGCGCGCCCCGCGGCGAACCTCGTCTCCGTCGCGGTTCCCGGTCCGTATGCGGCGTTCGTCGCGCACCGGGCGCTGGACGCGGGGCGGAGCGTCTTCCTCTTCTCCGACAACGTCGCGGTCGCGGACGAGATCGCCCTGAAGCGGCGGGCGGCCTCGCTCGGCCTCCTCGTCATGGGACCCGACTGCGGCACGGCGATCCTCGCCGGCGTCGGGCTCGGCTTCGCGAACCGCGTGGAGCGCGGGCCGGTCGGGATCGTCGGCGCCTCGGGCACCGGGATCCAGGAGCTCTGCTCCCTCCTCGACCGGAGCGGCGTCGGCGTCTCGCACGCCATCGGCACCGGGAGCCGCGACCTCTCCGCCGGGGTGGGCGGCCTGATGACGGAGGCCGGGCTCGGCCTCCTCGCGAAGGACCCGGCGACGCGCGCCCTCCTCCTCGTCGCCAAGCACCCGGACGCGGGCGTCGCGGAGCGCCTTCACGGGCTCCTC
>JAKLER010000021.1 GCA_022711615.1 Acidobacteriota bacterium
CGACCGACCGGGTCGAGGCGCGGCCAGAGCTCGTCGCGGACCTCGGTGCCGATCACCGCGGCGAAGGAGCGCCGCTCGTTTTCCGACTCCGTGAAGAAGCGGCCGAGGTCGACGTCGAGGTTCGAGAGCTCGGCGACGTTCGCCGTGACGCCCGCGATCTGGACGTCGGAGAGGCGCCGGTTCCCCGACCGGACGGAACGCGTCGTCCCGGAGCGGGCCCCGACCGCGACGGCGTGCTTCGCGAGCCTGCGGTAGGCCTCGAGGTCGCTCTTCTGGATCCGCTTCCGCTTCAGGGCGTCGAGGAACTCCTCGCGCGAGGTGATGATCCCGAATCGCTCGATCGTGTAGACATCCGGGGAGAGGGAGAAGAGCTTCGTCGCGACGTAGTTGTTGAGCCCCGAGATCACCGAGACGACCGCGATGACGGTCATCACCCCGATGATGACGCCGAGGAGCGTCAGGAACGAGCGCAGCTTGTGGGCGCTGATGGCCCGCCAGGCGACGCGGAGGAGCTCCCCGTTCAGCATCGAGGGCCTACGACTTCTTCTCGTCCCGCGGGACGCCGCTGTTGTCGACCTTCACCCGGTCGCCGATCCGGAGGGCGCGGAGGGCGCGGAACGGTCCGGAGACGATCTCCTCACCTTCCTTCAGCCCTTCGACGACCTCGATCTGGAGCTCGGCCGTGATGCCGGTCTTCACCTTCCGGAACTCGACCTTCCCGTCCTTGGCGAGGACGAAGACCCCCTCCACGTCCTTCTTCTCGCTGCCGGAGGCGGAGGGCGTCGGCGTCGGAGCCGGCTTCTTCCCCTTCTCGGGGCGCTTCAGCGACGCCTCGTCGGCGACGACGAGCGCCGGGATCGGGATGGCGAGCGCCCCCGGGCGCCTGTCGGTCTCGATCTCGCCCGAGACGGAGAAGCCGGGCCGGATCGCCGCCGGCGGGTCTTTCAGCTGGACCTTGACCTTGAAGTTGACGGCCGTCGCGTCGGTCCCGAGGGCCGACTTCGTGATGGGGCTGCCGCCGATCTCGGTCACGACTCCCTCGAACTTCTTGTCGGGCCAGGCGTCGAGCGTCATCTTCGCCTTCTGGCCGAGCTTCACGTTCGGGATGTCGGTCTCGTCGACCTCCATCTCGGCCTCGACGACCGACATGTCCGAGATCGTCAGGAGGACCGTCCCGGGGTTGTTCATCGTGCCGACGACGGCGTTCTCCCCCTGCTCGACGGGGCGCGCGGTGACGATGCCGTTCATCGGGGCGACGAGCGTCGTCTTTCCGAGGGAGTCCTTGCTCGCGAGGAGCTGGGCACGGGCCTGCTCGATCCGGCGCTCCGTGGCGGAGAGGGAGGCCGACGCCGCGTCGAGGGCGAGCTTGGCCTTCTGCATCACCTGCTCCGAGGTGATGTGCGCCTCGAAGTTCTTCCGCTCGCGGTCGTAGTCCCGCTTCGCCTGCTCCACCGTCGCCCGGTCCGACTCGCGCTGGGCGAAGAGCGCCTCGAGGTTCGCCTGCTGGGCCTTCGTCGTCGCGTCGTACTGGGCCTTGTCGATCTGGAGGAGGAAGTCCCCCTTCTTGACGACGTCCCCTTCCTCGACGGCCAGGTTGATGATCTGGCCCATGACCTGAGAGGAGATCTCGACCTTCGTCTTCGCCTGGACCCGGCCGCTGCAGCTGACGGTCGAGACGAGGTCCGCCTTCCCGACCTTCGCCGTCGTCACCCGGGTCAGGTTCCGGTCCTTGCCGGCCACGGAGGCGACGATGACGAGGACGACGACGAGGGCGGCGACCGCCCCGAGGATCCATTTCAGCCGGGAGCTCATCTCTCTCGCGTTCCTTTCAAGCGGTGCCGTGGGCCGGCGCCAAACGAGGGATACGAGAGAAGGGGGCCGGGAGTTTCCCTCTTCGAAGGGTCCGAGGCCGGAAATCGAAGGGAGCGAGCCGTTTGCCCGCCCGCACCGGTCAGCCGGAGACGACCCGGTTCCGCCCCTCGTCCTTGGCCCGGTAGAGGGCGGCGTCGGCCCGCCGGAGAAGCTCGGCGGCCGCCGGGGGGTGAGGGAGGCTTTCGGTGGAGGCGATCCCGACCGAGACGGTCACGGGCACGGGCACGCTCACCCCGAGCGGACGCCATTCCGTGGCCCGCCGGATCCGTTCCGCGACGAGCGCCGCGGGGACGAGGGCGGTCGTCGGGAGGAGGATCGCGAACTCCTCGCCCCCCAGGCGGGCGGCGAGGTCGCCTCTCCGGCAGCCCCGCTTCAGGACCGCCGCGAAGGCGGCGAGGACCTCGTCCCCCACGGCGTGCCCGTGGGTGTCGTTCACCTGCTTGAAGTGGTCGAGGTCGAACGTGAGGAGGCTCGCCGGCTGGTTGTGCCGCACGATCCGCGAGAGCTCCGAGGCGAGCGCCTCGCCGAAGGCCCGGCGGTTCGACAGGCCGGTGAGGGGGTCGGTCAGGGCGAGCTTCTCGAGGATCTCGTTCTTCGAAGCCAGGTCCGAGAGGGCGCGCTGGAGGCGGAGCCCGACCTTCACCCGCGCCTTCAGCTCGACCGGCTCGACCGGCTTGACGAGGTAGTCGTCGGCGCCGGTCTCGAGGCCGGTCACCTTCGCCTCCGTCTCCCCCTGCGTCGACATCATGATGACGTGGGTGAAGCGGGTCTCTTCGGTCCCCTTCAGGATTCGGCAGAGCGTGAGGCCGTCCATGTTCGGCATCTGCCAGTCGGTGACGACGACGTCGGGGCGGTGCAGGCGGACCTTTCCGAGCGCCTCCTGCCCGTCCCCGGCGCTTTCGACCTCGTAGTCCGCCGCCACGAGCACCTGCTCGAGGACCCGCCTCGAGAGGGCGTCGTCGTCGACGATCAGGATGCGGGAGCGGATCTGGGCCATCAGGGGGGTCCCGAAGGCGGGACCGCGGATTCTCCCACACGAGTCAGAGTGGCGGAGGAGGAGGGATTCGAACCCCCGGGGCCTCGCGGCCCAACGGTTTTCAAGACCGCCGCCTTAAACCACTCGGCCACTCCTCCGTCGAAGGAGCTGGCGGACAGGGGGGGATTCGAACCCCCGGTAGGCTTTGAAGGCCTACGACGGTTTAGCAAACCGTTGGTTTAAGCCACTCACCCACCTGTCCGCTTCCCGCGGGGGGCGGAGTTTAGCAGAGGCTCCGCGACGGGCGGCCGGACCGCGCCGGGCGTGCCGGGGGGAGGAACGCTCAGCCCTTCCGGATCTCGGCGAGCCCGCCACAGTAGGGGCGGAGAGCCTCCGGGATCGCCACCGAGCCGTCCTCCCGCTGGCCGTTCTCGAGGATCGCGACGAGCGTCCGCCCGACCGCGAGCCCGGAGCCGTTGAGGGTGTGGACGAACTCGTTCCGGCTCTTCCCCTCGGCGGTCCGCTTCACCCGGATCGCCGCCCGGCGGGCCTGGAAGGCGCCGAAGTTCGAGCACGAGGAGATCTCCCGGTAGGCGTCCTGCCCCGGGAGCCAGACCTCGAGGTCGTACGTCTTCGCCGAGGAGAAGCCCATGTCGCCGCGGCAGAGGACGACCCTCCGGTACGGCAGCCCGAGCCGCTCGAGGACCGTCTCGGCGTCGCGGGTCAGCCTCTCATGCGCCTCCGCCGACCCTTCGGCCGTCGTGAACTTGACGAGCTCGACCTTGTCGAACTGATGCTGGCGGATGAGGCCGCGGGTGTCCTTCCCGGCCGCCCCCGCCTCGGCCCGGAAGCAGGGGGTGTAGGCGCAGTAGGAGATCGGGAGCTGCTCCTCGCGCAGGACCTCGTCGCGGTGGAGGTTCGTGACGGGCACCTCGGCGGTCGGGGCGAGATACCAGTCGGTGTCCTTCAGGCGGAATAGATCCGCCTCGAACTTCGGGAGCTGGCCCGTCCCGAAGAGCGACGCCGCATTGACGATGAACGGCGGCAGGACCTCCCGGTAGCCGTTCTCGCGGGTGTGGAGGTCGAGCATGAAGGCGATCAGCGCCCTCGAGAGGAGCGACGCCTCGCCCGACAGGACGGTGAAGCGCGAGCCGGTGACCTTCGCCGCCCGCTCGAAGTCGAGGATCCCGAGGTCCGGACCGAGCTCCCAGTGCGGCTTCGGCGCGAAGGGGAAACGCGTCGGCTCGCCCCAGCTCTTCAGGACGACGTTCCCCTTCTCGTCCTCTCCGTCGGGGACGCTCTCGTCGGGGACGTTCGGGAGGGTCTGCTCGATCGCGAAGAACTCCCCCTCGATCTCCTCGATCCGCTTCTCGCCGGCGGCGACCTCTCCGCCGAGGACCTTCGCCCGCTCCATCTCGGCGGTCGCGTCCTCCTTCGCCTTCTTCTTCCGCCCGACCTCGGCCGAGAGGGTGTTCCGCTCTGCCTTCAGGGCCTCGACGGAGGTCAGGAGCCTGCGGCGCTCGGCGTCGAGCTCGCCCCAGCGGGCGAGGGCGCCGGCGTCGTACGTCCGGTTCCGGAGGAGGTGCGGCAGGTCGGGGAAGCGGGTGCGGAGGAAGTCTCGGGCCAGCATGGGAGGCGGATTTTACGGCGGCCCCGATAATCCGCCGGATGGAGAGGCTCCCCGTCGGGGTCGTCGTCGTGAACTGGAACGGGGGGGCGCTCCTCGATTCCTGCCTCGACGCGCTCTCCGACGAGCCGGCGTCGCGGGTCCTCGTCGTCGACAACGGCTCCGAAGCGGAGGAGCTCCGACGGCTCGCGGCGCGCCCCGGAGTCTTCGTCCTCCCGCTCGGGGTGAACCGGGGCTTCGCCTCCGCCGCGAACGGCGGGGCGGTCGACGCCCGGCTGAAGTCGCTCCCCTACCTGGCCTTCGTCAACAACGACGCCGTCCTCGAGCCGGGCTACCTCGCTTCGTGCGTCGCCGCGCTGGAGGCCGACCCGGGGCTGGCGGCCGTCCAGGGCGTGATCCTGGACGGAGAGGGGCGCCTCGCCGACGGCCTCGGGATCGCGTGGAACCGGCGCCTCGAGGCCGTCCAGCTCGGCCACGGCGAGCCGCCGCCGCCGGCCGGCGCGCCCCCCTTCCCGATCCCCGGCGTCTCCGGCACGGCGCCCGTCTTCCGGCGCCGGGCGTTCGAGGAAGCCGGCGGCTTCGCCGCCTCCTTCTTCGCCTGGTACGAGGACGCCGACCTGGCCCTGCGGCTCCTCCGCTCCGGAGCGCGATTCGCCTGCGTCCCCGCCGCCCGGGCCCGTCACGTCGGCTCGGCGACGGGACGCCGGGTCCCCGAGCGGAAGTGGCGGCTCCTCTTCGGGAACCGCCTCCGGACGCTCCGGCGCAACCTGTCGGCCTCCGCGCGGCTCTCCGCCTTCCTCACCCACCCCGTGCCGCTTCCCGCCCTCCGCGACGCCGTTCGCGAGCTCGGCGCGGGGCGCGCCCTCCGAACGTTCGCCGCCGCCACGGCCGCCGTGACACGCCGCTCGGCCGAGGACCGTGCCGCGCGGAGAGGCCCTCCCCTCCTGCGGAGCCTTCCGCGGTGAGCGGCTCTCTCGCCCGGGTGAGGGCGATCGTCGTCTCCTGGAACTCGGCCGGGCACGTCGGCCGGGCCGTCGCGTCGGTCCCGCCGCCGACGCCGGTCGTCGTCGTCGACAACGCCTCGACCGACGGCTCGGCCGAGGAGGCCGAGCGGGCGGGCGCCGTCGTCCTTCGCCGGACGACGAACGCCGGCTTCGGCCCGGCGTGCAACCTCGGGGCCGGGCCCGTGGACGGGCTCCCCGACGCCGAGGCGCTCCTCTTCCTGAACCCCGACGCCGCCCTCGTCGACGGCCCGGCCGCGCTCGCCGCGCTGCTCGCCGAGCTCGACGCCGACCCGGCCGTCGCGGCCGTCGCGCCCGCCCTGGAAGGAGACGGGCAGGAGGAGTTCCAGCTCCGGAAGCTGCCGACGCTCGCGTCGCTCTCCCGGGAGGCGTTCCTCGTGAATCGCCTCTTCCCGTCGAACCGGGGCTTCCGCAGGGAGCGCTACCTCGACCGGGACCGGACGCGCCCGTTCGACGTGGAGCAGCCCGCGGCCGCCGCGCTTCTCGTGCGTCGCACCGCGTTCGAGCGGGTGGGCGGCTTCGACCCCGCGTTCGCCCCCGCCTGGTTCGAGGACGTCGACCTCTCTGCGAAGCTCCTCGAATCGGGGTACCGTATCCGCTTCGTCCCCGCGGCTCGCGCGAGCCACGTGGGCGGGACGACGATGCGCGCGCTTCCCTACGACGACTACCTTCCGCTCTACACGCGGAACCTCCTCCGGTACCTGGGGCGCCATTCCGGGCCGGCCACGCGTGCCGGGGCGCGGTCCGTCCTCGCCGCGGGCGCCCTCCTCCGCCTCGCCCTCCTCCCGATCGTCCGCGGGGACCATGCCCGCCCGGAGGCGGCGCGGGCGTACGTCCGCGTCCTGCGAGGCCTCGCCGGGCTCGGCTTCCGGAGCGCGCTCCTGCCGCGGGAGAGCTGAGTGCCGCGCGTCGTCGTCTCCCTCGTCACGCACAACGAGTCCCGCGACGCCGAGCGGCTCCTCCCGACGCTCTTCGCGCAGACGTTCCGCGACTTCGCCCTCGTCGCCGTCGACAACCGCTCGGAGGACGGCACGCGCTCCGCGCTCGCGGCCGCGCAGAAAACGGCCCCCGTGCCGATGGAGATCGTCGCCTCGCGCGAGAACCTGGGCTTCGCAGGGGGGCACAACGTCGGGATCGCGAAGGCGATCGAGCGGGGGGCCGAGTGGGTCCTCGTCCTGAACGCCGACGTCGTCCTCGCCCCCGACTACCTCGAACGGCTCCTCGCCGACGCCGACCGGCCCGGCCGGGAGTGGGTCGGCGCGATGACGGGGAAGATCCTCCGTGCCGATGGTCCGGAGCTCGAGCCGACGACCGTGATCGACACGGTCGGGATCCGGATGACGCGCGGGGGGCGCCACCTCGACGTCGGCGCGGGAGAGCCCGACGGCGGCCGATGGGACCGCCCGGCGGAGGTCTTCGGCGTCTCCGGGTGCGTCGCCCTCTACCGCGCCGCGGCCCTCGCCGACGCGAAGATCTCGACCGGCTTCTTCGACGACGACTTCTTCGTCTACCGGGAGGACGTCGACCTCGCCTGGCGCCTCCGCGGGCGGGGCTGGACGGCCCGCTGCGTCCCCTCGGCCGTCGCCTGGCACCGGCGCCGGAACCTCCCGGAGCGGCGGCGGGAGATGTCGGCCGTCGCGAACCTCCACTCGGTGAAGAACCGGTTCCTCCTCCGGATCAACAACGCCGGCCCGGACCACCTCCGTGCGACATTCCCCCTCACGTTCGCGCGGGACGTGGTCGTCGTCGGAGCCTGCGTCTTCCGGGAGAGGACCTCCCTCGAGGCGCTCCGCTGGCTCGCCCGGAACCGGGAGCGGCTCCTCGTGAAGCGCCGCGAGGTGCTCGACCGCCGGACCGTCTCCGACCGGGCGCTCCTCCGCTGGTTCGGGCCGGACCCGGGAGGCGCGCGGATCCCGGACGTGGACGCGTGAGGCTCGCGATCCTCGGGACGCGCGGCGTCCCGGCGGCGTACGGCGGGTTCGAGACGCTCGCCGAGGAGCTCTCCGCGCGCCTCGCGGAACGCGGGCACGAGGTCACGGTGTACGCCCGAAGGGGTGCGGTCCGCGAGCGGGTCGACGCGTGGCGCGGCGTCCGCGTCGTCTTCGCGCCGACGCTCCGGCACAAGTACCTCGACACGTTCGTCCACGGCGTGACGTCGGGGCTCCACGCCGCGGTCGCGGCGTACGACGCCGTCCTCTTCTGCAACGGCGCGAATGCGCTTGCCTGCCGCCTCCCCCGCCTCCTCGGCGCCGGGACGCGGGTCCTTCTGAACGTCGACGGCCTCGAGAGGAACCGGCGGAAGTGGAATCGCCTCGGGAGAGCGGTCTACGCGCTCTCGGAGCGGCTCTCCTGCGTCCTCCCCGACGTCGTCGTGACCGACGCGGAGGAGATCCGGCGGTACTACAGGGAGCGCTACGGCGCCGAGTCGGCGTTCGTCCCGTACGGCTCCGACCTTCCCGAGCCGGAAGACGAGACGGTGCTCGGGAGCCTCGGTCTCGAGCCGGGGCGGTACCTCCTCTACGTCTCCCGCTTCGAGCCGGAGAACAACCCCGACGCCGTCGTCCGCGCCTACCGCGACGTCCCGGGAGAGGTCCCCCTCCTCCTCGTCGGCTCCGCCCCGTACGCCGAGGGGTTCATCGCGCGCCTGAAGGAAGAGGCGGCGAGGGACCCCCGGGTCGTCCTCCCCGGCGCGATCTACGGCGAGGGCTACCGCGCCCTCCTCGCGAACGCGGCGGCCTACGTCCACGCGACCGAGGTGGGCGGGACGCACCCCGCGCTCATCGAGGCGATGGGCTACGGCCGGCCGGTCCTCGTTCACGACACTCCCGAGAACCGCGAGGTGGCGGGCGACGCCGCCCTCTTCTGGGACGCCCGGGAGCCCGGCACGCTCGCCCGCCTCCTCTCCGACCTCCTCCCCGACGCCGCGCGGCGGACGGCGCTCGGCGCGGCGGCCCGCCGGCGCGCCGAGGAACGCTACCGCTGGGACGACGTCACCGACGCCTACGAGGCGCTCTTCTCCGGGCGGGACCCGAACGGGCTACGATCGGGGCCGGAATGCTGAAGCAGCAGGCGAGGTCCGTCGCCGCCTCGCTCTACGCCGCCGACCTGACGTCCACGCTCGGGGCCCTCGCGGCCGCGTACCTCGTCCGGAGCGAGCTCCTGCCGCGCTTCTTCCCGGAGCGCCTGACGCCCCTCTACCCGTTCACCTGGTACCTCGTCCTCGTCGGCCCGGTCGTCGTCATCTGGACCGGACTCCTCTTCCTGGCCGGCGCCTACCGGAGCCGCCGCACCTCGGGGCTGAAGGACGAGGCGCTCCTCGTCGGGAAGATCGTCCTCGGAGGGACGGTCCTCCTGACGATCCTCGTCTACGGCCTGAGGCTCGACTTCATCTCCCGGCCGTTCCTCCCGCTCTTCGCGGTCCTCAACACGGTCTTCCTCGTCGTCGAGCGGCTCACCGTCCGGATCGTGGCGCGGAGGGTCCGCGCCCGCGGCTTCAACTACCGGACCGTCGTGATCATCGGCGACACGCCGCGCGCCCGGTCGATGGCGCGCCTCATCCACGACCATCCCTGGTGGGGGCTTCGGCTGCTCGGCGTCGTCCGCGAGCGCCCCGCCTCCTCGGAGGCCGGGACGACCGCGGGAGGGCTGCCCGTCCTCGGCTCGCTCGAGGACTTCCCGACGATCCTCACCTCCCTCCCCGTCGACGAGGTGATCCTCGCGGTCGACCGCGGCGACGTCGACCAGCTCGAGGACGTCTTCCTGATGTGCGAGGAGATGGGCGTGAAGACGCGGCTCATCCTCGACTTCTTCCCCCACGTCTTCGCGAAGGTGGAGCTCGAGGAGTTCGACGGCACGCCGCTCCTCACGTTCTCGACGACCCCCGCCGAGACCGGCGCGCTCCTCGTCAAGCGCGTCGTCGACGTCGGCCTCGCGCTCCTCCTCGGCATCGTCTGCCTTCCGCTCGCCGCGCTTCTCGCCCTCCTGATCAAGCTGACCTCGCACGGGCCCGTCCTCTTCCGCCAGGTGCGCTGCGGCCTGAGCGGGCGCCCCTTCACGTTCTACAAGCTCCGGACGATGACCGAGGACGCCGAGGAACGGCTCTCCGAGGTGGCGCACCTGAACGAGCACGAGGGCCCGGTCTTCAAGTCGTCGCACGACCCGCGCGTGACGCCGTTCGGGCGTTTCCTCCGCCGCTTCTCGCTCGACGAGATCCCGCAGCTCTGGAACGTCCTGAAAGGGGAGATGTCGCTCGTCGGCCCGCGCCCGCCGCTCCCCGACGAGGTCGCCCGCTACGAGAAGTGGCAACGCCGGCGCCTCTCCATGAAGCCGGGCCTGACCGGCCTCTGGCAGGTCTCGGGGCGGAGCGACCTGCCGAGCTTCGACCAGTGGATGGAGCTCGACCTCGCCTACATCGACAACTGGTCGCTCACGCTCGACACGAAGATCCTCCTCAGAACGATCCCGACGGTCCTGAGCGGCAAGGGCGCGCGCTGAGGCGTCGAGCTCCCGGTCCCGGGACGCAGAGACTAAACTGAGCGGGGGCGTGCCCCGGTCCCCGCCCGCTGCGCCCGCGGAGGAGTCCCGCATGCGTCCGTCCCGCCCGCTCCGTTCCGGCCCCGCCCTCGCATCCCTCGCCCTCGCCGCGCTCGTCGTGCTCGCGCCCGGCGCCCCTGCGGAGCCGGCGGCCGCGACCGGGACCACCCCCACCGGGCGGACGACGTTCCGTGCCTACGGCGTGGAGCGCGGCCTCGGCGACTTCCTCATCCTGACCCTCTTCCAGGACCGGCGGGGCTTCCTCTGGGCAGGGACCGAGGACGGCCTCTTCCGCTACGACGGCCGCGAGTTCGAGCGCTTCGGGCGAACCGAGGGGCTCCCCTCCACCTACGTCGGCGCAATGTGCGAAGGAGCCGACGGAACGCTCTGGGCCGGGACGTTCGCGGGCCTCGCCCGGTGGGCGGACGGCGCGTTCGAGCCGCTCGCCGGCTCGTCGGGCATGCCCGCCGAGCCGGTGCGCGCCCTGCAGGGGACTCCCGACGGCCGGCTCTGGGTCGGGCTGCGGAGCGGGCTCTACTTCGGCACGAGCACGCGCGGGTTCTTTCCCGCCCCGGGCTGGCCCGGCGGCGACGCCACCGCCCTCGCCCTCGACGGCCAGGGGCGTCTCTGGGCTGCCGCGTCGCCGGCGGCGGAGGGAGGACGGACGCGGGTCCTCACGCTCACGGATTCGGGCTGGCGCGAGTGGACGCTGCCGGGCCTCGCCGGCGAGCGTCTCACCGCGCTCGCGGGCGACGGGGCCGGCCGCGTCTGGGCGCGTTCGTCCACGCATCTCTTCGTCCTCGATCCCGGCGCCGACGCGTTCCGGCAGGCCCAGCCTCCCGCCGGCGTCGAAAGCCAGCTCGGGCGCCTCGCCGTCGACCGCGACGGCCGCATCCTCGTCCCCACCGAAACGGGGCTCCTCGTCCTCCACGAGGAGGGGTGGCGCCTCGTCGGCAGGGACCAGGGCCTTCCGACGGGATGGGCGCAGGTCGCCCTCGTCGATCGCGAGGGGTCCCTCTGGATCGGGAGCACGGGCCTCCACAGGCAGCTGGGCGGCGGCGCATGGCACGGCTACACGACGGTCGACGGCCTCCCGAGCGAAGTCGTCCGCGCCCTCTTCCGGAGCACCGACGGGACGCTCTGGGTCGGGACGGAGAAGGGGCTCGCCCGGGCCGGCGCCACCCGCTTCGAGCCCCTCGCCGGGACCGAACGGAACGGCATCCGGACGATCCAGGAGGACCGTGCCGGCAACCTCTACCTCGCCGGCGTCCCGGTCGAGGTGCTGCGCGTCGCACCTCGCGGCGGCCGGATCGAGCGGTTCGGCGCCGAGTCGGGGCTTCGCGGGACGCGCGTCCTCCGGATGGTCCTCGACGCCTCCGGCACGCTCTGGGTCGCGGCCGAAGGAGGAGGCCTCCGCGCGGCGCCGACGGGACCCGGGCCGCTTCGCTTCGAGCCGGTCGTCGTTCCCGGCGGCAACGAGACCGAGTACTTCAGCGGCCTCATCCTGGACGGGAAGGGGCGACTCTGGGCCGCCGGCGAGAAAGGCCTCGCCGTCCTCGACGGCGGGAGGTGGACGCGTTTCACCGACGCGGACGGGCTCCGCGAGACGCACGTCGCCTACGCCCTCTCCCTCCGGAGCGGAGAGCTCGTCGTCGCGTATTTCGAGGGCGCGGGCCTGAGCCGGGTGACGTACGACGCGGGGCGGATCTCCGTCGCCGACCTCCTCGCCCCGGGAAGCGTCCTTGCGACCCAGAAGGTCTACATGCTCGGCGAGGACCGTTCCGGACGGGTCTGGGCCGGCACGGGCGTCGGCGTCACCTCCGTCGAGAACGGCACGGAACGCCGCTATCGCGCCGAGGACGGGCTCGTCGGCGAGGACTTCAACAACATGACGTTCCTGGAGGACGCGGACGGGAGCCTCTGGTTCGGGACGATGTCGGGCCTCGCCCGGTTCGACCCTCGCGTGACGCCCCCCTCCGTCCCGCCGCCGGCGACGGCGATCCTCGAGACGAAGCTCGGTTCGCGCTCCTGGAAGGGGCCCGCTCCCGACGGCGAGCGCCTCGGCTACCGCGAGAACGTCCTCGAGGTGCGTTACGCCGGCCTGAGCTTCGTCCGCGAGAACGCCGTCGAGAGCGAGACCCGGCTCGTCGGCCTCGAGCCGGAGTGGCGCGCCTCGCGCATCCGGGAGCTCCGCATCTCGGCGCTCCCCCCGGGCGGGTATCGGTTCGAGGTCCGCAGCCGCGCCGGAGCGGGCGATTGGGGCCCCGTCGCCGGTTTCGACTTCTCGATCGCCCCCGCCTGGTGGCAGAGCCTCTGGTTCCGAGCCCTCGCGCTCCTGGCCCTGGCGGGCCTCGTCGCGCTCGCCGTCCAGCGGCGGCTCCGAAAGCTCCAGCGGCGGACGGCGATCCTCGAGTCGCTCGTCGGCGAGAGGACCCGCGAGCTGAAGGCCGCGAACGAGGCTCTCCGGAACCAGAGCCTCACGGACCCGCTGACGGGCCTCCGGAACCGGCGCTACCTCGGAGTCTCCGTCCCCGAGGTCGTGGCGCAGGTGAACCGGAGCCACCGGAACGTCGCCCTGGGCCGGGGCAGCCGTGCCTCGGTCAACGTCGACCTCGTCTTCCTGATGGTCGACGTCGACCACTTCAAGTCGGTCAACGACGCTCACGGCCACCACGCGGGCGACGAGGTCCTCCGGCAGCTCGCGGCGGTCCTGCGCTCGGCGACGCGCGAGACCGACACCGTCGTCCGGTGGGGCGGCGAGGAGTTCCTCGTCGTCGGGCGCAACACCTGCCGGAAGGAGTGCGCCGTCCTGGCCGAGAGGATCCGCGAGCGGGTCGGGGCGCACGAGTTCCGCCTCGACGACGGGACGGTCCTGCGCCGGACCTGCTCGGTCGGCTTCGCCTCGTATCCGGTCGTCGGCTCGACGCCCGACCACGTCGAGTGGGAGCAGGTCGTCGACCTCGCCGACCAGGCCCTCTACGCCGCGAAGATCGGCGGACGGAACGCCTGGGTCGGCCTCGTCGCCCGCGACGACCTCGGCGTGGACGACGTCACGCGCAGCCCCGCGCAGGAGCTCGCCGCACTCGTCGAGCGCGGCGCCTTCGACGTTCGGACGAGCCTCCCCGAGGCCTCGGTCCTGAGCTGGAAGGCTCACAAGGACTGAGCCCGGCCCGGGCCGCCCGGGCCGGGGCCGGGGTCGTTCGGCTGCTCAGACGCCTCCGCCGAGGACCTTGTAGAGCGTCACGAGGTTCGCCTGCTCCGCGAAGCGGACGCCGACGGCCGCGCGCTGCGCCCCGAAGAGCGACTGCTGGGCGAGGAGGACCGGCAGGTAGGCGTCGATCCCTCCCTTGTAGCGCGCGTCGGACAGGCGGAGCGTCTCCTCGAGGGCGACGACGAGCGCGTCCTGCGCCTCCCGCTGGGCGACGAGGGTCGTCCGGAGCGCGAGCGCGTCGCTCACCTCGGCGAAGGCGGCCTGGATCGCCTTCTCGTAAGTCGCGACCGCGATCTCCCGGTCGACCTTCGAGACCTTCAGGTTCGCGAAGAGCGAGCCGCTCGCGAAGAGGGGGGAGACGATCTGCGGCGCGAAGGTCCACATCCTCGTCCCGGACTTGAAGAGGCCGTCGAGGTCGGGGCTCGAGGTGCCGAGGCCCGCCGTGAGGGAGATCCGCGGGAAGAACGCCGCGCGGGCGGCGCCGATGTTCGCGTTCGCGCCGCGGAGCTGGTGCTCGGCGGCGAGGATGTCCGGCCTCCGGAGGAGCACGTCCGAGGGAAGGCCGGCGGAGAGCCCCTTCGGGTCGGTCACCGCGACGAGCCTGGCGGGAAGGAGCTCCTCCGGCACCTTCGCGCCGACGAGGAGCTCGAGGGCGTTCCGGGAGACGGCGGCCGCGCCCGTGTAGGCGGCGACGCTCGCGCGGGCCGCTTCGACCTGGCTCTCGGCCTGGCGGAGGTCGAGGTCGGAGGCGATGCCCGCCTCGCGGCTCTTCCGGATCAGCTCGCAGGCCGCGCCCTGGGCCTCGAGCGTCCCCTTCGAGAGCGCGAGGTTCTCCTCGTCGGCCGCGAGCGAGAGCCAGCTGCCGGCGACGGCGGCGACGAGCGAGGTCTGCGCTCCGCGCCGGGCCTCCTCGGTCGCGAGGTACTGCTCGAGGGCGCGCGTCTTCAGGCTCCGGAGGCGCCCGAAGAGGTCGAGCTCCCAGGAGGCGAGGCCGAGTCCGACGGTGTAGGTGGAGGAGACGCTCGCCTTTCCGTCCTTCCCGATGCTCTCGGGGATCCGGTGCCGCTCTCCCGTCGCCTGGACGCCGACCGTGGGGTTCAGCTCGGATCGCTGGATCCGGTAGAGCGCCTGCGCCTTCTGGACGTTGAGGGCCGCGACCCGGAGGTCGCGGTTGTTCGCGAGCGCGAGGTCGATGACGGACCTCAGGCGCGCGTCGGTGAAGAACTCCTGCCACGGGACGTCCTTCGCGGCGGGCGCGGCGGCGGGGACCGCGGCGGCCTCCGCCGGGAAGGCGTCCGTCACGGGGAGCGGCGGCCGCTCGTACTTCGGGGCGAGCGTGCAGCCCGAGAGGCCGGCGGCCGCCGCGAGGAGGACGACGGGAAACGTGTGTCGCGTGCGGTCCATGTCAGTTCCCCTCCGCCGGGACGGACGCCTCCGTCGCGTGCTTCCTCGTCCTCGAGAAGAGGCTCACGACGACGACGTAGAAGAGCGGGATGAAGAGGACGGCGAGGAACGTCCCGGAGATCATGCCGCCGAGGACGCTCGTCCCGATCGCCTTCTGGGCGCCGGCGCCGGCCCCGCTCGCGAGGACGAGCGGCAGGACGCCGAACCCGAACGCGAGCGAGGTCATGACGATCGGGCGGAGGCGCGTCTTCGCGGCCTCGAGGGTCGCCTCGACGAGGCCCATCCCCTCCTCCACGTAGCCCTTCGCGAACTGGACGATGAGGATGGCGTTCTTCGTCGTCAGGCCGAGGACGGTCAGGAGGCCGATCTGGAAGTAGACGTCGTTCGCCATCCCGCGCAGCGACGAGCCGATGATTCCCCCGATGACGCCGAGCGGGAGGACGAGGAGGATCGTGATCGGGACCGTCCAGCTCTCGTAGAGGGCGGCGAGGACGAGGAAGATGACGAGGATCGAGAAGGCGTAGAGCGCCCCGGCCTGCGACTCCGACATCCGCTGCTGGTAGGAGAGCCCGGTCCACTCGTGGCCGACCCCCTTCGGGAGCTTCGCGATCAGCTCCTCCATCGCGAGCATCGCCTCGCCGGTGCTGTGCCCCGGCGCCGGCTCGCCCTGGAAGTTCCGCGCGGGGAAGCTGTTGAACCGCTCGAGGCGCGGCGGGCCGTAGACCCAGCGGCCGGAGGCGACCGCCGAGAGCGGGACGAGCTTCCCCTGCCGGTTCCGGAAGAAGAGGCGGTCGAGGTCGCTCGGGAGCATCCGGTACGGTGCGTCGGCCTGGGCCCAGACCCGCTTGACGCGCCCTCCCTGGACGAAGTTGCCGATGTAGGTGCTGCCGAACGCTCCGGCGAGGTAGCTCTGGATCGAGCTGACCGGAACGCCGAGCGCCCCGGCCTTGTCCCAGTCGATGTCGACCTTGTACTGCGCGACGTCGGCCATGCCGTTCGGGCGCACGCGCGAGAGGCGGGGATCCTGGGCGGCCATGCCGAGGAGCTGCCCCTCGATCTCGGAGAGCCTCTCGTGCCCGAGGCCTCCCCGGTCCTGGAGCATCAGGTCGAAACCGGTCGCGACGCCCAGCTCCGTGACCGCCGGCGGCGGGAAGGCGAAGATCATGGCGCCGCGGATCCGGGAGAAGGCGCCCATGGCGCGGCCCGCCACAGCCTGCGCCTTCAGCTCCGGCTTCTGCCGGAGGTCCCAGTCCTTCAGCTTGACGAAGACCATCCCCTGGTTCTGCCCGCGCCCGGAGAAGCCCATCCCCGAGATCGCCATGCACGAGGCGACCGCCTCCTTCTGGTCGATCAGGTAGTGGTCGGTGACCTGCTTCTGGATCGCGCGCGTCTGCTCGAGCGTCGAGCCGGAGGGGAGCTGGACCATCGTCATGATCGAGCCCTGGTCCTCCTCCGGGAGGTACCCCGTCGGCATCCTCAGGTAGAGGAGGCCCATGAGGCCGACGATGACGAGGAAGACGAAGAGATAGCGCGCCCGCCTTCCGAGGACGTGCCGGACGACGCCGAGGTAGACG
The DNA here is from genome assembly GCA_022711615.1 of Acidobacteriota bacterium. Classification (GTDB taxonomy): domain Bacteria; phylum Acidobacteriota; class Thermoanaerobaculia; order UBA5066; family UBA5066; genus UBA5066. The sequence goes on from JAKLER010000021.1 coordinate 16,220, forward strand.
TCGCGGCCTTTGTAGAACGTCCGGTCGAACCAGAGGAAGAACGGGCGGAGGAGGCGGAAGCCGGTCTCGGCCGCCTCGTGCCCCTTCGCGACCGGCTTCAGCAGCGAGGCGCAGAGGACCGGGGTGAGGATCAACGCCACGAGGACGGAGAGGAGCATCGAGGCGATGACCGTCACGGAGAACTGCCGGTAGATGACGCCGGTCGAGCCGGGGAAGAAGATCATCGGCCCGAAGACGGCGGCGAGGACGAGGCCGATCCCGACGAGCGCGCCCGAGATCTCCTCCATCGACTTCTTCGTCGCCTCGTAGGGCGGGAGCCCCTCCTCGCTCATGACCCGCTCGACGTTCTCGACGACGACGATCGCGTCGTCGACGAGGAGCCCGATCGCCAGGACCATGGCGAACATCGTCAGCATGTTGATCGAGTAGCCGAAGAGGGCGAGAACGCCGAACGTGCCGAGGATGACGACCGGGACGGCGATGGTCGGGATGATCGTCGCCCGGAGGTTCCCGAGGAAGAGGTACATGACGAGGAAGACCAGCACGACGGCTTCGATCAGGGTCCTCACGACCTCGTCGATCGCGACCCTCACGAAGGGGGTCGTGTCGAACGGGTAGACGACCTTCATCCCCGGCGGGAAGAACTGCGAGAGCTCCTCCATCTTCGCCTTGATCCGGGCGACGGTGTCGAGCGCGTTCGCCCCCGCCTCCTGGCGGATCGCGAAGGCGGTCGCCGGAAGGCTGCCGTAGGAGATCTCGATGTCGGGAATCTCGGTCCCGAGCTCGGTCCGGCCGACGTCGCTCACCTTCACGACCGAGCCGTCGGCGTCGTGCCGGAGCGGGATCGCCGCGAACTCCTCCGGCGTCACGAGGAGCGACTGGATCAGGATCGAGGCGTTCAGCCGCTGCCCCGGGACGGCGGGCGCGCCGCCGAACTGCCCGGCGGAGACCTCGACGTTGTAGGCCCGCACCGCCGCGACGACGTCGTCGATCGTCATCCCGTACTTCGTCAGCTTGTCCGGGTCGATCCAGAGGCGCATCGAGTAGCCGGTCCCGAAGACCTGGACCTCGCCGACGCCGGGGACCCGGGCGAGCGGCGACTCGATCTGGGACGTGACGTAGTCGGCGAGGTCGGCGCGCGTCAGGCTGCCGTCCTCGGAGAGGAGCCCGACGATGAGGAGGAAGTTGCGCGTCGACTTCGAGACGGTGACGCCCTGCTTCTGGACCGAGTCGGGAAGGGCCGGAAGAGCCAGCTGGAGCTTGTTCTGGACCTTCGACCAGGCGAGGTCGGGGTCCGTCTCCGGCGTGAAGGTGAGGGTCACCTCCGCGCCGCCGGAGGAGTCGGCGACGGAGCTGATGTAGAGCATCGAGTCGAGACCGGTCATCTTCGACTCGATGATCTGGATGACGCTGTCCTCGACCGTCTTCGCCGAGGCGCCGGTGTACTGGGCGCGGATCGTGATCGAGGGCGGGGCGATCGGCGGGTACTGGGAGACCGGGAGCTTCTCGATCGCGAGGACCCCGCCGAGCATCATCGCGATCGCGATGACCCAGGCGAAGACCGGGCGCTTCAGGAAGAAGGACGACATGAGGCCCCCTTACTTCGCCGCCGGGACGGCGCCCGCCGGCGCCGCTCCCGGCGCGGCCGGGACGAACGGAACGGCCTTCACGTCCGCCCCGGGACGGACCCGCTGGGCCCCCTCGACGATCACCGGGTCTCCTGCCGAGAGGCCCGAGGTGACGAGCCACCTGTCGCCGATCGCACGGCCGACCGTCAGCATCCGCTGCTCGACCTTCCCGTCCTTCCCGGCGACGAGGGAGTACGGCTCCCCCTTCGGCGTCCGGGCGACCCCCTGCTGCGGGACGAGGAGCGCGTCGGAGAGGACGCCTTCCTCGACGACGGCGCGGACGTACATGCCGGGGAGAAGGACGTGGTCGGGGTTCGGGAAGACCATCCGGAGCGTGACCGATCCGGTCGCCGGGTCGACGGTGACCTCTCGGAACTTCAGCTTCCCTTCGCGCGGATAGGGCGTCCCGTCCTCCAGGATCAGCTTCACGCGGCTCCAGGAGGCGTCCTTCGTGAGAGCCCCGCCCTTGAAGCTCTTCTGAAGGCGCAGGAGCTCGGCCGAGGACTGCGCCACGTCGACGTAGATCGGGTCGAGCTGCTGGACCGTGGCGAGCGGGACGGGCTGGTAGGCCGTCACGAGGGCGCCGACGGTCACGCTCGACCTCCCCGTCCGGCCCGAGATCGGCGCCCGGATCGGCGTGTAGGAGAGGTTGATCCGGGCGCTCTCGGCCGCGGCCTTCGCGGCCGCGACGCTCGCCTCGGCCTGCTGGAGCGCCGCGACCGCGTCGTCGTAGTCCTGCTGGCCGACGGCGTGAATCTCGACGAGCCCCTTCATCCGCTCGGCGCGCGCGCGTGCGGCCGGGACGTTCGCCTCCGCCATCGCGAGGGACGCCTTCGCCTGGTCGAACGCCGCCTGGTAGGGCGCCGGGTCGATCTGGTAGAGGAGGTCGCCGGCCTTCACGTCCGAGCCCTCCTCGAACCTCCTCTCCCGGAGGAGACCGTTCACCTGCGGGCGTACCTCGGCGACGAGGAAGGCGCTCGTCCGTCCCGGAAGCTCGGTCGTCAGGACGACCTTCTCGGCGGCGAGCGTGACCACGCCGACCTCGGCAGGGCCCTGCGGAGGGCCGGCCGGGGGCTTCCCGCAGGCCGCTCCGAGCGCGGCGAGCACGAGGACGGCTCCGAAGGGGAGGGCGGGGGCACGGAAGGAACGGGTCGTCATCATCTTCTCCATCTCGCGGGGCAGTTCGTGGGAAGGCAGGGGAGAACCGCCGGGGCGGTTCATTTCCGCAGGGAGGCCGGCGGCGCGGCCGGCCGGGCGGGCCAGTCGCGGGCGATCGACTCGAGGAGCGCCTTCATCGCGCAGCCGCTCGCGACGATCGGGGCGCCGGTCTCCTGGATCAGCGCGAGGAGGTATCTCCCCGCGTCGTCGACCCTCGTGACGCCGGTCAGGTCGAGGCCGGGATGGGTCGGGGGGCGGCCACCGCTCCGGACGGAGCGCCAGGACTCCTCCAGGTCGCGGACCCAGGCTCCCGTGAGGTCGCCCTCGAGCTTGAGCCGAACCTCGTCCGCGACGGGCTCGACGGTGATGCGGAGCATTCGCTCGTTCCTCCGGGATCGTCCGGTGCAAGCCAGGTGCCCCGAGGACCCGGGTGACGAGAAGTGGGTAAGAGACTGCATCCCATAGACTAAACGAGTCGATCCGTTCGGAGGTTTCACCCGGGCGCCAACAAACTGGCGCCAAAATACTGGCACAGCGCCAATATCCTGGCTAGGCGTCCCTCAGGCTCGCTCCGGGGCGCCCCGCCGGTCCGGCCGGACGATACCGAGCCTCTTCAGCCGGAACTGAAGCGTCGACCTGTTCAGACCGAGGCGGGCGGCGGCGCCGTTCGGGCCGCCGAGGACCCAGCCCGTCTCCTCGAGCACGGCGAGGACGTGCTCCCTCTCGGCCTCCCGGAGGGTACGGGTCGCGGGAATCGGCGACGCCCCGGAGCGGGCCCGCAGGCCGTCGAGCGGCACGCGCAGGACCGGGCCGTTCGTCAGGATGAGCGCCCTCTCGATCAGGTTCTGGAGCTCCCGGATGTTCCCGGGCCAGTCGTAGCGGGCCAGCGCGTTCATCGTCTCGGAGGGGATCGTCTCGACCTTCTTGCGCGTCTTCCGGCCGAGCTGCTGGACGAAGTGACGGACGAGGAGGGGGATGTCCTCCGGCCGCTCGCGAAGCGGAGGGACGTGGATCGGGAAGACGTTCAGCCGATAGAAGAGATCGGCCCGGAACGTCCCGCCCTCGACCATCGCCTCGAGGTAGCGGTTCGTGGCGGCGATGAGACGAGCGTCGGTCCGCAGGGTCCGCGAGCTGCCGAGCCGCTCGAACTCCCTTTCCTGGAGGATCCGGAGGAGCTTCGGCTGCAGCTCGGTCGGCACCTCGCCGATCTCGTCGAGGAAGACGGTACCGCCGCTCGCGAGCTCGAAGCGCCCCACGCGGTCCGCGATCGCCCCCGTGAAGGCCCCCTTCTGGTGGCCGAAGAGCTCGCTCTCGAGGAGGCCCGACGGAATCGCGGCGCAGTTCAGCTTCACGAAAGTCCGCCCCGCCCGGGCGCTTCGGTCGTGGATGGCGCGCGCGACGAGCTCCTTCCCCGAGCCGGTCTCGCCGTGGATCAGGACGGTGGAGTCGGTCGGCGCGACCGTCTCGACCTGCCGCAGGACCCGCCGGAGCGCCTCGCTCCGTCCGACGATCTCGTCGAAGCTCATCTCGCTCCGGATCTCGTCCTCGAGGTAGAGCTTCTCCCGAGCGAGCTGGTCCGTCAGCCCTGCGATCTCCCGGTAGGCCAGGGCATTGTCGAGAGCGGTCGCTATCTGCCCGGCGACCTGAGCGAGGAGCTCGACCTCGCCAGCGTCGAACCGCTCCTCGTCCCGGCGGCCCACGGAGAAGAAGCCGAGCGCCCTCCCCCTCGACAGGAGGGGGAAGGTCCACCCGTGACGGATTCCCTCCGCCCGCGCCACGTCCGCGCCCGAGGTGCCCTCGCCGTCGACCGTGAGCTCCCGCGGCCGGCCCGACCGAAGGAGCTCGTCGACCTGGGCGCGGCGAACCGGGATCTCCGCCCCTTCCTTCACGAAACCGCGCCCCTCGGGGAAGTCGAGGACGTGGAGCCGCGCCCGGTTCCTCTCCGCGTCGAGCAGGACGACGCTCGCGACGTCGCATCGGAGGACCCTCCGGACGTTCGCGGAGATCGCGCGGAGGAGCTCCTCCAGGTCGAGGTTCGAGAGGACGGCGTTTCCCACCTCGAGGACGAGCCGGAGCCGTTCGCTGCTCCGCTCGAGCCTCTCGTGCGCGACCCGGACCCGTTCGAAGCTGGCCGCTCCGTCGATGGCGAGCGCGACCAGATCGGCGACGGCCGAGAGGAACTCCGCCTCCCCTTCGTCGTACTCGCCCGCGCGAACGCTCCCGAACGTCATGGCGCCGACCTCTCGGCCCGCCGAGAGGAGCGGGACGGCGAGGAACGAGCGGATGCCGTGCCTCGCGAGCGCAGCCTCGACGTGCGGGAAGGAGGGCTGCCCCGCGACGGGAGGCCAGGAGACGACGCGCCGACGGGAGGCCACCCAGGCCTCGACGGTTTCCTCGAGCGGGACCGACTCCGGGATCGGGACGATCGACTGATCGTCGACCCGCCAGACCTGCCACACGGGGCCCCTCCCGGGGACGTCGCCCAGGTAGAGGCTCATGAAATCGAACGTGGCGATCTGGCGGAGATAGCGGGCGAGGCGCCCGACCAGCTCCGCGGGGTCGCGGATGACGCCCAGGACGTTCGCGATGCCGAGGAGCGCCCGGTAGCGCTCCTCCCGGGAGACCGTCGGGGGCGGATCGTCTGTCATCGGCGCGTCGCGTTCCGCGAGGCCAGCATACCCGGGCGCCCGCCTCGCGCGGCGAGAACCCGCCGCGTCGACGTCAGGGCTTGGGCATCAGGGCGCGGGCTTCGTCCGAGTACTTGATGATCGCCTCGCCCTTCAGCTTCTCGACGTACTCGGCGAGCTTCTTCTGGAACTGGGTCTCCTGCTCCCGGCGCAGGATCTCCCCCTTCGCCTCCGCGAACGGGCGATAGCCGGCGGGGACCTTCTCGACGACCTTCAGGACGTGCCACCCCGACTTCGTCTCGATCGGGTCGGAGACGCCCCCGGCGGCGAGGGAGAAGGCGACGGCGTCGAGCGCCGCGGCGAGCTCGCCGCGTCCGAACGTCCCCATGTCGCCCCCCTTCGAGCGGGTGGGGCTGTCGGAGAAGCGGACCACGACGTCCTCGAATTTCGCCCCCCCTTTCGCGAGCGATGCGGCCTCGCGCGCCTTCTCCTCCGCCCCGGGCCCCGCGTTGACGAGGATCTCGGAGACGCGGACCTTCTCGGGGACGGCCCACGTCTCCTTCTGCCTCTCGTAGACGAGACGAAGGGCGTCGTCGGAGAGGTCGACCCGGCTGTTCACCTCGCGGCCGACGACCCGCTGGATCGTGGACGTCCGCTTCAGCTGCTCGCGAAGCCGCGCGGGAGTGAGGCTGGAGGCGGCCAGCGCCCGGACGAATTCCTCCTCCGACGCGATGCCGTTCTGCTCCTTGAGGTGCTTCACCTGCTCCTCGACCTCGGCGTCGGTCGCGACGAGGTCGAGGTCCCGCGCCCGGTCCTCGAGGAGCGACTCGTCGACGAGCTCCTTGAGCGCGGCGCGCCGAATGTCGTCGCGGCGCCCCTGGTCGAGGTCCGGCGGAGCCTCGGCGAGGACCGCGCGCACCCGGTCGTCGAGCTGGCTCTGCGTGACGATCCGGCCGTTGACGTGGACGAGGATCTGCTCGAGGACCTCGGCGCGTGCCGGGAGCGCGAGAGCGGAGAGGAGGGCGAGGACGGCAATGCCGGGACGGCGTCTGTGGAGCGTCACGGCGCGGAGTCTAGCGAAAAGCGGGCCGCCCCCCCGACATACGGGAACGGGAGGTGCTCCTCGATGACCGCGACGCGGTGCCGTTTGCGGACGTCGGCGAGGAGCCGCTCGAGCGCTTCGCTGCTCCGTTTCTCGGAAAGCGCCAGCCGGAGGGCCGGACGGGCCTCCTCGAACGGAACGACGCTCCCGTCAGCTCGCTCCTCGACCCGGAAGAGGTGGACGCCGTGCCCGGCCGGCTGGGGCGGGCTCACCCCCCCGGCCGGAAGGCCCCAGATCGCCTTCTCGAACTCGCCCGGAAGATCGGTCCGCGAGAGCCAGCCGAGCCCTCCGCCCGACACCGCGTTCGGGGCGCGGCTCACCTCCCGGGAGACCTTCTCCCAGGCCTCTCCCGCGAGGACACGGCGCCGCGCCGTCTCCGCGGCGGCCCGATCGGGGAGGATCATCTGCGAGATCCTCACGAGCGGGGGGTGCTCCCACCGCGCCGGCTCCGCGTCGTACTCGGCCCGGAGGTCGGCGTCGGTGATCTCCTCGAGGCGCGCGGCCCGGGCGAGGACCTCGGCCCGCCTCCCGGCCGCCGTCTTCCCCGACGGCGGCGGCTCCGCCTCGGCGACGGCCCGCTCGAGGAGGCGCTCGTCGAGGTACTGGTCGAGAAGGCTCGAGGCGACCTGGGGGGAGACCTGCCCAAGGCCGGCCCCCGCGGCCGCGCGGACGTAGTTCTCGAAGTCCTCCTCCTCCACCGGCTCGTCGCCGACCATCGCCACGACGGAGGCCCGCGTCGCGGCCCGAGGCCCCTTCCGGGCGCAGCCGGGAACGGCCAGGGGCGCCGTGACGAGGAGGGCCAGGAGGATCGCGGCCCGCCTCAACGGGGACCTCCCCCGAAGGCGGCGAGGAGCCCGGGCGCGAAGGCCGCGGCGGGCCGCGCGAGGGAGACGAGGAAGCGTCCCGCGACGCCGCAGACCTCCTCCGCGTCGGGAGGAAGCCCCCGGAAGAGCTCCGGCGCGCGGAACGACTCCGGCCCCGAAGCCGCGAGACTCTTCGCCCGGATCGCCCCGAGGAGCCGGTCGGGATCGAGGCGGTGCCCCTTGTCGAGCGTCACGGCGAGCTCGGCGCCACGCCGCTGGAGCGCGCGGACGCCGAGGTCGAGCGCGAGGAGCCGCAGGCGCCCGAGGCCGAGGAGCCGCGCGAACTCGGGCGGCGGCGCGCCGTACCGGTCCGTCGCCTCCTTCTCGAGGAGGTCGAGGGCGTCGATCCCGTCGGCCGTGGCGAGCCGCTTGTAGAGCGCCATCCGAAGGCTCTCCTCTCCGATCCACTTCTTCGGCAGGCCGAGCGGCAGGCCGAGCTGAAGCGTCACCTCCCGCTTCTCGGCGACCGGCTCGCCCTTCAGCTCGCCGATCGCCTCCTCGAGAAGCGAGACGTACGTCTCGAACCCGACGGCGTCGATGTGTCCCGACTGCTCCCCTCCGAGGACGTTCCCCGCGCCCCGGATCTCGAGGTCCTTCGCCGCGATCCGGAATCCCGCCCCGAGGTCCGAGAACTCCTGGATCGCCCGGAGGCGCCGGCGCGCGTCGTCGCTCAGCGGCGCGCCGGGCGGGACGAGGAGCCAGCAGGAAGCCGGCTTGTCGCTCCGGCCGACGCGCCCGCGGAGCTGGTAGAGCTGCGAGAGGCCGTACAGGTCGGCCCGGTCGATGATCATCGTGTTCGCGGTCGGTATGTCGAGGCCGTTCTCGACGATCGTCGTCGCCAGGAGGAGGTCGGCGGCGCGCGTCGTGAAGGCGCGCATCGTCCGCTCGAGCTCCCCTTCCGACATCTGCCCGTGGCCGACGACGACGCGGCACTCCGGAACGAGCTCGGCGAGCCGCTCGCGCCAGACGCCGAGCCCCTCGATCCGGTTGTGGACGAGGTAGACCTGCCCGCCCCGGTCGAGCTCGGCGCGGATCGCCTCCCGCACGACCTCGTCTCCCTGCGGGACGACGTGCGTCGAGATCGCGAGGCGGTCCTTCGGCGGCGTCTCGATGACCGAGAGGTCGCGGATCCCTCCGAGCGCGAGGTTCAGCGAGCGCGGGATCGGCGTCGCCGACATCGAGAGGACCTCCACCGAGGCGCGCAGCTCCTTCAGCTTCTCCTTCTGGGCGACGCCGAAGCGCTGCTCCTCGTCGATGACGACGAGGCCGAGGTCCTTGAAGGAGACGTCCTTCGAGAGGATCCGGTGCGTCCCGACGACGACGTCGAGCGTCCCTTCGGCGAGGCGCCGCACGACCTCCTTCTGCTCGTCGGACGAGCGGAAGCGGGAGAGCAGGTCGATCGTCACCGGGAAGGCGGCGAAGCGGCGGCGCAGCGTCCGGTGGTGCTGGTCGGCGAGGATCGTCGTCGGAGCGAGGATCGCCGCCTGCTTGCCGTCGAGGACGCACTTGAAGACCGCCCGCATCGCGACCTCGGTCTTCCCGTAGCCGACGTCGCCGCAGAGGAGCCGGTCCATCGACTTCTCCGACTCCATGTCGCGCTTCAGGTCGCGGATCGCCGAGAGCTGATCGGGGGTCTCGGTGAACTCGAACGCCTCCTCGAACTCCTTCTGCCACGGCGAGTCCTTCGAGAACGCATGCCCCGGCGTCGTGGCGCGGCGGGCGTAGAGCTTCAGGAGCTGCTCGGCGATGTCCTTGACCGCCTTCCGGACGGACGCCTTCCGCTTCGCCCAGCCGGCGCCGCCGAGCTTGTCGAGCGGCGGGGCCGGCCCCTCGCCGCCGCTCTGGTACTTCTGGAGGAGGTCGAGCCGCTCGACCGGGACGAGGAGCTTGGCGTCCCCCGCGTAGCGGAGGTCGACCATCTCGCGGTCCACCTCGCCGTCCCGGATCGTCACGAGGCCGCGGAAGAGGCCGAGGCCGTAGTCGCGGTGGACGACGACGTCCCCCGGCTTCAGGTCGCGCAGGTCCGAGAGGAACGCCTCGGACGCGGCCCTTCGGCGCGGAGCGGCGGCCCTCGGCTCGCCGAGGACGTCGACGGCGGTGAGGAGAAGAAGGCCCGCGGAGCGAAAGAGGAAGCCGCTCGCCGGTCCTCCCTCCACGATGCGGCAGGCCCCCGGCGCCAGGGGCGCCGTGACGTCCCCGTCCGCCCCCGCGAAGTCGACCTCGTACTCGGCGAGGAGCCGCGCGAGGTGCTCGCGCTCCCCCTTCGACGGCGCCGAGAGGACGACGGCGAAGCCGTCACGCCGGGCGCGCTCGATCTCGCGCGGCGCGTCGGGGAGACGGTCCTCGAAGGAGAGGACCGCTTCGGCCCCGATCGTGACCGACTCCCCTTCCGGCACGGTCGGCGCGAAGGCGACGAGGGCGCGGGACCGGACGAGCTCCGCCGTCCGGTCCGGGTCGCCGGCGAGGCGGATCGGGTCGGGAAGCGCCTTCCCCTGCTTGCGTACTTTCTCGTAGTCGAGCCGGAGGAGGTCGGCCGCGCGGGCGAGCTCCTCGGCGACCGCCACGGGGTCGTCGACCGCGAGGGCGAACGACGGCGCGTGGTCGAGGATCGACGCGGTCGACGCGCCCCCCGCGAGGAGCGGGAGGAGCTCCTCGAGGCCGTCCTGCTTCCGGGGCGCGTCGGGGTCGCGCGGGACGGGAGGCTCGTCGTCCTCCGTCCGGCAGGCGGCCAGGACCTCGAGCGCCTGCGCGCGGCTCCGG
>JAKLER010000210.1 GCA_022711615.1 Acidobacteriota bacterium
TGGCAGCCTGCGAGGAGCACGGTGAGGACGAGGGCCGGGACGGCCGACGTACGGTTACGGAACATCAGGACTCCTTTCTCCTGCGCCCGGAAGCCGCGATGCGGCGCCTTCGGGAGGCCGTGCGGTCGAGCGTCGGCGGATGCTACGCGCAACCGGGCCGCCGTGGGAGGGCGGGTTCGAAGCACCGAACGAACGATCGTGCTATTTTCGGGGAATGGGTAAGGGGGAGTCGACCCGGGAGGCGATCCTCCGGCACGCGATCGTCGTCGCGAGCCGGGTCGGGCTCTCGGGGCTCACGATCGGGCGCCTGGCGCAGGAGCTGGACCTCTCGAAGAGCGGCCTCTTCTCCCACTTCCACTCGAAGGAGGCGCTCGAGCTCCAGGTCCTCGAGTACGGCGCCGCGCGCTTCGTCGAGAACGTCGTGAAACCGGCCCTCGCGGCGCCTCGCGGCCTCCCCCGTCTCCAGGCGCTCTTCGACCGCTGGCTCACCTGGTCGCAGTCGGACCCCTCCTCGGGGGGCTGCTTCTTCGTCGCCATGGCGACGGAGCTGGACGATCGCCCCGGCCCGGCCCGCGACCTCCTCGTCCGTCTCCAGCGGAGCTGGATCGATCTCCTCGCCGGCGTCGTCGCCGCCGCGATCCGCGAGGGCCAGCTCCGCCCCGATTCCGACCCCGATCAGCTCGCCCACGACGCCTACGGGGCGATGCTCGCCTACCACCATGCCTCCCGGCTCCTCGACGACCCGGCCGCGGAAGAGCGCGCACGGCGCTCCTTCGCCTCTCTCCTCGACGCCCGAAGGACCCCCGCCTCCTGAAAGGAGCTCGATGAGCGCCGACCGCACCGCCTCCGGGATCCGCTCGAGCCTCCCCCCTCGCCGGAGGTTCCGGTTCTCGCTCCCCTTCCTCCGTCGTGCCGACGGAGGCCCGACGCCGCCGCGCCCCCCGCGCCGCATCCCGTGCGCGCGGCCGGGCTGCCCGAACCTCGTCGTGGACGAGTGGGAGGAGTCGGGCCTGCTCTGCGCCGAGTGCGCCCTCGAGGAGGACCTCTGCGACCGCGAGGGGCGCTGGGACCGGATGTATCCCGGGCGTTAGTGTCTCGGGCGACGGTGGCGGCGGCACGCGCCGCCGACGCGGTCGCACGCCCCGAAGAGAGGTATCTATGAAGCCGATCGCGGAGGTCCTCTCGCTCCCGCTCGCAATCCTGCAGCCGAGAGCGACGGCGCGTTCCTTCGAGCTCCGTGCCGGAGAGGAGCTCGCCGGGACGCTCGCGTTCCGAAGCTCCTTCGGCTCCCTCGCCCTGGCCCGGACCGCGGAGTCCGCCTGGACCTTCAAGCGGGTCGGCTCCTTCTCGCCCCGGGCGACCGTCCGGAACGAGGGTTCGGAGCGCGACCTCGTCGTCTACACGCCTCGCTGGTCCGGCCAGTCCGGGGAGATCGCCCTCGAAGGAGGCGAGCGCCTCCGCTTCGCCGCCACGGGTTTCTGGGGAACGCGCTTCACCCTCTCCGACGCCGCGGGGCAGACGCTCGCGACGTTCGGACCCGAGCCGGAGGCGCACCGCTTCTCCGACCTCTTCCGCGCCCAGGCCGTCGTCGCCGTCGACTCCGCGGCCTCGGCCCGCCCCGATCTCGGCCTCCTCCTCCTCTTCGGCTGGTACCTCGTCGTCCTCCACCACGAGGACGCCACCGCCGCCACGGTCGCCGTCACCGCCGCCGGCTGAGCCCCCCCGCGTCGATCGCAGAGGCGCCGGCCCCTCCGGGCCAGCGGCCTGCTATCGTCCGCCGCCCGCATGATCTCCTTCTCGAAAGTCTCCAAGCAGTACGGCCGGCAGGTCCTCTTCGTCGACGCGTCGTTCCAGCTCAACCCGGGCGAGAAGGCCGGCCTGGTCGGCCCGAACGGCGCGGGCAAGACGACGCTCTTCCGGATGATCACCGGCGAGGAGCACCCCGACGACGGGGACGTCTCCGTGTCGAAGAAGCTCTCGGTCGGATACTTCCGGCAGGACGTCGAGGAGATGTCGGGCCGCTCCGTCCTCGAGGAGGCGATCGCGGGGAGCGGCCGCCTCGGCGACCTCCACCACGAGCTGATGGACCTCGAGCACGCGCTCGCCGACCCGGAGCGGGCCGACGAGATGGAGAAGGTCCTCGAGCGTTTCGGCGAGGTCCAGCACGAGTACCAGGAGCGGGGCGGGTACGAGCTCGAGGCGAAGGCGAAGGAGATCCTCCTGGGGCTCGGCTTCCCCGACGAAGTGACCGACGGCGACGTCGGCGCGCTCTCGGGGGGCTGGAAGATGCGCGTCGCGATGGCCCGGATCCTCCTCGGGAGGCCCGACGTCCTCCTGATGGACGAGCCGACGAACCATCTCGACATCGAGTCGATCCTCTGGCTCGAGCGCTTCCTGCACGACTACCCCGGGACTCTCCTGATGACGAGCCACGACCGGGACTTCCTGAACCGGATCGTCACGAAGATCGTGGAGGTGGACGGCGGCGAGATCTTCACCTGGTCGGGCGACTACGACTTCTACGAGCGCGAGCGGACGCTCCGCGAAGCGCAGCGCGAGGCGGCCTACGCCCGGCAGCAGGCGATGCTCGCGAAGGAGTCGCGCTTCATCGAGCGCTTCTCGGCCCACGCGGCGAAGGCCGCGCAGGTGCAGAGCCGCGTGAAGAAGCTCGAGAAGATCGAGCAGATCGAGATGCCGCGACGCCGCAAGGTCGTGCGGTTCGACTTCCGTCCGCCGCCCCGCTCGGGCGACGACGTCGCTGCGCTCTCCGGCGTCGGCAAGCGCTACGGCTCGCGCGTCGTCTACGACGGCTTCGACTTCCTCGTCCGCCGCGGCGAGCGCTGGTGCGTCATGGGTCGTAACGGCGCCGGCAAGTCGACGCTCCTGAAGATGGTCTCGGGCGCGCTCGCGCCCGACGCGGGGACGGTGAAGCTCGGCGCGAGCCTGAAGCTCGGCTACTTCGCCCAGCAGTCGCTCGACCTCCTCGACCCGACGCTCACGGTGATCGAGCAGCTCCAGAAGGACTTCCCGCTCGAGGGGCTCGGCGTCCTCCGGACGCTCGCCGGCGCGTTCCAGTTCTCGGGGGACGACGTCGACAAGCCGGTCCGCGTCCTCTCGGGCGGCGAGAAGTCGCGGCTCGTCCTCGCGCGGATGCTCTTCGACCCGCCGAACTTCCTCGTCCTCGACGAGCCGACGAACCACCTCGACCTGGCGACGAAAGAGATGCTCGTCGAGGCGCTCCACGCCTTCGAGGGGACGATGCTCTTCGTCTCCCACGACCGGACCTTCCTCCGCGGCCTCGCGAACCGCGTCCTCGAGATCGGCGGCGAGGACGGCACCGGCAAGCCCGTGACCTACGGCGGCACCTACGAGGAGTACGTCGCGCGCTCGGGCCACGAGGCCCCGGGCGTCCACGCGTAGGCGGGCTCACCCGGGCCGGGGCCGCAGTGACGGCGTGGAGGAGCCTCACGGGTCGCCGACAGGCAGCCCCGTCAGCGCGGACCGGTTTCGTCGTCGTCGTCGATCCCCGGACACGGCGGCGTTTTCGCGTTCGTCGCGCACCGTCTTCGTCAGGTTCTCCTGTCTCGCCGGCCCCGACCTGCATCGGCCACCCGCGTCGAAGCCCCTGTCCCACGGGCACTCTGTCTCCGGCCCTCCGGCGCGAGGTCCGCCCTGGCCTCGTGCCGTGGAGGCAGCCCTTTACCGGGCGCGCAGGCCCGCCGAGACGCCCCTGTGCGTGCCGATCGAGTCCCTTCTACGGGAGTGCGTCAAGGGCGCCCGAGAAGACCTCTTCGAGCGCCGGCACGGCTTCTGTCGCGGCCTCCCTGCCGGCGTGGTCGCGCGGTACCTCGACTGCGGCGTCTTCGAGCGCGGCTCCGCCCGCATCCGTTGCCCCGGCGGCGACGGCCGCCCCCTCGAGGCTCTCGCCCGCGACTGCCGGCGCAGCCCGGTCCGCCTCGCCCGCGTGCGCTTCTCGCCGGGCTCGCAGACCGCCAGGTACCGGCCCCGCGACGGCCACGACGACGAGAGGGCCGGGCCTTGCGACGCCCTCGATTTCGTCGCCCGCCTTCTCTCGCACGTCCCCGACCCGAGGAGACACCTGGTCCACGGCTACGGCGCCTGATCGAACGTCGTCCGAGGCACGGCCAGCAGAGCCGCTCGCCTCGACAACGGCCTCTCCCCCTCCGCCGCCACCCACCGCGGGCTCTCCTCTTCGGCCGCCCTTCGCCGCGGATGGGCCCGGCTCATCCGCTGGGTCTTCGAGGTCGATCCCCTCGTCCGTCCCCGATGCCGCGGCGTGATCCGCGCGGTCGCCTTCCTCACCCAGCCCCGCCTCGAGCACCGGCCCCGCGTGGCCACCGATGCTCCCGGGGCCCCGCGCCCGGGGGCGTCACCGCCGCGGTGCCGCCCCCGGGTTGTCCGGCGTACCCGCTTCGGCCTTCACCCGCGTCGCCGCCCGATATCTGACCTCCTATCCCTCGGACTTCCCGACCCTCGACGCCCCCGGGACTGGGTAGGATGAGACCGGTACGTCCCGGAGGTACCCCGTGAAGCGTCCTTCCTTCTCCCGCGTGGCCGTTCTCGCCCTCTCATTCGGCCTCGCCGCCGGTTCCGTTGCGGGCGATGACCGCCGGCCCGGCCACCGCGAGCCGCTCGTCATCGCCCACCGCGGCGCTTCGGGCTACCTGCCCGAGCACACTCTCGAGGCCTACGCGCTGGCGATCGACCAGGGCGCCGACTTCATCGAGCCGGACCTCGTGATGACGAGGGACGGCCACCTCGTCGTCCGTCACGAGGTGAACATCGCGGCGACGACAGACGTGGCCGCCCACCCGGAGTTCGCGCGACGGCAGCGGACGATGGCGGTAGACGGGGTGCCGGAGGAAGGGTGGTTCGTCTCGGACTTCACCCTCGCGGAGCTGCGCACGCTCCGCATCGTCCAGAGGTACCCGGACCGCGCGCACGTCTTCGACGGCCGGTACCGGATCCCCACGTTCGAGGAGGTCCTCGACCTCGCCCGGCGGCGCTCGTGGGAGGAGCGGCGGCCGATCGGGGTCTACCCGGAGACGAAGCACCCGACGCTGCACCGCTCGCTCGGCCTCCCGCTCGAGCCCGCCGTCGTCCGCGCGCTCAAGCGCTGCGGCTGGGATCGCCGAGACGCCCCGGTCTTCCTCCAGTCGTTCGAGCCCTCCTCGCTGCAGCGGCTCGAGCGGATGACCGACGTCCGGCTCGTGCAGCTCGTCGACGCGAGCGACGTCGCGCCGGACGGCTCGCTCGTCTTCGAGCCGCCCTTCGATCGGCCGTACGACTGGACCGTGTCCGCCGACCCGCGTCTGCGCGCCCGCCGTTTCGACTTCCTGGTGAGCGACGAGGGGCTCCGCGAGGTCCGGAGATACGCCGACGTGATCAGCCCCTGGAAGCGGTTCGTCGTCAGCTCCCACGCGGTCGACCGGAACGGCGACGGGACGATCGGCGACGAGAACGGCGACGGCGCCGTGAACGAGGCGGACCGGGCTCTCCTGCCCCCGACCGACCTCGTGGAGCGGGCCCACGACCTCGGTCTGGCCGTCCACCTCTGGACCCTCCGGAGCGAGCCGCGATTCCTCGTCTCCGACTACGCCGGCAACCCCGTGAACGAGTACCTCCAGCTCCTCCGCCTCGGGGTCGACGGGCTCTTCTCGGAGTTCCCCGACACGGCGGTCACCGCGAGGGCGCTCCTGCGCCTGGAGGAGCCGGGTCCCGGCCGTTAGTCGAGGCCCCGGCCGGCACGGCGCCGACGGCGGCGCCCGTGTGGTCGCCGTCCGGCGCCTTCGCCCGCCTCGATCCGGGCGGCGCCTCTCCCGCGCTCGCGCGGAAGCGCATCGAGCTCTTCGCGCGGCTGGCGCCGCACGACCATCACGCCGAGGACGAGCTCCTCTTCCCCCTGCCCCGCAGGGTCGACCCGGCGATCGATCCGGACCCCTGGACGCGGAGCAGGAGGCCAGGGACGCCGGCCTGGTGCGGCTGCGCCAGATCGAGGGCGCGCCCCTCGACCACGAGGAGGCCGAGCGCGTCCGGCACAGGGACACCCTGGTCGCCGCCGGCCTGATGAAGAAGTTCGGGAAGGACTCCGCGAAGGGGCTGTCGATCGGCTTTCTCGCGGAGTCCGCGGCCCGTCGGAGAGGGGGCGTCCGTCGCCCGGCCTCAGGGCTCGCCCCGGAACCTCGCCTTGCAGAGGAGCGCCCGGCGTCCACGCGTAGGCGAGCCCTCCCGGGCCGCGGCGTCACCCTCCGAGGCGAGCCAGGACCCGGTCCTCGAACGCGTAGTCGACCGGTCGCCTCGGCTGGGCGAGGTACCACTCGCGGGAGCGGCGAAGCCCCTCCTCGAAGTCGCCCGGCGAGAGGCCCAGGACGCGCGTCACCTTCCCGACCGTTTCGGTCATCGGCGGCAGGTCGAGGACCTCGCCGAAGTAGAGGTCGCCCGCGAAGGCGTTCCCGCCCTCCGCGAGGATCGCCTCCCGCGGCGCGGAGACGAGGGCGGGGGCGACGCCCGCCGCCCGCCCGAGAGCCTCGACGAACGCGCGCTGCGAGACCGGCGGGTGGCCGAGGTTGAACGCCTGGCCCACGGCCCCGGGCTCGTCGAGAGCGCGCACGCAGGCCTCCGCCACGTCGTCGACGCAGACCCACTGCATCAGCGTCGTGCCGCCGTCGGGGAGGAGGACGGGGCGGCCGTCGCGCATCCGGTCCCAGAAGAACGCCTCGCGGTAGAAGGGCTGCCTCGGCCCGTAGACGAAGGGCGGGCGGAGCGTGACCGCCGGGAAGCCGTTCTCGGCGTGCATCCGGAAGAGGGCCCGCTCGGCGGCCGCCTTGTGTCTCGCGTACGGGTTCGGCACGTCGTCCGGCGCGAGCGGGTCGTCCTCGTCCCGGTCGAGCCCGCCCCCGTAGGCCGCGATGCTCGAGACAAACACGTAGCGGGTCAGCTGCGGTCCCGCCGCACGCGCCGCCGCCTCGACGTGCCCGGGCGGCGTCCCGTTCACCCAGTCGTAGGCCGTGTCGACGATCGCGTCGAACGCCTGCTCGCGGAGGAGGCGCTCCACCCGAGGCAGGTCGGCCCGGTCCGCACGGAGCTCGCGGACCGCGGGGCCGAGGTCGTGGCCCTCGCGCCGGTGGAGGACCGTCACCTCGTCTCCACGCGCCGCGAGGCGGCGGGCGGCCTCGCGGCCCATGAACTGGATTCCGCCGATGATCAGGACTCGCATCTCGAAATCGTACCAGCGGCCGAGGCGTGCCCCCCGTGCCTCGTACCGCTCTCGCGCGCGATCGGGGTCCTCCTCGTCCTCGCCGGGACGTCCGCGATCCTCGTCTTCGCGGCGCGCGAGCACCGAGCCTTCCTCCAGCCGCTCCCGGAGAGCCACCGCCCCGCAGGCCGCGACGGGTGGAAGCTCTGCGGCCTGGCTCTCCTCGCCCTCGGTCGCGGGGAAGATGCGGTCGCCGGCGTCGCGCTCCAGGCCGGCGGGGCCGACCGCGTCAGCCCGGAAGCGCGCGCTGGAGAGGGGAAAGGCCCCCGGACCCGAGGGTCCGGGGGCCGGTGGAATCGGCGGGAGGGAGGGTCCGC
>JAKLER010000211.1 GCA_022711615.1 Acidobacteriota bacterium
AGCCGACGCTGAAGAAGTCGACCTCCCGCGCGATCGCCCGGAGCGAGAGGATCGCCGACGGCACCTCGAGCATCACGCCGACCGGGACGTCCGGGTCGTGGGCGACCCCCTCGGCCGAGAGGAGCCCCTTCACCTTCTCGACGAGGGCGCGGAGCTCCCGCGCCTCCTCCGGCGTCCCGACCATCGGGAACATCACCTTCAGCGGCCCGACGGCCCCGGCGCGGAGGATCGCCCGGAGCTGGCGCTCGGCCAGCTCCGCGTGCTCGGCGTACATCCGGATCGCCCGGTAGCCGAGCGCCGGGTTCCGCTCCGACGGCAGACGGAGCCAGGCGAGCGGCTTGTCCGCCCCGACGTCGAGCGTCCTCACGATGACGGGACGGCCTTCGGCGAGGCGGGCGGTCTCCGCGAAGATCGCGAGCTGCTCCTCCTCGGTCGGCGGCTCGTCGCGGTCGAGGAACATCAGCTCCGTCCGGAAGAGGCCGATCCCCTCCGCCCCGTTCTCGAACGCGGAGGCGGCCTCCTCGACGGTCCCGACGTTCGCCCCGACCTCGATCCTCCGCCCGTCCGCCGTGACGGCGCGCGCCGTCCGGAACCGCTCGAGCCGCCGCGCGGCCGTCGAAAGGAGCTCGCTCTGCGCCTCGTAGAAGCGGAGCACGGGCCCCTTCGGGGCGACGACGACGAGCCCCCGCTCCCCGTCGACGACGACGTCGTCGCCCGTCGCGAGCGCCCGCTCGATCCCGTCCACGCCCGTCACGCACGGGACGCCGAACGCGCGGGCGAGGACGACAGTGTGCGAGAGCGTCCCCCCTTCCGCGAGGACGAGGCCGCGAACGCGCGCCCGCGGCAGCGCGAGGAGCTGCCCCGGGCCGAGGCGCGCCGCGACGACGACCGCGGCCTCCCCCAGCTCCACGGCCGGCGGCGGGACGCCGTCGCCGGAGAGGACGTGGGCGACGGCCTCGGCGACGTCGTGCAGGTCGAGCGCCCGCTCGGCGAGGAGGTTGCTCCCGCTGGCGCGGAAGATCTCGGCGAAGTGGCCCGCCGCGGCGAAGACCGCGGAGGGCGCGGCGGCCCCCTCGACGACGGCGGCCGCGGCGCGAGCCCGCAGCCCGGGGTCCTCGGCGATCGAGAGGTGGGCCTCGAGGACGGCCCTCTCCGTCTCGTACTCCGCCGCGGCGAGGCGGACCCGGATCGCGGCCGCCGCTTTCTCGAACGCCGCCTCGAGGCGGGCGAGCTCCTCCGCCTCCGTCCGGGTCCGCTCCTCGTCGACCGCGGCGCGGCGCGAGCCGACGACGACCGCGCGCCCGCGGAAGATCCCGCCGCTCGCCGGCGCCCCGCGGTGGACGCGCGCCTCGGCCCGCGCGAGGACGCGCGGGAGCGGCGCGCCCGTCCCGGCCCGCGCCGGAGGCCCGTCGTCGAGGCCCGGGAGCTCCCTCTTCACGAACTTCCGGAGCGCGGCCCCGGCCGCGGCCTCGTCCTCTCCCTGCACGTGCAGGACGCACGGCTCGCCGAGCGCGGTCCGCGTCGCCACGAGGGCGAGGACGCTCCGCGCGCTCGCGGACGTGCCGTTCGCGCGGTTCAGGAAGGTGACGACCGAGCGGAAGCGCGCCACCTCCTCCTGAAGGCGTGCCGCCGGGCGCGCGTGCAGGCCGCCGGGGAGCGGGAAGGCGAAGGCGATCTCGACCGTCACGGCGACCGCCGCCCGCGCCCCGGACCTGATCGCCTCCGGCCGACGAGGCGTCCCGTCATTCGCTCCCCCTGCATCGGCGTTCCGGATTTCGGTCCGTCAGTCTAGCAAGCGGGTCCAAGCCCCGAACGCCGCGACGCCCGCCGCGCGGGGCCCCGGCTTCCCCGGTCGGCGGCGGCGTCAGGCCGGCGCGACCGTGATACCCCGCCGCTCGGCCAGCTCCGCGAGGCGGGCCACGTGCAGCTTGTCCTCGCCGCCGAGGGCGTCGAGGAGGCGAGCGATCCCGGGACTCGCCAGCTTCAGCGCGTTCCGGCAGTGGCTCTCGGCGGCGGAGCGCTCGATCTTGAGCGCCTCGGCGAGAGCCTCGGCGACCGTCGGCGGGACCGCAGCGCCCCGGAGCGACTTCGCCCGCGCCAGCGCCGCCTCCACCTCCGTCAGGTCGAACGAGACGTCGACGGAGAGCGCCGGGCTGTTCTGGACGAGCTTGCGCTGGTAGTCGACGAGGCCGGCATGGGCCTTCTCCTCGCCCTTCATCTTGAAGAAGACGAAGGCGGCCTCCTCGTCGGCCGCGAAGACCTCGGACCACCATCCGTAGAGGTCCGCGAGCGACCGCTCGAGCTCGCCGAGCTTCCGAAGGACCGCGTCGATGTGCATGGGAGCCTCCTCGCCGCAGGGGCGAGCGAGGGAGTCTACGGCGCCGGGATGGCGCGACGAAACGAAAACCCCGGGGGTCGCCCGGGGTCTCTTCGCAGGAAGCTCTTCGTCTTCAGGGATAAGGGGTGGTGCGCCCAGGAGGACTCGAACCCCCAACCTTTTGATCCGTAGTCAAACGCTCTGATCCAGTTGAGCTATGGGCGCACGCGGGCCGCAGAAGATAGCGCGCTCCGCGGGGAAATGCAAGCGCCGTCGTGAAGCCCTTCGGCCGCCCGCGAATCCGTCCCGACGGGGTCCGGGTGCCGGACCGTAAACTCTTCGCCTGCCGCAACGTAGGTAAGGACTCAGGAGGGCTCCGTCCAGATGACCGCCGCGATCTCCCTCTCGGGCGTCACGAAACGCTTCGGGAAGTTCACCGCCGTCGACCGGCTCGACCTCGAGGTCCCCGTCGGGGTCACGTTCGGCCTCCTGGGGCCGAACGGGGCCGGGAAGACGACGACCATCCGGATGACGATGAACATCACGAAGGCCGACGAGGGGACGGTCCGGATCCTCGGCCGGACGCTCGACGAGGAAGGCCAGCAGAGGATCGGCTACCTCCCCGAAGAGCGCGGCCTCTACCGGAAGATGACCGTCCTCGACCAGCTCCTCTTCTTCGCCGCGATCAAGGGGGTCGAGCGGAAGACGGCCCTCGAGCGCCTCGAGCGCTGGATCGACGTGATGGACCTCCGCCCCTGGCTGAAGAAGAAGACCGAGGAGCTCTCGAAGGGGATGCAGCAGAAGGTCCAGTTCCTCGGGACGATCGTCCACGACCCGGAGGTCCTCATCCTGGACGAGCCGTTCTCGGGGCTCGACCCGATCAACGTCGTCCTCCTCAAGGACTTCCTCCTCGACTTCAAGCGGCACGGGAAGACGATCGTCTTCTCGACCCACGTCATGGAGCAGGCCGAGAAGCTCTGTGACCGGATCGCCCTCATCTACCGGGGGAACAAGCTTCTCGACGGCACGGTGAAGGAGGTCAAGGCGGCCTACCGCGACAGGGTGCCCCTCCCGCCGCCGGTCGAGCCCGAGCCGGAGCTCGAGAAGATCTTCATCAAGGCCGTCGAGGAGTCGGGCCTGGCCGCGCCGACCCAGGAAGAGCTGCGGTAGGAGGCGGCGATGAGAACGAAGGTCCTCCACGTCGTCCGCCGCGAGTACCTCCAGCAGATCAAGACGAAGGGCTTCTGGATCGCGACGATCCTGATCCCGGCGCTCGGGCTCGGCTTCGTCTTCCTCCAGGTCCTCCTCTCCTCCACCCTGATCCCCGAGGGGAAGATCGGCGTCGTCGACCTGACGGGCCGTCTCTACGAGCCGCTCCTCCTCGAGCAGAAGTCGGTCTCCGACACGGATGGCGACGCGAAGCCGGCCGGCCCGGAAGCGAAGCCGGACGAGACGGCGAAACGGATGCCGACGAAGATCACGTTCCTCTCGGTCCCCGCGACGTCCGGGACGCTCGCCGAGGTGCGGAAGGAGCTGAACGCGAAGGTCCAGAAGAAGGAGCTCAAGGCCTACATCGTCATCCCCGAGGACGGCCTGTCGAGCGGGAAGGTCGAGTGGCGCGCCCGATCGGTGAAGGCCGACATGTTCCTCCGCGAGTCGGTCGGGCGGGCGCTCGGCCGCGCGGCGACGAAGGAGCGGCTGCGCGACCAGGGGGTCGACCCGGCCGTCTACGAGAAGGCCCGGCTCAACGTGAAGCTCGACCCGCGCGAGGCCTCGGAGAAGGAGACGCCCGAGGACGCGAAGAACGAGGGCGCGAACCTCGCGATCTCCGGGATCCTCTTCATGCTGATCTACATGTCGATCTTCGTCTACGGCGCCCAGATCATGCGGGGCGTCCTCGAGGAGAAGAGCAACCGGATCGTCGAGGTGATCGTGTCGTCGGTGAGGCCGACCGAGCTGATGCTCGGCAAGATCATCGGCATCGGCCTCGTCGGGCTGACGCAGTACGCCGTCTGGGCCCTGTTCGCGTTCACCCTGACGCTCCCCGGAATCGTCGGCTTCGTGGGTCTGGCGAACGGCTCGATCCCGAGCATTCCCGTCGGGACGCTCGTCGCGTTCGTCGTCTTCTTCCTCCTCGGCTACTTCGTCTACGCCGGGCTCTACGCCGCTTTCGCCGCGCCGTTCAACTCCGACCAGGAAGCCCAGCAGTTCGTCATGATCCCCGGGATGATGCTCATCATCTCGGCGATGACCTGGATCTTCGCGTACAACACGCCGGACGGGACGTTCGCGAGGGTCCTCTCGATCTTCCCCTTCACCTCGCCGCTGCTGATGTTCATGAGGATCTCGGTGCAGCCGCCGCCGGCCTGGGAGATCGCCCTCTCGATCGGCCTCCTTCTCCTCACGATCTGGGGCGTCTCCTGGTTCGCGGGGCGGGTCTACCGGGTCGGGATCCTGATGTACGGCAAGAAGCCGACCTTCCCCGAGATCATCCGCTGGGTGCGCGAGGCCGACTGAGCCGGACGCCGCCGGCCCCGGGGCTCCCCGGGGCCGGCTTGCCCGCCGGACGGGAGCCGTGGTAAAAAGCCCGTCCTCGCGCGGGGAGCCCCCCGCCGATCGGGACCGGAACGGCGCATTCGTCTAGGGGTCCAGGACGCCGCCCTCTCACGGCGGTAACACGGGTTCGAATCCCGTATGCGCTACCAACTCCGGTCTTCCCCCTCGAGTTCCGACAGTGGCAGTTCCCGCCGTGAGAGGGCGGCGCGGCCGGGCGTCCCGGATGGCGGGGGGAGACCCCCCGCACCCCCCCGCACGGCCGTAACACGGGTTCGAATCCCGTATGCGCTACCGCGGCGTGCACACGCCCTGCGAAGAGCCTCGTCGCTTCGCTCGCGGGGGGAGCCCCCCCGCCCCCCCCAAAGGCGGGATCGGGGGCTCGAGTCTCGGACACGCTGCCGCGGCGTGCACACGCCCTGCGAAGGGCACCTTCGCTACTCTCGCGGGGGGTATCCCCCGCCCCCCCGAGCTACCTTGACCCACGAACGCCCGACGAGGAGGAGACCGACATGAGCGATCGAAACATCTACGTGACGTCCGAAGACCGCAAGCGCCTGCAGGCCCTTCTGTCGCGGCCGACCGACACCATGGACCGGGACGACGTGTCCGACCTCGTCGCCGAGGTCCAGCGGGCCGTCGTGGTGCCGGCTTCGGAGATCCCTCCCGACGTGATCACGATGAACAGCCGGGCGCGGCTCCTCGACCTCGACCAGCTCACGACGCTCGACTACACGGTCGTCTTCCCGGAGAACGCCGACTTCGCGGCGGGCCGGATCTCCGTCGTGGCTCCGATCGGCGCGGCCATGCTCGGCTACCGCGTCGGCGACGAGATCGAGTGGGTGGTCCCGAGCGGACCGCGCCGCCTGCGGGTCGAGGCGATCCTCTACCAGCCCGAGGCGGCCGGCGACTTTTCCCGGTAGGGGAGAGGAACCGCCGCTCCCCGGGCGGCCGTCGCGCGCCTATGATTCCCTGATGGCGCTTGCGTGAGAGGTGAGGAGATGACGAACGCCGTGACGGTCCGGGAGGTCGCCACGGCGCGGGAGCGGCGGGCGTTCGTGCAGCTCCCGTTCGACCTTCATCGGGGGCATGCGGTCTGGGTGCCGCCCCTGATCGCCGAGGAGAGGGCGATGCTCGACCCTCGGAAGAACCCGGCGCTTGCGAGCTGCGACACGACGTTCGCGCTCGCGTTCCGCGGGGAGACGCCGTGCGGACGGGTCGTCGGGATCGTGAACCGCCGGGAGGTCGCGGCGCGCGGCACGAAGGCCGCGCGGTTCGGCTGGCTCGAGTGCCCCGAGGACCCCGAGGTCGCGCGGGCGCTCCTCGAGTGGGTGGAGCGGTGGGCGAAGGGGCTCGGGATGGAGCGGCTCGTCGGGCCGATGGGCTTCTCGGACCAGGACCCCGAGGGGCTCTGGATCGAGGGGTTCGAGCACGAGCCGACGATCGCGACCTGCGCGAACCACCCGTGGCTCGGGCGGCTCGTGGAGGCGTGCGGCTTCGGGAAGGAGATCGACTTCGTCGTCTACAAGGCGCCGATCGGCCCGACGTTGCCCGCCTTCTACGAGAAGGTCGCGTCCCGTGTCGCCGCCCGCTCCGAGTACAGGATCCTGGAGTTCCGGAGGCGGAAGGAGCTCGCCCCCTGGGCGGCCACGATCATCCGGCTGATGAACGAGACCTATGCGGAGCTCTACGGCTACGTCCCGCTCGACGAGGCGGAGATCGAGGCCCTCGCCCGGAAGTACCTTCCGCTGCTCGACCCGCGCTTCGTGAAGGTCGGACTGAAGGGCGAGACGCCGATCGGCTTCCTCGTCGCGATGCCGAACATCGACCCGGGCCTCCGGAAGGCCAGGGGTCGTCTCTTCCCGATCGGCTTCGTCCACGTCCTCCGCGCGGCCCGCGCCTCGAAGCAGCTGGACCTGCTGCTCGGCGGCATCCGGGTCGAGGACCGCGGCAAGGGCGCCGACATCCTCGGGCTGGCCGCGGTGATCCGTTCCGCGATCGCCGCCGGCTTCACGAGCTTCGACAGCCACGTCGAGCTCGAGACGAACGTGAAGGTGCGGGCCGAGATGGAGCGCCTCGGCGCGACCGTCTGCAAGCGCTACCGGATCTTCGGGAAGCCGCTCTCGGGCTGAGGGGGCCCGGATTCCTCCGGATTCCGCGGCCGCCGCCCCGGGAATATGATGCCGGCGCCCAGCAGGAATCTCGAAAGGTCGTCGGTGGCGTCGCGGTCGATCCCAGCCGGCCGTGCTTCGCCCGTCGAATGGGAGGACGAAATGCGCAGGAACCGCAGCGCCCGTGTCCACGGCAGGGCCCTCGTGCTCTCGTCGGCGTTGCTCGTCGCGGCATCGCCCGCCTCTGCGGCGACGTTCGCGCCGACGAGCACGGCGGAGCTCGTCGCCGCGATGACGACCGCGAACGCGAACGGCGAGGCCGACACGATCGACCTGGACGGCCAGGCGTTCTCGCTCGCCGCCGTGGACAACTCCACGGACGGGCCGAACGGCCTGCCGAGCGTCCTCGCGGGCAGCGTGCTCACGATCCGCAACGGCACGATCGAGCGCACCGGGACGCCCCTCTTCCGTCTCCTCCACGTCGCCTCCGGGGCGACGCTCGCGCTGGAGAACGTCACGCTGCGGGGAGGGGCGGCCGGCGTGAGCCCGGGCGGCGCGGTCTACAACGCCGGCACGTTCGCGGCGACCGGGTGCACCTTCTC
>JAKLER010000212.1 GCA_022711615.1 Acidobacteriota bacterium
CCGTCTGCGGCTCGCAGAAGGCGCTCGCGCTGCCTCCCGGTATCGCCGTCTTCGCCGTGTCGGAGAAGGCGCTCGCGGCGGCCCGCGCGAAGAAGTGCCGCGGCCTCTACCTCGACCTCCTCGACGTCGAGGCGTTCGGCAAGAAGAAGCAGAACCCGACGACGCCGTCGCTCCCGCTCCTCTACGCCCTCGACGTCCAGCTCGACCACATCCTCGCCGAGGGGATGGAGGCCCGCTGGGCGCGCCACCACGAGATGCTGAAGGCGGTCGAGGAGTGGGCGCCGAAGGCCGGCTTCCGCTTCCTCCCCGACCCGCCGGCGCATTCGCCGAGCGTCTCATCCCTCTTCCCGCCCGAGGGCGTCGGCGCGGAGGACCTGAACAAGGCGATGAAGGGCGCCGGCTGGGTGCCGGGCTCGGGCTACGGCAAGTTCAAGTCGCTCAACATCCGGATCGGACACATGGGCGACGTCGATGTCGCGTCGGTGAAGAACGTCCTCGCCGCCTACGAGGAGCAGGCCGCGAAGCTCCTCGCGGCGTCGAAGGGCTGAACGGCAGGGCGCCGGAGCCTGGCCGATCGAGACGACGCTGCGGGCCCCGGGGTCGTGACGACCCCGGGGCCCGTTCTCGTTTGCGGTACGCTGCCGGGAAGGACTTAAGGCCTCCTCTGAGGAGGAGGCGACGAACAGGGAGCGCGCATGAGCATCCGCACCCGGGTCGGAGTCGTCTTCGGAGGGCCGTCGCGGGAGCACGGCGTCTCCTTCCTCTCGGCGCGCTGCCTGCTCGAGAACCTCCCGTCCGACCGATTCGAGGCCGTGCCGGTCTTCGTCGGCAAGGACGGCCGCTGGCACGGCGTCGCCGATTCGCGCGAGGAGATGCTTCGGTACTTCGCGCGTCCGGCGCGGGAGGCGCTCCTCGACGGCGTCGTCCCCGGCTCGCGACCCGCGCCTCCGTCCGAGATCGTCGCGTCGTTCGAGGCGGCGTTCCGCGACGGGGCCTGGGGCGTCGTCTTCCCGATCCTCCACGGCACGTTCGGCGAGGACGGCGTCCTGCAGGGGCTGCTGGAGGCGATGAACGTCCCGTACGTCGGCTTCGGCGTCGCCGCCTCGGCCGTCGGGATGGACAAGCTCCTGATGAAGGCGACGTTCGGCGCGGCCGGCCTGCCGCAGGTCCGCTACGTCGGAATCCGCGCGGCGGCCTGGCGCGACACGGCGCACCGCGCGGCGCTCCTCGCCCGGACGGAGGCCCTCGGCCTCCCGCTCTTCGTGAAGCCGGCCTGCGCCGGCTCTTCCGTCGGGATCACGAAGGTCAAGGAGAGGGCCGGGCTCGAGGCGGCCGTCGACGCGGCCCTCGCGGTCGACGCGACGGCCCTCGTCGAGGCGGCGGCCGACGCCCGAGAGGTCGAGTGCGCCGTCCTCGAAGGGGAGCGGGGCGAGCCCGAGGCCTCGTTCCCCGGCGAGGTCGTGCCGGGGCACGAGTTCTACGACTACGAGGACAAGTACATCGACGACCGCTCCTATTCGATCCTCCCGGCGGAGCTGCCGGAGGAGACCTCGAACGAGGTCCGACGAATGGCCTGCGCCGCGTTCGACGCCGTCGGGGGCGCCGGGTTCGCGCGCGTCGACTTCTTCGTCGAGCGCGCCTCGGGGCGCGTTCTCCTGAACGAGATCAACTCGCTCCCCGGCTTCACCCCGATCTCGATGTTCCCGAAGATGTGGGAGGCGACGGGGCTGCCGCTCCCGCAGCTCCTCGACCGGCTCGTGACGAGCGCCTTCCGCAGGCCGCTCCGCGGGCGCTGAGGCCGGGGCCCGCGGAGCGCGGACCCCGGCCCTCCCGGTCCCGGCCGCTCAGCGCGGCAGGAGCGTCCTCGGGTCCGCCGTCCCCGCGTCGATGACGGAGGCATAGGCGCCGATCCGCGCCCCGGAAGTCGGCGAGGAGATGACGAAGACCGCGTCGGAGAGGTTCGTGTAGTCGAAGTCGCCGCCCACGTTGTACTGGGCGCGCGAGAGCGGCCCGAGGGAGACGTTCAGCGTCTTGAGGACGGCCCCCGCGGTCGAGACGAGCTGGACGGTGACCGCGGCGGTCGACTCGGTCGCGTTCGCGAGCATCAGGTTCGTCCGGAAGAAGGCGTCCTGGCGGACGCCGAGGATCGACTTCGGCGTGCTCCCGATCAGCTCGTCGGTCGAGAGGACGGGGACGCTCTGGCCGTACGTCCCGGCGCCGCCCGCGGTCCAGGTCTGGCCGAGGATCGCGAGGTCCGACGTCGAGGCGCGGACGAGGATCGGCCCGTAGTCGTTCGTGAGGCCGAAGAGGCTCGAGAGGACGTCTCGCCACGTGACGGTCTGGCCGGCAGGGATCGAGACGGACCGCTCCGGCCCGCCGCGACCGTCGCCCGAATTTCCGAGGAACTTCACGATCACCGAAGCCGCCGACGTCCCCTTGTTCCGGATCGAGAGGTCGGTCTTCCAGAGGGCCCCGGCGCCCTGGACGCGGGCGCTCGAGGTGAGGAGCCAGGTGCCGGCGACGGTGAATCCTCCTCCTCCGCCCCCGCCGCCTGCGGAGATCGTGAACGTCTTGTCGATGTACGGGACGTCGAAGATCCGGTCGGAGAAGACCTGGACGCGCCACGTCCCCGGCTTCGACGCCGACGACGCGCCGGCGATGTCCAGCGCGGCCCACTTGCACGGCGCGCCTCCCGCAGGCAGAGGGTCCCACTGGCCCGTCGCGTGGACACTTCCGTCGGGCGAGTACCAGACGCGCGAGAGCCGCTCGCCGTCCGCGTGCCCGCTGATCTGGAACCAGAGGTAGACGCGCGCGTCGGTCGAGGAGAACGAGGAGGTGGCGACGGGGAGCGGCGTGCACGCCTGGTTCGCCGGCACCGCCTTCGTCGTTCGCGCGTTCGTGATCGTCGGGAAGGCCGAGCCGCCTCCCGCGGAGATCGTGAACGGCAGGTCGAGGTACGGGACGTCCAGGATCTTGTCGGAGAAGACCCGCACGCGCCACGTCCCCGGCGTCGTCGCGACGACGGTGCCGGTGATCGTCAGGCTCGCGGCCAGGCAGTAGCCCGTGCCGGCCGTCAGCGGGCTCCAGCTCCCGGAAGCGGCGATGGAACCGTCCGGCGCGTACCAGACGCGCGTCAGCGTCTCGCTGCTCGCGTGGCCGCTGATGTTGAAGAAGACGTAGACCCTCTCGTCCGTCGGGGCGAACGTCGTCACCGGCGTCGGCAGCGGCGTGCAGGCGTTCAGGGGGACCGACTTCGCCGTCCGCGCGTTCGTGATCGTCGGGAAGCCGGTGCCGCCGCTCGAGGAGACGGTGAACGTCAGGTCGACGTAGGGAACGTCGAAGATCTTGTCGGAGAAGACCTGGACTCGCCAGGTGCCGGGCTTGGAGGCGGCGTTCGTCCCCGCGATGGAGATGTGGGCCTCGAGGCAGTAGGACGTGTACTGCGCCGTCGAGAGGGGAGCCCAGGAGCCCCGGTGGTAGATCTCGCCGCTCGGGTCCCACCAGATGACCGAAAGCCCTTCGCCGTTCTGGAAGCCGCTGATCCGGAAGTAGAGGTAGGCGGCCGCGTCGGTCGAGGCGAAGGAGCTCACGGCCGTCGGCACGGACGCGCAGAGGCTCGACGGGACCGACTTCGTCGTCCTCTGGTAGGTGATCGTCGGGAACGAGAGCGCGGAGCCGGCCCCGTCGGGGGCCACGGCGACGTCTCCGGAGCCGTCCGCGGACGTCCAGCCGGCGTCGAGCGGGCACGGGTCGTATCCGATGTCCTGACCGGCCGCGAGACCCGGGACGACGGCGAGAAACGCGAGCAGAGCGAAGATCGGCGTCTTTCTCATCGTCTCCTCCATCAGGGACGAGACGCGAGACCACGGCTCCGGCGGGCGCGGAGGGGCCGCGGTCCCGCGTCGCTCCTCCGTCGGCCATTCTACGCTGCGGCGCGGCAGGCGCCCTCACTACAATGGGAGCTCGCCGCCGTGACGGCGGTGCAGGGAGGTGTCTCGTGAACCAGGTTCGTGCGGCGCTCGGGGCGACGGAGATCTTCTCGGGCCTTTCGGAGAGGGTCCTCGACCTCCTCGCGGGGGCGGCGATCCGCCGCGACGTGCCGGCCGAGACGATGCTCTGGACGCAGGGCGCGCCGCGCCGCGCCCTCTTCGTCATCCTCGACGGGAGCGTCGAGATCTCGCGCGAGAAGGACGGGGCAATCGAGCCGCTCTCGGTCGAGGGGCGCGGCGAGGCGGTCGGCGTCGGGGCGCTCCTCCATACCTCCGAGCACACCACGTCGGCCCGGGCGCTGACGGACGTCACGGTCATCGAGCTGCCGCGCGCGGAGGTCCGGGCGCGGCTCATGGGCGACGCGGGCGCGGCGATGGACGTCGTCTCGCGCGTGGCGATCGTCATGAACCGGCACCTGCAGTACCAGAGCTCGCGGGACGTCGGCGCGGAGAAGGGGTACGCGTCGGGAGAGACCCGCCGCGAGCACGACCTCCTCGGCGAACGCGACGTCCCCTCCGACGCCCTCTACGGAGTCCAGACGCTCCGCGCCGTCGAGAACTTCCCGATCACCGGCATCCCGGTCGCCCACTTCCCGACGCTCGTTCGCGCCCTCGCGATGGTGAAGCTCGCCGCCGCGCGCGCGAACGCCCGCCTCGGCCTCCTGCCGGAGGAGCTGGCGGACGCGATCATCCAGGCGGCGCAGGAGGTGATCGACGGTCACCACCACGGGCACTTCGTCGTCGACATGGTCCAGGGGGGCGCCGGCACGTCGACGAACATGAACGCGAACGAGGTCCTCGCGAACCGCGCGCTCGAGATCCTCGGCCGCTCCCGCGGCGATTACGCCTCCTGCCACCCGAACAACCACGTCAACCTCGCCCAGTCGACGAACGACGTCTACCCGACGGCGCTCCGGATCGCCACGATCCTCTCGACGCAGGGGCTGGTCGCCGCCCTCGAACGGCTCCGCGAAGCGCTCGCCGAGAAGGGGGAGGAGTTCCGTGACGTCCTGAAGATGGGGCGGACGCAGCTGCAGGACGCCGTTCCGATGACGCTCGGGCAGGAGTTCGGCGCGTTCGCGGTGACGACGGGGGAGGACGTCGCCCGGCTGACGGAGACGGTCCGGCTCTTCCTCGAGGTCAACATGGGCGGCACGGCGATCGGCACCGGGATCAACGCCGACCCGCGCTACCCGGCCCTCGTCGTGGAGGAGCTCCGGAACGTCACCGGCCTCGAGGTCGTCCTCTCGGAGAACCTCGTGGAGGCGACTCCCGACACCGGAGCGTTCGTCATGTTCTCCGGGGTCCTCAAGCGCGTCGCCGTGAAGCTCTCGAAGATGTGCAACGACCTCCGGCTCCTCTCGTCGGGGCCGCGCTGCGGCCTCGCCGAGATCAACCTCCCGCCGATGCAGCCCGGGTCGAGCATCATGCCGGGGAAGGTGAACCCGGTCATCCCCGAGGTCGTCAACCAGGTCGCGTTCCAGGTCATCGGCAACGACCTGACGATCACGCTCGCCTCCGAGGCGGGGCAGCTCCAGCTGAACGTCATGGAGCCGATCCTCGCGTTCAACCTCTTCCAGTCGATCGACATGCTGACCGCGGCGATCGACACGCTCCGGCTCCGCTGCATCACCGGGATCACGGCGAACCGCGAGCATGCGCGGGAGATGGTGGAGCGCTCGATCGGGATCGTGACGGCGGTCGTCCCGGCCCTCGGCTACGAGCGGTCGAGCGAGGTGGCGAAGGAGGCGCTCGCCACGGGGCGGCCCGTCCGGGAGCTGATCCTCGAGAAGGGCTACCTCACCGCGGCCCAGCTCGACGACCTCCTCTCGATCGACGCGATGACGAAACCGCGGCCGCTCGCCCTCGGCGACCGGACCGTCTGAGGCTGGCGGCCGGGCTCGCGCCGGGGCGGTTCGTTCGCCCTCGGCGCGGGCTCGAGTCGGCGCCGGCGAGGACGGGGAGGCCGGCAGCGCGCGTCGGTGCGGACGGGGCGGCCACCGGGAGATAACGGACACGGCGGGCCTCGCGGCCCGCCGTGTGGCGATCGTCGGGGCCGGCGTCCCGGCGCCAGCGGTTACTTCTTCGTGGCGGAGATCTGCTTCGCCGTGCCGATTCCGATCGGGATCGACTTGGGCTTCGCCTCTTCCCGCTTCGGGAGCTCGACGGTCAGGACGCCGTCGACGAGGCTCGCGGAGATCTTCTCCGGGTCGACGTTCGCGGGGAGGGAGAAGGCCCGGACGAAGCGGCCGTACGCCCTCTCGACGCGGTGATACGCCTTCTTCTCGCTCTCCTTCTCGAACCTGCGCTCGCCCTCGAGCGTCAGGACCCCGTTCTCGGCGCGGAGCTTGAGGTCGTCCTGCGAGAAGCCCGGGAGCTCGACCTGGAAGACGAGCTGGTCCGGCGTCTCGGTGATGTCGACCGGCGGCGCCCAGGCGGCGAGTCCCGGCGCCTCCTCCGTGGTCCGGGCGGCGGGGAACGTCTCGCCGAAGAGGCGGTTCATCTGGCTGCGGAAGGACTCGAGCTCGCGGAAGGGATCGTTCCAACGGGTGATCATGATGCTTACCTCCCTCTGAAGATTCGATTTCTGGTCCGTGGGCTCCATTTCTTCATTGGAGGCCTCAGGTCCGGAGTAAATATAGAATCTGATTGCCAGATTGTCAAGTATCAGGGTGCGAAGATCCTCTCGGTGTCGGCCCGCTCGGTCGTTCCCTCGGATTACACGTAGAAGTTATTTGTTTAGAGTGCTTTGTATGGCCTGGCCCGTAGGTACTGTCGCGGTCCCTCCTGCGCGGCGCCGAGCTGCTCCGAGGCCGCAAGCGGCCAATGCGGGTTGCGCAGGAGCTCCCGGCCGAGCAGCACGAGGTCTGCATGGCCGGAAACGAGGATCTCCTCGGCCTGAAGCGGCTCGGTGATGAGACCAACGGCCGCGGTAGCGACCTCAGCCTCCTTTCGGATCCGAGCCGCGAACGGGACCTGGTATCCGGGTGCGACCGGGACGACGGCCTGCGGGTGCATTCCGCCCGAGGAGCAGTCGACGAGGTCCACGCCCCGGGCTTTTGCCTCGCGGGCGAAGGCGACCGCCTCGTCCGGGACGAAGCCGCCGTCGACCCAGTCGGTCGCGGAGAGCCGCAGGAAAAGGGGCAGGTCGGTCGGCCAGGCGGCGCGGACCGCTTCGACGACGCGAAGCGGGAAGCGCATCCTGTGCTCGAGGGAGCCGCCGAAGGCATCGCCCCTCCGGTTCGCGATCGGCGAGAGGAATTCGTGGAGGAGATAGCCGTGCGCAGCGTGGATCTCGGCGACGAGGAACCCGGCGTCGGCCGCGCGTCGGGCGGCGGCGGCGAAGGCGGCGGCGAGGCGGGCCATCCCGTCGGCGTCGAGCGCCTCAGGAACCTGCCACCCTTCGTCGAACGGCACGGTGCTCGGTGCGAAGACCGGCTCCCACCCGCCGTCCGCCGGGAGCGCACGGCCTCCACCCTCCCAGGGGCGCTTCGTGGAGGCCTTGCGTCCGGCGTGCGCGAGCTGGATGGCCGGTACGGCTCCCTGCGC
>JAKLER010000213.1 GCA_022711615.1 Acidobacteriota bacterium
AGCCGTTCGCCTTCGTGATCGTCGAGCCGACCTCGAGCGTCAGGACGTCGATCTTCATCTCCGGCCCAGGGCCGCGCCTCCCGATCGGTGGATCGCGGGACGCGGCCGGGAAACGGCCGCGCCCCGCCGCTGCGTTCCGCTCAGGCCGTTCCGCGCGCCCGGAGCGCCTTCACCATCGCGTTGACGACGTGGATCCCCTTCGTGCCGCGTCCGAACGTCGCGTCGAGGCCGGTCTCCTTCGCCATGTCACGGTTCACCTGGGTGCCGCCGGCGACGAGCACGACGCGGTCGCGGATCCCCTTCTCCCGGCAGAGCTCGGCGAGCTTCCGCATCTGGGATCGGTGGACGTCGTTGTGGCTGATGATCGTGGAGATCAGGATGGCGTGCGCCCCGGTCTCGACGGCGGCGTCGACGAGCTTGCCGACGGGGACCGACGTCCCGAGGTAGTGATACTTCACGCCGTACTTCTCGATGCCGCCGTGCTTGATGTCGAGGATCTCGCGAAGGCCGACGCTGTGCTCGTCCTCGCCGACGGTCCCGGCGACGACCTTGAGACCGACCTTCTTCACGGCGTCCCGAAGCTCCTGCTCGGGGAGGATCACTTCCTTCTCGGGGATCTTCAGCGTCGTCCGGTCGACGTCGAACGCGACCTTCCCCTTCACCTCGACGAAGCACCCCTCCGCCGGGTGGAGGACCATCGTGTTGATGACCTCCGGGTCGACGAGGCCCATCTTCTTCGCCATCTCGACGGCGTAGACCGGGGCGATCTCCTCGTTCTCGGGGACGAAGAGCTGGACGAGGACCGTCCCGTCGCCCGCCCACTCGGCCTCGGGGCGGATCGCCGTCCCCTTCCGGTAGGGCAGCGTCTTCTCGAGCCGCCGGTGGCAGTTGTCCTCCGGGTCGAGCTCGTCGATGAAGACGATCTTCGAAGGGTCGCAGAGCGTGCAGCCGCCGATCGGGTCGCAGGCCTTCGCCGCGCTCGCGGGGAGGTGGTTCGTCCCGAAGTGGTCGCAGACGGGGGCCAGGTAGTCCGCGTCGCGCGGGACGAGCGAGCCGGCTCCGACGCCCCCCTTCCCGTCGCGGGCGATGCCGTCGCCGCTCCGCTCGGGGTACTTCGCCGAGTCGACGAAAAAGCCCTTCTCGACCGCCGCGAAGTAGCCGCCCACCTCGAGGACCTCCTCGAGGAAGGCGACGGCGCGCTCCTTCAGGTCGCGCACCATCTCGCCGAGCGGCCCGTCGTGCTTGAGCTCGACGAGATCCTTGATGCCGTCGAGGGCGGCCCAGGTCTGCTTGACCGTCTGGACGCCGCGGATGTTGTTGTAGTGCCACGGCACGTTCCGCCCCTCGTCGGGGGTGATCGTGCTCTGGATGTCGGCCCGCGTGAGCATCGAGATGAGGGTGTCGACGGTGTGCGTCCTCACCGCCTCCTCGATGTCGGCCTCGATGTAGCGGGTGTTCTGCTGCGCCCGCATCCGGTAGTCGCTGAAGAAGTCGCGGAGGGCGACCGCGTACGGCAGGTCGTACCAGAGCTTCGGAGCGGGCGGGGCGTTCGGCGGGACGGTGGAGAGGCCGATCAGGTCCTTCTCCATCCCGACGGCGACCGAGAAGGCGCAGTTGATCCCGTGCTGGACCATCAGCTCGGGCATGACGAGCCAGCCCGCCTTGGCCGTGGCATTGGCGTTGTGGGCGCCGTCGATCTGGAAGATCCGCGCTCCGGCCATCACCTTCTTCGCCTCCGCCGCGTCGACGAAGGAGCGGTACATGTTCACGTTCCGGTAGAGGACGTTGTACTGCGGGTCCTGGTGGGCGCCGTTGATCCCCTCCTCGGCGAAGAGGACGGCGACCTCGGGGCCGGCGACGCCGGAGACGTACGAGTGGAAGTTGATCGGGCGGCCGACCTCCTTCTCGATCTCGTCGCACGCCTTGCGGCTCGCCCGGATCTGCTTGCGCGTGATCGGGACGCCGCCGATCCCCTCGGGCGTCCCCTCGAGGAGGCCGTCGATGTGGCTCTGGCCGGTCGTCCGGATGACCATGATGTGGTCGGCGCCGTGCCACGCGGCCATCCGCATCCGGCGGAGGTCGTCCTCGAAACGGCCGCTCGCGATCTCGGTCGTCACGACGCAGGAGGGCTGCGGGTCGATGTTGTCGAAGTACTTGCTCGCCGGGAGGCCGATCGACCGCGTCAGCGGCTTCGACATGTCGCGGTAGTGGAACGGCCCCATGTCGACGCCGCCCTCGGGCACGTCGCGCCAGGTCCACCCCTTCCGCGGCGGGTGGTAGCTCTCGAGCCCCTCGAGGATCTTCTCGATGTCGAGCTTCTGGTTCGGGGGAGTCGGCTTCGTCATCGCTTCCTCACGCGGCTCCGAAGAGCCCCTGCAGGACGGAGGCGTCGTCGAGGATCGCCTGCGCGGCGCCGCGAAGGTCCTTCCCCGACTTCTGCGAGAGCTTCAGGACGACGTGCCCCGCTCCCTTGCCGAGGAGGCCGGCGTCGGAGATCCGCTGGACGACGCCCTGGGTCGTGACGGAGTCGATCCCCATCCGGAGGAGAACGGCGCGCTCGATCGAAGGGCTCGTGTGCCCCTTCGCGAGGTCGAGGATCGGCGCGACGACCTCGTTCGTCAGCTTCCAGAAGCGTTCCTTGAGCTCTTCGTCGCTCAGCTTCGCGAGGGCGGCGCGGCGCTCCTCGAAACGGGCGATCCTGTCGTCGGTCATCTCGTCGTCTCCAGGGGCGGGCGCGGCCCGCCGGGTCGTCCGCCCCGGCGTGCGGCCGGGGCGTGGTGTCAGGCGAGGTCCTCGGCGGCCCGGCGGACCCAGGCCGCGTCCTTCTTGACGTCGGCAGCGAGGAAGGCGACGTCGGCGTCGCTCCACCTCTCCACCGGGTGCTGTTTCGCGGCGTTCTTCAGGTACGAGAGGCGAAGCTTGTCCATGTCCTGGACGCGGCCCCGGACCGTCTCGAGCGAGGCGGGGAGGACGATCGTCTTCCCCGGGACGTTCTCCGCCGGGTCGCCGACCCTCACCTCGATCCCGTTCTCGCGGGCGAAGGAGAGCTGGCGGTTGTGGTGCTTGCCGGCGCCGGTGTACTCGGTCTCCTGGACGACGACGACCTGGTCGCGGTCCATCTGGCGCGCGAGCGTCACGGCCGCCGTGAGGCTCGTGTTCCCCGCCGGGCCGCGCTCGAGCCCTTCGAGCTTCGTCATCAGCTCCGTGACGTAGAAGACCTCGCCCTGGCTGACGAGCTGGTACTCGTCCATGTAGCGGAGGCTCCGCGCCGCGTTCCGCGGGACGTCGACCCGGTCGGGCCAGGTGGCGAAGGGGACGCCGAAGCCGGTGTGCCCCGTCGTGAAGCTCTTCCGGTTGAAGTCGCGGTCCGAGGCCATGTGGAGGCCCGCGAGGTCGACGGAGCAGGCGACGACGCGGGTCTTCGCGCACCCCTCGGCGAGGAGACCGCGCGCGGTGCCGGTCAGGTTCCCGCCGCCGGCGTGCGTGACGACGACGGCGTCGGGGTCGCGGTCGTACCGCGCGCGGACCTGGCGGGCGATCTCGACGCCGAGCGTCTCGACACCCCGGATGCCGAACGGCGTGTAGAGGCTCGCGTTGAACCAGCCGGTCTCCTCGAGCGTCTTCAGGAGGACGTAGAAGAGCTCCGGCCCGACGGAGAGCCGCTGCACCTCGGCGCCGTACGCCTCGCAGGCGCGCGACTTCTCGACGATCTCGGGCTGGCCCACGCCCCGGCTGTCGAAGACCTCCTGGAGAATGATGCACTTCAGGCCCCGCATCGCCGCCTGGCTCGCGACGCCGGCCCCGTAGTTGCCGCTCGTCGCCGCGATCACCCCCTCGTAGCCGCGCTTCTTCGCCTCGTACGCGCTGATCGAGGCGCGGCGCGCCTTGAAGGAGCCGGAGGCGTTCGCCGCCTCGTCCTTCACGAGGATCCGCGCCCCCTTGCCGGGCCCGGCCGTCGCGCGGACCGCCTCCGTCAGGCGCGTCAGCTCGTGGAGCGGCGTGTTCCCGACCTTCGTCTCCGCCTGGATGCGGGCGATGTCGTCGAGGGAGTAGCCGGTCTCGGCCATCATCCGGTCGTAGTCGAAGGCGACGGGGGAGGAGACGTAGGTGTCGTAGTCGATCCCGAGGCTCGCCTTCATGACCTCGTTCTTCCGGGAGAGGACGGCGGCGTAGCTCGTGCCCTTCATCTCAGCCCTCCCGGAGCCCGACGTGGAGCAGCTCCGGCACCGTCGCGCCGAAGCTGTGGTCGTAGGAGGGGTTCACGGCCCGGAGGACGCCGTGGTGCGTCCGGCCGACGAGGCTCTTCACCGCGACCTCCTGCCCGACCTCGGCCTCCTCCTCGAGAAAGCCGGAGAGGCGCAGGACGTACGGGGTCTTCGCGGTGTCCTCGGGCAGACCGGGGGCCCGCTCCTCGGGTTTCAGGACGATCGACTCGATCTCGACCCAGGTCCCCTTCGCGACTCTCATGCTTCCCCCGCCGCGCGCGGCGCGGCCGGAGAGGGCCGGGAACCCGGCCCTCTCCCCATCGGCTCGTGGACGGTCAGACGCGGCGGCGGTACGCGCTCTCGCCCATGAGGGCGGCGGGCACCGGCAGGTCGCACATGCTCTTCAGGCCCGGCGTCGCCGCGACGACGTGCGGGATCATGTTCACGGCGACGCCCATCGTCGCGATGCCGCCGGCGATCTCGGGGCCGGTCGACATGTGGATCTCGGGCTTGCCGTAGATGTTGATGTAGTCGCCCGTCCCCTGCCCCTCGAGGTGCGGGTGGATCTGCTGCGGGTGGACGAGCTTGACGACCGGCTTGTCGTTCGCGTAGCCGACGGCGACGTGCGCGCAGCCGGCGACCATCCCCGGCTGCACCTTCACGTGCGGCGTCTCGCGGTAGACCTTGCTGACGATCGCCTCGCGGCTCTCCTCGATCCGCGTCACGCCGAGGCCGAGGGCGTCGCTGATCATCCGGATGCTCTCCGGGAAGCCGACGTGCCCGACGATCGAGCCGTCGGCCACGCCAGCGGCGAACTGCTCGGGGGTCGTTCCGACGCCCTGCGTCTTCATGACGGTCGGGCCGTACGGTGAGAGATCGTTCACGCGGCTCGCCTCGATCCGCTCCACCTTGTGGCAGACGCCCGAGAGCGCGACGACGAGGAGGTCGAGGACGAAGCCGGGGTTGACGCCGGTGCCGAGGATCGAGACGCCGTTCGCCTTCGCGAGCGCGTCGATCTCCGCGGCGAGGGCGGGGCTCTGCGCCTCGGGGGCCGACATCTCCTCGGCGATGGAGATGCAGTTGATCCCGGCCGAGAGGATCTTCTTCAGATCGGGCATCTGCTCCTTCGTCCAGGACGTCGTCGCGATGACGACGAGGTCGACCTTCGCCCTGTCGAGGACGCTCGACGGGTCGTTCGTCACGGCGACGCCGAGCTTCCGGCCGGCCCCGAGTACCTCGCCGAGGTCCTTCCCGACGTAGTCGGGCCTCATGTCGATGCCGCCGACGAGCTCGAGGCCCTCCTTCTCGAGCATCAGGCGTGCCATGCCGCTGCCCATGGCGCCGAGGCCCCACTGGACCACACGGAATCTCTTCATTGGAATCCTCCTGCCGGACCGCCCGTTCGAACCGCCCGGCGGGGTCTCCGCAGGCAGGAACAGTGGCGCCGTCCGAGCGTGGATTCTACCGTTTCGCACGCCGTTCCGGCCGCCTCGGACCAGCTAACGGCCGTTCCGGAGCGGGACTTGGATGGGCCGCACCTCGCGCGCCCGTCTCAGAACCGCTCGTCCTGACGACGCGTCGCAGAACGGCGCGATCCGCCCATCCGCGGGGGGGAAGGGACGGGACCCCGGCCGGACTGCATCCCGAGGCCGCGGCGCCGCGCACGGCGGGCGGTCCCTACCTCTCAGGGCAGGTGCCTGAGATCCTCGAGGTCCTTGGGCCGGCCGCTCGCCGCCTTGTTCTTCTTCAGGT
Source organism: Acidobacteriota bacterium (assembly GCA_022711615.1). Taxonomy (GTDB): domain Bacteria; phylum Acidobacteriota; class Thermoanaerobaculia; order UBA5066; family UBA5066; genus UBA5066. Next base: position 5,958 of record JAKLER010000213.1, read on the forward strand.
CCTCGAGCTTCGGAAGCCAGACCGGCTCGCCTCCGAGGAGCATCTCGTTCCGCGAGGCCCAGCACTCTTCGAACTCCACTCCCGTGACCGAGGTCAGGACCTCGATCCTGAGCGGCGGAAGCCCCATCCGGATCACCTGGTCCGGCTTCATCAGGAGCTCCACCGAGAGCGCGGGCACGTCGAAGCCGAAGCTCCGGATCGCCGCGACGACCTTCTCGGCGTTCCGTGGGCTACGCCTCACCCAGACATCGATGTCCGCCGTCGCCCGCGGATAGCCGTAAAGGCCGACCGCATACCCTCCGACGAGGAGGTACTCAGCCCCGTTCGAGCGAAGCGACCTCAAAAACTCGGCGAAGTCGGTCGGTAGCCGGATCGTAGCCATAGATCACCTGCCGCTGGACCTCGATCGCCTCGAGCCGGTCGTCGACGCTCCTCGCGAGCCAGTAGGCGAGATCGTCGTCCTGGGCGTCGAGCGTGACGACCTCGAAGGCCGTCCGGTCGATCCTCATTGCGTCGCGCGAAGGCTTCACGCCCGCATTATCCCCTCTCCCTCACGCCCTCCCCCGGCTCTCTCCGCCCCACGCCCCGCCCGCGACGAGGTGCGCCGCTCGGAGCGGCTCGGGGACCCGGCCGTGGAGGGCCGTCCGCGCGATCGCCGCCGCGGCCTCGTCGAGCGAGAGCCCCTCGCGCTGGACATACACGCCCGCGCACGCCTCCATCGGTCCCGCGGCCTCGACCAGCGCCCACTTGCGCGCGCCGCCGGGGACGCGGGAGAGGAGGGCGTCGCGGATCGCGTCGAGGTCGGGCCGTCTCCGCGCGACGACGAGGACCGGGAGACCCGTGAGACGGCAGAGGCCGGCGAGGTCCACGACGTTGAAGCCGGCGAGCGCGATCCCCTGGAGCATCACGAGCTGGAGCTGCGGCGCCCACTTCGACTCCGTCACGAGACGCGAGAGGACCTCCGTCGCGTTCCGGCCGTCCTTCCGGACCTTTCCCGAAAGGACGCCGGTGAAGACCGGCCCGGAGAAGACGCAGCCGACGACCGGCACGTTTCCGCGTGCGCCCCGCGGGAATGGGGCGTCGTCGAAGCCGACGACGTGGGAGACCGGCACGCCCCGATTCTGGCGGATCGGACCGCCGCGCGAGCTCCTCCGGGGCTAAGCTTCCGAGGTCCTCTCTCCCCGGACCGGCCCCGGAGGTCGTGATGAAGCAGTCGCGTACGTCCGCGCTCGTGGGCTGCGGGCTCGTCCTCCTCGGGGGGAGCGCCGTCGCGCCGGCCGCCGCCCAGGAAAGGACGGTCGTCCCGATCGTCCTCGACGTCGCCTCCGGCGCGTCGCGCTTCACGACGGAGCTCTCCCTCGCGAACCCCGGGAGCTCCGCCGTGACCGTCGCGCTCCGCTATACCGCCTCGCTGGGCGGAGCGCTCGGCTCGGGCACCGTCTTCGAGACGATCCCGGCCGGGGGGCAGGTGCGTTACGGCGACGCGATCGCGACGCTCCGCGCGAGAGGGCTCGCGATCCCGACGACGGGAGC
>JAKLER010000214.1 GCA_022711615.1 Acidobacteriota bacterium
AGGGAAGGGCTACACGATCTGCGCCACGAAGTCCTTGAAAGCGCCGCCGGAGAGGTGCTGGGAGCTGTTTGCGACCGGCAAGGCGCTCGACGGGTGGTTCGGCCCGGAGAACGTCCTCGACCTGAAGCCCGGCGGCTCCCTTTCAAACGCCGACGGGAACGCCGCCGACGTAAGAGGGGTGACGCCGGGGAAGACGATCCGGCTCGTCTGGAAGGACGCCAGCGCGCCCGGCACGCCGGTGGAGGTGAAGCTCCAGCCCGCACCCGGAAAGACGACCGTGATGGTGACGCACGACCGGCTCCAGACGCGCGAGGAGGCCGACGGCCTGCGCGCCGCGTGGAGCGAGGCGCTCGACAGGCTGAAGAAGCTCGTCGAGGCGGGCTGAACGTGTTCCGCCAGGCCTGCGCCCTCCTCCTCGACTCCGTGCCGGTAGCGCGGAGGCTCGCGCCGTAGCGGGGTCCGGAAGCGCGACCGCCTCAGAAGACCGAGAGGGCCGTCTTCGTCGTCAGGAGCTCGAGCGCCATCGTCCCGGCGAGGGAGTTGCCCTTCTCGGAGAGGCAGGGCGACCAGACGGCGGTCACGAACCGGCCGGGCATCACGGCGACGACGCCGCCGCCCACGCCGCTCTTGGCCGGGAGGCCGACGCGGTACGCGTAGTCTCCCGCCTCGTCGTAGACGCCGCAGGTCAGCATCACCGCGTTCACCCGCTTCACCTGGCGGGCCGTCGCCACCTCCTCCCCGTCGGCCGCGAGCCCGCCCGTCGCGAGGTACTGGAACGCGGAAGCCAGCTCGGAGCAGCTCATCGCGATCGAGCAGAGGAGGAAGTAGGCGTCGAGGACGCGGTCCGGGTCGTTCCTCAGGTTCCCGAACGACTTCAGGAAGTGGGCGAGGGCGCGGTTCCGGTGCCCGGTCGCCCGCTCGGCCGCGGCCACCACGGGGTCGTAACCTACGGCGGGGTTCGCCCCGGCGCGCCGGACGAAGTCGAGCACGAGGTCCTCGCCCTCCCGCTGGTGGCTGAGGACCATGTCGAGGACGACGAGCGCCCCCGCGTTGAGGAACGGGTTCCTCGGTATCCCGCGCTCGACCTCGAGCTGGACGAGCGAGTTGAAGGCCGTTCCCGAAGGCTCGCGGCTGACGCGTTCCCAGACGGCGTCTCCCTCGAGCCGCGTCGCGAGCGTCAGGCTGAAGACCTTGGCGATGCTCTGGATCGAGAACCGCTCCTGTGCGTGACCCACGGAGTAGGCCTCGTTTCCGACCGTTCGGAGGACCATCCCGAACCGGTCGCGCGGGACGTCGGCGAGAGGGGGGATGTAGTCCGCGGTCCGCCCCTGCCCGACGAGAGGCCGCACCTCTTCTGCGATCTCGGCGAGGATCCGCGCGTAATCCACGGGTCGATCTTACCGGCGGCGGGCGGGTCGGTCGCCTCGCGCGTCAGGCGTCCAGGGCGTCGGCGAGCGCCTCGAGGAGCCGCGCGCCGTCGCCCCGCCACGCGCTCCCGTGCATGCACGCGAGCGTCGCCGGCCGTGTCGCCACGAGGGGCGCGAGGAGCGTGCGGACGTTCCGCGCATGCGAGAAGTAGTCCATCGGCCTCCGGAAGGCCTCGGACGGCCCGAGGATGTCGGACGTCGTCAGGGGCGGGTTGTCCGCGCCCCCCTGGGTGAAGAGGTCGCCGCAGAAGAGCGTCGCGGTCGTCTCCTCGAAGAGATACCCGCACTCCCACGCGTGCGGGAGATGCGGGGCGTCGATCCAGCGGACGCGGTGCCGACCGAGGGGGAGCGTCTCGCCGTCCGCGAGGGCCCGCGGCGGCCGGTCGAAGGCGTCGCCGTTGATCATGGCGCTCACCCCTCCGGAGAGCGGCACCGCGTCCGGGGCCAACGCGAGGAGGGACGGCATCGACCCGCACTCGTCCGACTCGAAGTGGGAGTAGCCGACGAAACGGAGCCGTTCCGGCGGGAGGACGCTCGCGATCGCCTCGCGGACGAGCGGGAAGATCGTCCTCGGCCCGGTATGGAAGAGGAGCGGCTCGTCGTCCGCGACGAGGTACTGGTTGAAAGAGAAGCCGCCGGGAACAGCAGGGAACGGCGTGCTGATCCGGTAGATGCCGTCCGCGACCTCGTCGACCCGGGTGCCGGAAGCGGTGTTCGTCACGCCCATGTTTCCTCCTTCGTCCCGCGGCGGGCGCGGTCCGGGCCTCTGTCCGTGCGAGGTCTCTCGCGCGTCATCGCTCTCACGCCCCGTCGGGGATCTCGGCCTCGACGAGCTTTCCGAGAAGGACGAGCGACTCCTGCCAGCCCAGGTAGCAGGCTTCGGGCGGGATGACGTCGGGGATCCCTTCCTGCGTGATCTGAAGCTCCGTCCCGCAGGAGACCTTCTTCAGGGTCACGGTCACTTCCATTCCGCCCGGGAGGCTCGGGTCGTCGAAGGCGTCCGTGTACCGGAGCTTCTCGTTGGGGACGAGCTCGAGGTAGGTGCCGCCGAAGGAGTGGCTCGCCCCGGTCGAGAAGTTCGTGAACGACATCCGGTGGGAGCCTCCCACGCGCGCGTCCATCGAGTGGACCTTTCCGGTGAAGCCGTTCGGCGGGAGCCACTTCACCATCGCGTCGGGGTCGAGGAAGGCGCGGTAGACCCGGTCGGGCGGGGACTTGAGGACGCGGTGGAGAAGGATCGTGCTCGGCATGGCGGGCCTCCTTTCCGTGACGGACGCGCGGCTCAGCGGCGCGGCGTCCCCTCCAGGACGACGTGCGTCGCGCGCTCGGACGCGACGTGGCGGGTGCAGGCATACCCGAGCGCCCGGAGATCGAGGCCCGCGAGGAGCGGCTCCCCGGCGCCGAGGAGGACGGGGGCGATGGCGAGGTGGAGCTCGTCGACGAGCCCTTCCTTCAGGTATTGCCGGATCGTTGCCGGTCCGCCGCCGAGGCGGACGTCCCGCTCTCCTGCGGCCTCGCGCGCCCGCTCGAGCGCCTCGTAGATGCCGCCCGTCACGAAGTGGAACGTCGTCCCGCCCTCCATCTCGAGGGGGGGACGGGCGTGATGCGTCAGGACGAAGACCGGGACGTGGTAGGGCGGCTCTTCGCCCCACCATCCTTTCCAGCTCTCGTCGGGCCACGGACCGCGGACCGGGCCGAACATGTTTCGGCCGAGGATCCACGCGCCGACGTTCTCGAACCCTCGCGCGACGAACTCGTCGTCGAGCCCCGTCGTGCCGTCGTCGTGCCCGAAGACCTTCCGCCGGAACGTCCGGGTCGGGTAGGCCCACGCGTGGAGCTGGGCGCCCCCGAACCCGAGCGGGTTCTCGAGGCCCTGGTCGGGGCCCGCGCCGAAGCCGTCGATCGAGATCGAGAAGCTCGCGACCCTCAGCCTCGGCACAACCTCACCTCCATGGGGTGCCCGCCGGGGAGCCGTCCCCGGGAAGTCCCACCGCCGCCTGTCGTCCTGGTTGTTGCGAGAGTATCTCAGGAGGCGGTGACTGGAGAGGCGTGCCGTGCCCGCCTTCTGGCAGGGGGCGAAGCGGACCTGGCGGGGGCGGACGGCGTCGATGAGAGGGACGAACGAAAGGATCCCGACCGTCCTCGTGAGGGGCCGCGATCGCGTGGCACACATCGTGAGTGCAGAGTCGCCGGTGCAGCAGCACGTACTCTGAGCGAGACGACACCAGGGAGCCGCCGGCTTCGGCTCGGAGGAGGGCGGACGCCGGGGCCTTCGCGGAAGCCAGGACCTCCGGGGCCCCAGAAGCTCGCGACTCCAGCCGTCTCGAGAACGAAGGAGCGGATCGAAGTGAAGAGAACCGCGATCGAGAGGGCGCGCGAAGGGCGTGCTGCGGACGTGCCGAGTCGGGCCGGCGGGAAGGTCCTGCATATCCTGGCCCTGTCTTTCCTCCTGCCGTGTGCCCGTCTCCTGGGCGAGGAGCCCCTGACGGACCCACGCCAATGGATGGTCGAGCTCGAGGGGGAGAGCGTGATCGAGAGCTGGCTGAAGGCCGGCGAAGCGGGGCGGACGTCGGCCCTCGGCGCCTCCGTCTCTCGCGCTGCGGAGCTCGAGCGGGCGCAGGCCAGGGTCGAGGAGCTGATGGAGGTGCCGGAGATCGGCGCGCGCGTCCAGTACCGGACCCAGCGGGTCTTCAACGGCATCGCGGTCTTCGTCGACCCGTCGCGGGTCGAGAAGATCCGTTCCCTTCCGGGTGTGAAGTCGGTGACGCCTCTGGTCCTCCACACTCCGGCCGTTTCAACGAGCGTCCCCTTCCTCCACGTACCCGGCCAGGTCTGGCAGGCGCACGGGAACGCGGGGGAAGGGATCCGGATCGGGATCATCGACAGCGGCATCGACTACCAGCACGCCGCGTTCGGGGGAAGCGGAACCGAAGCGGACTACAAGGCCAACGATCGGACGAAGGCTCCGGACGCCTTCTTCCCGAACGCGAGGGTCGTGGGCGGATACGACTTCGTCGGGGACGAGTACGGGCAGGGCGCGCCGCCGAAGCCCGACCCCGACCCGATGGACTGCGGAGGCCACGGGAGCCACGTGGCCGGAATCGCCGCCGGCTCGGGCGTGCGGGTCGACGGGACGACCTATCCGGGTCCCTACGATGGGACGATCCCCTTCTCCTCGCTGCGCATCGGGCCCGGTGTCGCCCCGAAGGCGAGCCTCTACGCGCTCCGGGTCTTCGGCTGCTCGGGAGGGACGGGCCTCGTGACCCAGGCGCTCGAGTGGGCCGTCGACCCGAACAAGGACTGGGATTTCTCCGACCGGCTCGACGTCGTCAACCTCTCGCTCGGCTCCGTCTACGGCGGGGCGTTCGACAGCGCCGCGAAGGCCGCGGATGTCGCCGCGAAGGCCGGGGTCGTCGTCGTCTGCGCGGCCGGGAACGCCGGGGACACGCACTTCGTGACGGGCTCGCCCGGTGCCAGCGACTATTCGATCTCCGTCGCGGCCTCCGTCGACTCGGGCGTGACGGCCTCCATGCTCCGGGTCCTCCAGCCGGCCGCGCTCGCCGGGCCCCTCGAGGCAGCGACGGCCTCCTTCGGCGGCACGCCGCCGGCGGCCGGCACCTCGGGGCCGCTCGTCGTGGCGACTCCAGCCGACGGGTGCGCCCCGATCTCGAACGGCTCCGAGCTGCAGGGCCGGATCGCGCTCGTCGACCGCGCGGGCTGTGAGCCGGTCGTGAAGGTGAAGCACGCCCAGGACGCGGGTGCCATCGGCGTGGTCGTGGCGAACGACGTGGATGCGGTCTCGCTGATGAGCGGAACGGACACGGCCGTGACGATCCCGTCCGTCCTCGTCTCGTCCTCCGACGGCCAGCGCCTGCGCCAGGCCCTTCCCGAGGGCGTCTTCGTGGCGCTCTACTCCGGGGCGGACACGCTCGCGGCCTTCTCGTCCCGTGGTCCGCGGCGCGAAGGGAGCGGGGCGGGCCCGAAGCCCGACATCTCGGCCCCGGGCCTCTCGATTACCTCGGTCCGGTCGGGAGTCGTCGCTTCGGACGGGAAACCCACGATCGCAGCGGGGAGTCTCGCCTCGGTCAAGTCGGGAACGTCGATGGCCGCCCCTCACCTCACGGGGGTCATGGCCCTGCTCAGGAAGAAGCGCCCCTCCTGGACCGTCTCCGAGCTCAAGGCGGCCGTCATGAACACGGCGGGATTCGACGTGAGCCGCTTCTCGCCGGCCGGATCGACCCCGATCCACGGGCCGCAACGGGTCGGCGCGGGGCGCGTCGACGCCGCGAGCGCGATCGCCACGGAGGTTCTCGCGTTCGACGACGAGCGCCCGCAGGTGGTGACCCTGGCCGAGTACGTCGAGGGCGCCCAACCGGTCACGAAGACGCGCACCGTTCGCGTCGTCAACAAGGGAGAGGTCCCCGTGACGCTGACCCCGGACTGGCTGGCGGCCGGCTCCGTGCCCGGCGTGCGCGTCGACGTCCCGCGGACGCCGATCGTCCTTCCGCCCGGGGAGGAGAGGACGTTCGACGTCCGCGTCGTCCTCGCCGATCCGACCGCGGTGACCCACGTTCCCGACCCGACGCTCGAAAGGACCCAGGGGAGCTTCGCCCCGCTGTCGAACCGTCACTGGATGACGGAGGCGAGCGGCTTCGTCCTCCTGGAAGGAGGAGCCGCTCTTCTCCGCGTTCCGCTTCACGTCGTCGCCCGCGGGCAGTCCGACGTCCGGGCGGCGTCCCCCGCCCTCGGCGTTTCCGAGGCGGGCGGAGCTTTCACCATTCCCCTCGTGGGGCAGGGCCTGAAGACGGGTCCGAACCTGCCGCTCGACGTCGTCTCGACCGTGTCCGCCTTCGAGCTCCACGGCGTGGGCTCCGGGGTGTATGGCCAGATTCGCCCCTGGGCCGGAGCGGCGAGCTCGATTCCCGCGAGCGGTTTCGGGCCGGATGCGACCGTCTGGTTCGGAATCGGGGGTACGAGTGGCTGGCTGAGCCCGTCGGAGAGCCAGTACACGATCGAGATCGACCGCAACGGCGACCTCACTCCCGACGCCACGGTCACGACGATGCCGACGAGCGACGTCCCGAGCCCGGACGATCCGAACGTGAGGTCCGCCCCGACCGACGTGATCGTCGCCGGCACCAGCATCGCGAGAGGTGCGGCCGTGAGCACCTACCGATACGTGAACCTCGATCCGGCGTTGCGCGACACGAATCTCTTCGGATCGAACGTCCTCGTCGTCCCCGCCCCCGCGGGTGAGAACGGCCTCGGCCTTTCGGCGGGGAACGCGAGGTTCCGCTACAGGATCACGAGGTCGAGCCGGCTCTTCCCCGTGACCGGCACCGACGAGACGGCTTGGTACACCTTCGACGCGGAGAAGCCGGGCTACTCGGTCCTCGCGGCGGACGGCACCCCGTTCCACGACGACCTCGGAGGCACCGCTCTCCCGGCGCGGTACGACCCGGCGGCGGCGCAGGCGGCCGGGGCGCTCGGAGTGCTGTTACTCCACCACCACAACCCAAAGTCTTCTCGGATCGAGACCCTGACGGAGCGCAACACGCCGCCGACGGTCTCGATCGCCGCGCCGACCCCGCAGACGGCGTTCATCCCCGCCGGGCTCGGCCTCCACTTCCACGCGGAGGGATCCGACCCCGACGCCGGTGACATGCTCTCCTATCTGTGGGACCTCTGCGACGGCCGGAAGAAGACCGGTGCCCTCGTGACGGCCTCGTTCCCGCGCGCGGGGTCGTGCACGGTGCGCGTGACGGTGACCGACGGCGCGGGCGCGACCGCGACGGCCCAGGTCGTCGTCACGGTCGAGGAGCCGGAACCGGACCTCGGCCTCTCCAAGCTCCTGCCGGTGGTCCTCGACGTGCAGGGCGTCGGCGGTGCGCCGTTCACGACGGAGCTGACGCTCGTCTCGCGGATGCCGGCGCTCACGACTGTGCTTCTCCGTTACACCGCAGCCGTGGGCTCGGGCACCGGATGGGCCGGCGTCGGCCTTGAGGGGAGGGG
>JAKLER010000215.1 GCA_022711615.1 Acidobacteriota bacterium
CCTATGATCGGAGCGTGAAGGCTCGAGACGAAGCCGCCGACAGGGCCGACACCGGCGGCGCGAGGCGCCGTCTCGAGCTTTCCTATCTCGGGACCCATTTCGAAGGGTGGCAGACCCAGGATGTCGACCGGACGGGGTCCGGCCCCCCCCGAACGGTTCAGCTCGTCGTCGAGCAGGCGCTCACGAGGATGCATCGCGCCCCGGTGCGGGTCCACGCCGCGAGCCGCACGGACGCGGGCGTCCATGCGGAGGGGCAGGTCGTCCACTTCGACGTCCCGCCCGGCGGGCCGCTCGTCCCGCCCGAGGGCCTTCGCCGCGGTCTGAACGCGCTCCTGCCCTGGGACGTCCGGGTGGACGGGGCAGCCGGAGTCGCAGCGGGCTGGCATGCCCGCTTCGACGCCCTCGGCAAGCGCTACGTCTACCGCCTTCGCCGGGGGGACCACCTTCCCCCGTTCGAGGGGCTGCGGGAGGCGCTCGCCTCGCCGCGCCTCGACCTGCGCGCCATGCGGGACGCCGCCGCCCGGCTCGTCGGGCGGAACGACTTCGGGCCCTTCGGTCTGGCTGGAGCGCCGCGCCGGACGACCGTGCGGACCCTCGCCCGGCTCGACGTGGAGGAGCGCGGCCCGCTCGTCATCGTCACCGCCGTCGGCGATGGTTTCCTCCGGGGCATGGTCCGGCGGCTCGTCGGGACCCTCGTGGAGGTCGGCCTCGGGCGGACCGACGCCGGGGAGGCGTTCCGGCGTCCCGGTCCAACGGCCCCGGCCCGCGGCCTGACGCTCGAGAAGGTCTTCTACCGGGCAGGGTAAGATTGAAGATTCAGCCGGTCCCGGACGATTCCGGTCCGGCTGTCGGACAGATGATCGAGAAGGACCTCGTCGCCGCGCCGGGCACCCCCGAGCGCGCCCTGCTGGAAACGCTGGACCTCGGACGCCTCCCGCGGCACGTCGCCGTCATCATGGACGGCAACGGGAGGTGGGCGAAGCAGCGGCACCTGCCCCGTGTCGAGGGGCATCGTGCCGGCGCGTCCGCCGTCCGGGAGACGGTCGAGACGGCCGCGCGCCTTCGCCTCGACGCCCTCACCCTCTACGCCTTCTCGACCGAGAACTGGAAGCGCCCGAAGGCCGAGGTCTCGACGCTCTTCGCTCTCCTGAAGGAGTTCCTCAAGAGGGAGTTCCGGTCCCTCGTCGAGAACGACATCCGCTTCCGGGTCGTCGGGCGCGCGGACGGCCTCGACCCCTCGGTCCGGTCGGCGCTCGCGACCGCGCTCGAGGCGACCGCCTCGTGCCGGGGGATGGTATTCAGCGTCGCCCTGAACTACTCCGGGCGGGCCGAGATCGCCGACGCCGCCCGGGCGCTCGCCCGCGACGCCGCGGCCGGAAGCCTCGACCCGGAAACGATCGACGAGGACGCCGTTGCCCGCCGTCTCTACACGGCGGATCTCCCCGACCCCGACCTCCTCATCCGGACCAGCGGCGAGCTCCGGATCTCGAACTTCCTCCTCTGGCAGATCGCCTATGCGGAGATCCACGTGACGCCCGTCCTCTGGCCCGACTTCCGCAGGCGACATCTCCTCGAGGCCCTCCTCGACTACCAGCGACGGGAGCGGCGCTATGGAGGCGTCGCGGAGGAGGACGCGTCCGCCCCAGGCGTCCCGCCCGCGCCGGCGGCGCTCGGCGCGTGAGGCGCACCCGCGAGGCGACGGCGGTGGTCCTCATCCCGCTCGTCCTCTTCGTCCTCGTGAAGGGGCCGCTCCTTTCGTGGGCCGCCCTCGCCGGGCTCGCCTGCGCGGCCGCCCTCCACGAGTTCCACGGCCTCATCCGCTGCGGCGGCTGGCTCGCCCCGCGGGCGCTCAGCTTCGTTCTCTTCGCCGCGATCGTCGGCGCCGCGTACCTCGGCTCGGCACCGCTGCTCGTCGCGGCGGCCGGAGCGGTCCTCGTCGCCGTCCCGACGGCCGTGCTCCTTGCGGCGCCTCGCGAGCCGATCTGGCTCGTCTCGTCCTCGGCGACCGCCTTCGCGACCCTCTACGTCGGATCGGGCGCCGCCGCGATCGTCGCGCTTCGGGGGATCGGGTGGGAGCCGGTCGTCTTCCTGCTCGGGATCGTCTGGGCCGGGGACTCGGCCGCTTACTACGTCGGCACCCGGTTCGGGAAGAGGCGCCTGGCCCCGGTCGTCAGCCCGAAGAAGAGCTGGGAGGGATTCTGGGGACAGGTGGTCGCCGGGGCCGTGTTCGGTGCGCTCCTCGCGCTTCTCCTGCCGCGCGTCCCCGGGACGCCGGCGGTCGCCGCCGCGGCAGGGGCCCTCCTCGGGGCCTTCCTGTCGGTGGTCGCCGTCGTCGGCGACCTCGTCGAGTCGACCTTCAAGCGAAGCTGCTCGGTGAAGGATTCCGGGGGGCTCCTTCCGGGGCACGGCGGCCTCCTCGATCGACTCGACTCCCTCCTCTACGCCTCGCCCGTCCTCTTCGGGATCCTGGCCCTTCTGCCGGAGCTGCGGCCGCGATGAGCGCCCCCCGAAGCGTGGCCCTCCTCGGCGCCACCGGCTCGATCGGCCGGTCGGCGCTTTCGGTCTTCGAGGCGCTGCCGGAGCGCTTCCGCGTCGTCTCGATGTCGGCCGGCTCGAACCTCGACGTGCTTCTCCCGGCGATCGCCCGGTTCCGGCCGGCGGTCGTCTCCGTGAAAGAGCGGGAGGCGGCCGATCGGGTCCGGCGCGAGTTCCCCGGGTTGCGTGTCGGCTTCGGCGAGCAGGGAATGATCGACGTCGCGACGCATCCCGAGGCCGAGGTCGTCCTCGGGGCCGTCGTCGGTGCGGCCGGGCTCCCTCCGGCGTACGAGGCGGTGAAGCTCGGAAAGACGCTCGCCCTGGCGAACAAGGAGGTCCTCGTCGTCGCCGGGGAAGCGGTGACGACGGCCGCGGCGGCCTCGGGAGCCGCGATTCTCCCGGTCGACTCGGAGCACTGCGCCCTCCACCAGGCGCTTCGCTGCGGCCGGCCGGAGGAGGTGGACCGGCTCGTCCTGACGGCGTCGGGCGGGCCGTTCCGGAAGCGCCCGCTCGAGACGTTCGACGCGATCACGATCGAGGACGCCCTCGCCCACCCGACCTGGAAGATGGGGCCGAAGATCACGATCGACTCGGCCACGATGATGAACAAGGGGCTCGAGGTGATCGAGGCGCGGTGGCTCTTCGACGTGCCGCCGGAGCGGATCGGCGTCGTCATCCACCCGCAGTCGATCGTCCACTCCTTCGTCGAGTGGATCGACGGCTCGGTCATCGCGCAGATCTCGCCGAACGACATGCGCTTCCCGATCCTCTACGCGCTCACGCATCCCGAGCGCGTCCCGACGCCGATGCCGAAGCTCGACCTTGCGTCCCTCGGGACGCTCCAGCTCGAGCCGCTCGATACGCGCCGCTACCCGGCGGTCCCGCTCGCCTGGGCGGCGCTGCGGGCGGGCGGAACGGCTCCCGCCGTCCTGAACGCCGCCAACGAGGTCGCCGTCGCGGCGTTCCTCGACGGGAAGATCCCGTACCGCTCGCTCGTTCCCGTCGTGGAGCGGGTCCTCGCCGAACATCCGGTCTCCCCGGCGTCGACCCTCGAGGCCGTCCTCGAGGCCGACCGGGAGGCCCGGCGCCGGGCGGCCGACCTCGTGGCCTCCGGCGCGCCGCTTGCTTCCCCGAGAACCGTCGCGCCGGCTTCGGCGTAAGCAAAGGGTCCGATGCAGATCTCCACGAACATCCTCGCCTTCGTCTTCGTCCTCTCGTTCCTCATCTTCTTCCACGAGTTCGGGCACTTCCTCGTGGCGCGGCTCTTCAAGTTCCCGGTCGAGGTCTTCTCGATCGGCTTCGGGAAGCGCCTCTTCGGGTTCAAGAGGAACGGGACGGACTACAGGGTGTCCCTCGTGCCGCTCGGCGGGTACGTGAAGATCATCGGCCTCGGCCCCGACGAGAGCGACGTCGTGGACGCCGGCGCGGATCAGGGGCTGCGCGGCACGCGCGGGCAGCGCTTCCTCGTCCTCCTCGCGGGACCCGCGGTGAACCTCGTCCTCGCCCTCCTCCTGACGGCGGGGGCGTTCACGATCGGCGTGACGGTGCCGAAGTACGCCGACGAGAGGCCGGTCGTGAAGCACGTCGACGCGGGGAGCCCGGCCGAGAAGGCGGGCGTGCAGGTCGACGACGTCGTCGTCTCGCTCTCCGGCAAGCCGGTCACGACGTGGCGCGAGGTAGAGACGCACCTCGGCCTGGCGCCGCGGGCCGAGATCCCCGTCGTCCTCGAGCGGGGCGGGGCGTCCGTGACCGTCGTGATCCGCCCCGAGCCCCAGACGAAGTACGACATCGGCTACACCGGTCTGAACCCGTGGCTCGCGCCGATCATCGGGAACCTCGTGAAGGGATACCCCGGAGAGAAGGCGGGGCTCCAGGTCGGCGACCGGATCGTCTCGATCGGGGGCGTCGCCATCGACGGCTACTTCGAGGTCGTGCGGCGCGTTCGCGAGGCGTCCGCCGCGTTCGAGGAGGGGAAGCCCGGGCCGATCGCCTTCGAGGTCGACCGGAACGGGACGCGCGTCGCCCTCGACGTCACCCCGCGGCTCGAGGGCGGGTCGTGGAGGATCGGCTTCACGCCCAGGTACGAGCTGATCAAGCGGAAGATGCCGTTCCTGGCGGCGATCGGCGCCTCCTGGAAGGAGAACCTGCGTCAGACTGCGGCGGTCGGGCAGACGATCAAACGGATGGTGTCGGGCTCGGGCTCGATCCGCCAGCTCTCCGGCCCGGTCGACATCGCGAAGTTCTCGGGCGAGGCGGTCCGCACCGGATGGGCGGCGCTCCTCGGCTTCATGGGCCTGCTCTCGCTCCAGCTCGGTCTCCTGAACCTCCTGCCGATCCCGCTCCTCGACGGTGGCCAGCTGATGGTCCTGACGTTCGAAGGGATCTTCCGCCGCGATTTCTCCCTGAAGTTCAAGGAGCGGCTCCTCCAGGTGGGCTTCGTCTTCCTCGTCCTCCTGATGGTCTCGGTCCTCGCCTTCGACATCGCCAAGAACCTCGGCTTCTGACCCCCGGACGAACGCCGCGGGCGAAGCCGTTCCGGGCCGCAAGTTCGGGGCCGTGTCTACACTCATGTATTGTTTGATAAACAATACATGAGTGCAGACACGGCCCCCCGGTGCGACCGGTGCGGGGCTTCGAGGTCCGTCAGAAGAGGCCGAGGGCGCCCTTGCCGGCGTAGCCGGTCAGCTCGACGTAGGCGCGACCGAGGGGGCGGCCGGAGCCGGGAGCCCGGACGTCGCAGGCCCCTTCCCAGTAGGTGACGCGGGTGGAGCGGTCTGTGACGAGCTCCTGGTCCGCGAGAACGGGAACGACCTCGAGAACGAGGTTCGCCTTCGGGATGCGCAGGAGCCACCGCGCCGGGTAGGTCCCCTTCGAGCGGGGGCTTGTCCAGCGCGCCGTCACCTCGACGGAGAACTCCGGAGGGGAGAGGGGCGTCGCGCGGCCGTCCCTCTCGACGAGGGTCCCCGACGAATGGAGCGTCCGCGCGCCGTCCTCGCCGCGGAGCTGGTAGATCATCAGGTCGCGCCCGTCGTCGAGCTGCACGGAGAACCAGTCCCACCCGCGGGTCCCCTTCCCGATCGCGCCCGAGCCCCACTCGTGGTCCATCCAGGCGCTCCCGGTCACGGAGCGGGCGTCTCTTCCGCGCGTCGCCCACCCCTCCGCGCGGAGGCGCGTGAAGCTGACGTAGCGGCTGACGGCCTCCGCCTCGGGGGCCTTCCTCGAGAGGCCGTTCTCGCCGTGAAGGACGGGCGGCTTCTCGGGCGTGAGGAGGAGCGTGAGCGTCTCCTCGACGCCGCCGACCCGGTCGCTCGCCCGGAGGTGGAGCTTCCCGCCGAGCTCGGTGAGCCGCCAGTCCTCGTTCGCGACGTCGAGGTGCGTCGTTCGGGCCGAGGCGCCTCCCGGCCCGTCGCGATGGGTCCGCTCGGCGTAGCGGAACGCCCCTCCGTCGACGTCGGTCCGTGCGAAGTGGGCGAGGTGGAGGTCGCGCGGGGCGAAGGCCGAAGCTCGGGCCCCCTTCGGCTCGTCGACGAGACCGGTCCGGAAGAACGTGAGCTGGAACCCCGACCGGCGCCCCTCGCCGTCGACGAGGTGGCCGGTGACGTACCACCACTCGACGCGGGCGTCGTCGTGCGCGCCGTGGTCGCGCGGAAAGACGGGCGTGGCCTTCGGGTCGAGGGGGCGGAAGCGGCCGCCTTCGGCGGCGAGCGGGGCGGTGGAGGAGAGGAGCGAGAGCGCGACGAGGGCGAAGGCCGGCCGAAGAGACGCCACGAGCCTGCGGGCGGGCCGGGCGGAGATCGGGGCGCGAGAAGGAGACGACATCGGGCTACTCCTCCCTGAGGACCGCGGCGGGGTCGGTCGCCGCCGCGAGGCGCGCGGGGCGCGCGGCGGCGGCGAGCGTTGCGAGGAGGACGAGCGCGAGCCCGCCCGCGAGGAAGAGCCACGGCACGTCGGTCCGGATCGTCCATCCGAACGACTGGCGGACGACGACGTGGACGAGGACGAGGCCCATCGCGCCGCCCGCGGCGACGCCGAGGAGGATGCCGAGCGCGGAGAGCGCGGCCGCCTCGAGCCGGACGGCGCGGGCGACGCGCGCGGCCGAGGCCCCGAGGACGCGCAGGAGCGCGATCTCGCGCCGCCGCTCGAGGACGAGCGCGAGGAGCGTGGAGAAGACGCCGAGGACGGCGACGGCGATCGCGACCGCCTCGAGCGCCCAGGTCACGGCGAACGTCCGGTCGAAGAGGGCGAGCGCCGCCTCGCGGAGCGCCGCGTTCGTCTGAACCCGGAGCGCCTGCCTCCCGCTCGCCGCGGCGAGGAGCCGCCGCCGCGCCTCCTCCGGCGCGACGCCGGGATCGAGGCGGACGGCGAGGCTCACGGCACCCTCCATCCCGAAGAGCCTCCGAAAGAGCGCGCGGTCGATCGTCACCGTGCCGCGGTCGTTCGAGTAGTCGCGGTAGACGCCCGCCACGCGAAGAACTGCCGGGCCGGCGAGCGCGGGGAGGGTGACCGTGTCTCCCGCGCTCACGCCGAACTTGACCGAGTAGGGCTCCGAGACCACGGCCTCGCCCCGCGCGAGGGCGCGTGCGAGGACCTCGCGCGTGTCGCTCCCGTCGGCCATCGGCAGGTCTCCGTGGGCGGCGACGAGGTCGAAGCGGCCCGAGCCGATCGTGTAGGGAGCTCCGTCCCGGGTCGCCTCGAACGAGAGGAACGGGTCGACGGAGGCAACGCCGGGCACGGACGCGACGAGGCGGATCGCCTCCTCGGAGAGGCGCCCGAGCGCGCGGTGCGACCGGCCGCTCTCGGGGGCGACGAAGAGGTCGGCCTTCAGCGTCTGCGAGACCCAGTCGACGACGGTCGCGCGGAACGAACCGACCATGAACGCCACG
>JAKLER010000216.1 GCA_022711615.1 Acidobacteriota bacterium
CCCGGCGGCCGGCCGCGGCGTGGCGCTCACGGGGAGCTCGAAGACGTTCTGGACGACGAAGAGGCCCACGAGCGCGAACAGGAGGGCCGCCGCGGGCGCGGCGACCCAGCCGATCGCGATCTGCCCGAGAGGCTTGAGCCGGATGCCGCTCCTCCTCACGAGGGAGATCCCGACGATCGCGCCGACGACGGCCTGGGTCGCCGAAACCGGGACGAGCGGCCAGCCGGGTAGCCCCGCCGCCCGGAGGAGGCGCTGGAGCGCGGGAGAGCCGAAGAGGAAGAGGACGAGGGCCGCCGCGAGGACGACGATCAGCCCGGCGAGCGGAGAGAGGGACGTCAGCCCCGATCCGAGCCGGACCATGACCCGGCCCGAGTAGGTCGCGATCCCCGCGGCGATCGCGACTCCTCCGAGCAGGAAGAGCAGCTCGACGCTCGTGAATCGGAGCGGCCCGAGCGCCGTCTCCGCAGGAAAGGGCGAGACGCGGACGAAGACCCCCATCACGTTCGCGATGTCGTTCAGCCCGAGGCTGAAAGCGCCGAAGGCTCCGGCGACGAGGAGAGCCGTGCGGGTCCAGGCGTCCACCTCGAGGAGGTGGACCCGTCGCCGCTGAAGGAGCCGACGGGCGACGAGGAAGAGGCCCGCGGCGATGATCCCCGACAGGAGAGGGCTGAGGAGCCACGAGGAGAGGAGCTGCGTCAGCGTCTTCAGGTCCGTCGGCTTCCCGTTGAAGAGGTTCCAGCCGAGGATCGCGCCGACGATCGCCTGCGTGATCGACACGGGGAGCCCCGACCGGGTCAGGAGGAGGACGACCGCGGCCGCCGCCGCGAGGGCGACCACGAACGCGCCCGCCGGGGCGTCGATGGATCCGAGGCGGCCGAGCGTCTTCGAGGTCCCGTGAGCGCCGGCCCACGCCCCGATCACGACGAAGACTCCACCGACCAGGGCCGCCGTTCGGAACTTCAGCATCCGGGTCGCGACGGCGGTCCCGAAGAGGTTCGCCGCGTCGTTGGCGCCGAGCGACCAGCCGAGGAAGAGGCCGCTCGTCAGGAAGAGCCAGGACATCCCGTCCGCCTCCCGCTCAGATCGTCCGCTTGATCGTGTAGATCGCGAGGCGGTCGGCGACCCCTTCCGCCCGGTCCGACAGCGTCTCGACGTGGAGGCAGAAGTAGCGGAGGTGGATCTTCCGCGCGAGCTCGAGGTCCGTCGCGAAGATCTTCCGCTTCAGGCCGTCCGCGAGGCGATCCGCCTCCTTCTCGAAGAAGTAGACCTTGTGGATGTGGCTCCTCACCGCCGTGATCTCGCGGAAGAAGGCCCGGCAGGAATCGACGAGGTGCTGCGTCGCCTGGACGCAGGCCCGGGCCAGGGCGAGGTAGTCCGGGGCGAGCGCCTCCGGGATCTCGGGCCGCTCCACCTCGAACTGCCCGAGGGTCTGCTTGGCCTGGTCGATCACGTTGTCGAGGTTCTCGAGGAGGCCGAGGACGTCGCCCCGGTGGTCCGGGATGAGCGACTCGGCGTAGAGCCGCGTCTCGACCTCGCGCCGCAGCGCGTCCGCCTTCCCCTCGAAGACACCGATCGCCCTCCGGCGCTCCTCGAAGCTCGGCTCGTCGTGGCGGAGGTAGTCGTCGACCCCCTTCTCGAAGACGAGGCACCCCTCGCTCACGGCGTCGAGGAACTGGTCGATCTGCGCTTCCAGCGCGCGCGTCCGTCGAAAGAGGAACGTCACGGGACACCTCCGGCCAGCACGGCGGCGAGGAGCAGCAGGAAGGCGACGACGACGAGGAGGAGCGGCGGGCGCCCGGACTCCGGCGTCCACTTCACGTGGGCCGGCCTGCCGGGAGAGCGCGCCGGGTCGGGGCCCCGCACGTCAGACCCGGCGCCCGCGCGCAGACACCGCCGCCCGGGGCCCTTCGCCGCCTCGATCGGGCGTCCAGCGCTCTCTCTGTCTGAGCATCTCGGCCTCCGATGCCCCCCGTCGGAAGAAGAGGCGGGCGCGGACGACCCGCGCCCGCCGGAAGGAGGAGGAGCGGAGGGGCGACGACCCCCCTCCGCCGGAACGCGCCGATCAGCCGACCGGCAGACCGGCGAACCGCTTGAGCGCCTTGATGTAGTTCGTGTTCGGGAACCTGTCGAGGCCGAGCTTCCTCACCGTCGCGATGACGAGCGCGGGGTCCTCGTGCTCCACGGCGGCCGTCCGGATCGGCGTGCCGTCGAACGTCAGGTTCGCGAGCTCGACGATGCAGCCGTCGACCGTGAGGCCGAACCGCTCCTTGGCGACCGCGATCGCGCGGAGCTTCGGGTGGGCGCCCACGACCTCCGCGAGGAACTCGTCAAGCGAGCACGCCTCGCGGGCGCGGGCGGGGAGCTCGACGCCCCAGGCCGCGGCCACCTGGGCGAGGACGTCCATCGTGAGAGGGAAACCCGACTTCAGGACCGGATTCCACTGCTCGAGCGTGTCGCCGTTGACGTTCTCGAGCTTCTTGATGTCCATCAGCCCGTCGCGGATCTTCGTGTTGTTCGGGCTCTCGGACGAGACGATGTAGGTCTCGGCGCTCGAGCGGGCCTTCGCCTCCCCGTGGGAGCGGATGCGCTCCTCGGCCTCGCCGAAGCTCTCGCCGAAGGTCCGGTACTCCCAGCGGGGGATGATGACGGGGGCCGCGTTGCTCATGTCGATGCTCCTGGCACGGGCGGCGGGAGGGCCCGACCGCGGGTTCGTCGATGGGGCGAAGGCCGCGAGACGCCCTCCCGGAGGAGGTCCTCCCGCGGCCGGTCCGCCGGGTGACTAGAAGCTGAACTGGAGCCGGAGCTGGTACTCGTTGAAGTCGTCGTTCGTGAACCCGCCGTAGGCCGACTTCGGCTTGGCGTATTCGTCGTTGTCGACGAGCGTCCAGTTCAGCATCACGCGGAAGCTGTTGTTCGGGTACCAGTTCGCTCCGAGGGTGAAGTTCTTCGCGCTGCCCCCCTTCGCCGGGTCGAGCTCCGTGACGTCGTTCAGGTCGAGCGTGGAGTAGCGGGCGACGATCTCGTACGCCCCGCCCTTGCCCGGGGAGACCTTGTCGACGAGCCCCTCGTCGGCCGCGTACTTCCGCTTGCCGTTGAGGACGTAGGAGACCTGCCCGTACCAGCCGTCGAAGTCGTGGTCGACGAGCTTCGGGTTGCCGTCGCGCCGCGTCACCTTCGTCTTCTGGTACTCCGCCTGCCAGGCGAAGGCATCCCAGACGCCCGCGAGCTCGCCGGCGTACTGCTGCACCCAGTCGGTCTGCGCGAACTTGGGGCTGTTGAGGAACTTCGCCTTGCTCGCCTTCGAGCACTCGGGGCGCGAGGAGAAGTCGACCTCGTAGGCGAGCGGGACCCCGTAGTTCGTCGAGCCGGCGTCCGGCTTCCTCCAGTTCACGGCCGCGCCGACGTGGATCGCGTTCCGCTCGGACTTCATCACGGGCGCCCAGGTGCCGCGCGCCGCCCAGCCCCAGCCCTGGTCGATGCCGGTCGCGTCGACGGAGATCGTCTGGGCGAAGAGGTCGCCCTTCAGGGAGAAGCGGTCGCCCGAGGTGGCGTACGCGAGGCCGAAGCGGCGGTCGGGAGACCAGGCGTCGACGTACGCGCGCTCGACGAACCAGATGTCCTTGGAGGACGTCAGCGTGTCCATGCCGAACGGCACCTTGAAGTGGCCGGCCTGGACGAGGCCGTCCTTGAACCCTTCGTAGCCGATCCAGGCGTCCTTGATGTCGACGCCGTTCTCGGCGAAGTCGACGTCGAACTCGGAGACCCAGTCCTTCCCGATCCGGGCCTTGTAGCCGATTCGGGCCCGGCGGATCGCCACGGCGCTCGCGAGGCGGTTCTCGTTGCCGCTGAACGCGACCCCGTCGATCTGTACGCGGCCGACGAGGCGGAAGGAGGTCTCGCCGTCGGCGCTCGCCCACTCGAGCTTGCCCTTGTCGCTCACGGAGCGGAGCGTCGTCCCCTTCGCGGACTTCGCCTTCTCCTCGGCGGCCGCCCGCTCCTTCTCCTTCTTCACGAGGCTCTCCACCCTCTTCTCGAGGTCGGCGATCCTCTCGGCGTCCGACTGGGCCAGTGCCGCCCCCGGAGCCGCGAGCAGGGCCACCAGGACCGGGATCCCGAACTGCTTCTTCATGTCGTACTCCTGCGTCTCTTCGCGCCGCTGCCGCGGTCACTCCCCGATGTTCCTGGCGCCCGGCCAGCGGTAGAGGTAAGGGTTGCCCTTCTCGTCGAGGGGGCGCTTGTCGGCCTCGGTCACGACGGAGGTCTCGAAGTCGAGGACCGCGTCGCCGATCGTCTTGATCGCGACGGCCCGTCCCTTGAAGCCCGGCGACGTGAGCTGGAGCTTCCCGTCCTTGCCGTAGCCCTTGTAGTGCGTGAACCAGGTCTGGAGGATCGTCGTCACGCCCGGGAAGCGCCTGTCGAGGTCGGCGAGGCTGCTGACCCTCGCGAAAGGCCCGGTCTGGGCGACCGCGATCAGCTTGTCGTCGACCTCGCCGTTGTCGAGGAGGGTCAGGATGCCGACGGCGCGCGCCTTCACGACGGAGCCCGTCGGAGCGGGCATCCCGAGGACGCAGACGTCGAGCGCGTCGCCGTCGCCCCCCTTGCTCTTCAGGAGGACCGAGCGCGGGACGTGGCCGTAGTTGCACGGGTAGCCGAGGTACTGCACGAAGCGCGGCTTCCCGTCCTTCTGCTCGAGCTCGATCATCCCGGTGTTCACGTTCGTGTCGTACTTGGCCGTCGTCCCGGCGGGGATCTCGACGACGGCGTTGATCGTCCCGTCGAGGTTGATCGGCTCGTAGCCGCTCAGGAAGTCGGCCTCCCCCTTGAGGACCGACGCGTAGGGGGTCACTTCCTGGGCTGCGAGGGCCGTCGAGAACGCGGCCGCCGCGAGGGCGAGCGCCAGCGCGAAAGCGGCGCGCGGGGACTTCTTCATGGTCTCTCGGCTCCTTGTCCTGTCTTCACTCATCGCCCGGCGGTCAGGACGGGTCATCGTTGTGCGCGGCCTTGGCCTTCTTCTTCTCCGGGGCGGAAGGGGCGGCCTTCGGCGCATCGACGGCGGCGGGGGCCGCGGCCGGAGCGGCGGCCACGGCGATCGGGGCGTCCGTGCTCAGCGCCGAGGGGGCGCCCGGCAGGACGACGACGTGAGGACGCTTCTTCTTCTTCTCGTCGTCGTACCGGAGCTCCGGGCTCTTCGCCAGCTGCTCCCGGACGTCGACCGGCGCGTACTCGAGGAGGTAGAGGGCCGGCCCCCAGGCGACGCCGGCCGTGTCGACGACCTGCCGGATCAGCTTCGCGGCGTTCGCCAGCTGCTCCGGAGTCCGGTCCCTGTTGTGCTTGCTGTAGCGGCCCGACTTGTTGTTGACCGTATAGGTTCCGGTGTCCTTGTCGTAGAGGATCTCGCCGCTGATCCGGCCGGGGCCGCCGGCGAGGGAGGAGACGTGGCCGAAGTTTTCGCGGGTCCCGGGCTTCTTCTCCGACTGGTCCTCCGGACGGAAGAAGCCGTTCGGGTAGGTGCGGCCGAGCGGATGGGCCGCCTCGGGGATGATCGTGACCCGCCCTTCGGCGTCGATGACGTAGTTGTAAGGGGCCATGCTCGCGTCGAGGATGGCCGGGAACTCCTTCGTGGCGACCTGGAGATACGGGCAGACGAGGACCTTCCCGTTCCGGTCCGCCTCGTAGTGCTTGATGTAGGCGGGCTGCGAGGCGACGCCGTAGAGCTCGTCGAGCGGGTCGACGGCCGGGCCGGACGCGGCTGCGGCGACGCCGAGGGGCCGGTTCATCAGCTTGCGGACCTTGGAGCCGCCCCATTTCTCGCTCTCGGGCATCGCGATCGCCGCGAGCTCGCCGTGGAGGACCTTCGTCAGGAACCGCTCGCCGGCCTCGTGGACCTCGGCGATGTCGTAGAAGTAGAGGTCGGAGTAGCCGTAGGAGAAATCGTAGAGGTACGGCGCTCCGCCTTCCTTCTCGGCGAAGGCTTCCATGGAGACGCCGCACGGCTCCGTCCCCGGGAGGACGACCGCGCCCGGCTTCACGCGGCTCGAGTACGCGGTCTTCCCGACGAGGGCCGTGTCGGCCGGGAGGCCGATCGAGAGGAGCTCGGGAACGAACCTGCCGAAGTCGGCGAGGGTCTTCTTCCCGAGGGCCTCGACGGGGACCGTGAACGTCGCGCCCTTCTCGATGTACTCGCGGAGCGCCCCGCCGGGGCCGATGCCGATGTTCCCCTCGGCCTCGATCTTGACCTTCTCGCCCCCCGTCACCGCGAGCGGGGCGGCCATCGCGAGGCGCGCGTCGTCCTTGACGCACTTCACGTTGACGGAGACGTCCTTGCCGGGCTTGCCGTCGGCGTACTTGTTCGTGACACGGATCTGGTAGCCGGCCTTCCAGAGGAGCTGGTCGGGGGTGTCGAGGTACTCCTTCGTGGAGAGCTCGACCTTGAACGGGGACTTGTCCTTCTCGGTGAGGGCGAAGCCGTTCTTCTCTGCGGCCGCCTTCACCCTCTTCCAGATGTCGCGGAAGGCGTCCTCGGGCTTCGCCTTCATCTTCGCCGGGTCGATCAGGAACTTGTATTCGCGCCCGCCGACGTCGTCGAGCACCGGGGCCCGGTACTTCTGGATGGTCTTCACGTAGAGCGGCTTGGCCTCGTCGGCGGCGACGGCGACGCCGGCGCAGCCGAGGACGAGCGCCAGGCCCGCTGCGGCCGAGACGACTCTCTTGTGCATTCCCAACCCTCCTCGCGACTCTCTCCCGGCCTCCCGCGGCCCCGGGCGATTCCCGGCTCCCGGAAGGCATCCGGTCTCCCGGTCCGTTTGCAACCGACGGGCCATCCGCCCGGCGGCGCCGGGACCGCGCAGCTCTGCCCTCCCGTACGCAGCCGCGCGATCCGGAACGCGCGCCGCGTGCGGGATCCCGCACGCGGCGTGCGGAGAACCGCTCACTCCCTCGCGCCGCCGAGACCGAGGCTCCTCATCCGGTCGTAGAGCGTCCGGCGGGCCATCCCGAGGATCGCGGCGGCCTCCGTGACGTTCCCTCCCGTCTTCGCGAGGACTCGCTCGACGTGGAGCCGCTCCATCTCCTTCATCGTCAGGAGCCGGTCGTGTTCGCGCGGCGGGGCCGCCGCGACGGCGTCGAGACCGAGGCCCGCCGCGTCGAGCGTCTCGCCCTTCACGAGGATCATCGAGCGCTCGATGACGTTCGCGAGCTCGCGGATGTTCCCGGGCCACGGGTAGCGCTGCAGGACCCTCTCCGCGTCCTGCGTGAGGCGGGCCGGCGCGCGGCCCATCCGGCCGCAGACGCCCGCGAGGATGTTCCGAGCCA
>JAKLER010000217.1 GCA_022711615.1 Acidobacteriota bacterium
CTCGGTTGACGCCCGCCACTCCGGGCCGTATCGTGCCCGGCCGGGCCTATGAACGCTCCCGATTCCCCCTCCCTCCTCCGCACGCCGCTGTTCGACTGTCACAAGGCGCTCCACGGAAAGCTCGTCCCCTTCGGGGGATGGGAGATGCCCGTCCAGTACTCGGGCCTCGTCGAGGAGCACGCCGCCGTCCGGACGAAGGCCGGCCTCTTCGACGTCTCGCACATGGGCGAGATCCGCGTGAGGGGCCCGAAGGCGTTCGAGGTCGTGCAGAAGATCACGTGCAACGACGTCGCCGCCCTCGTCGACGGCCGGATCCAGTATTCGGCCTTTCTGACCGAGAAGGGGACCTTCGTCGACGACCTCCTGACGTACCGGGTCGCCGAGGACGACTACCTTCTCGTCGTGAACGCCTCGAACACCCCGAAGGACGTCGCCTGGGCGAAGTCGTTCGCCGTCGACGGCGTGACGATCGAGGACGAGTCGCCCGCCTGGAGCCAGATCGCGATCCAGGGGCCGCTCGCCCAGGAGATCCTCCAGCCCTTCGTCCCGGCCGACCTGGGGAAGGTCGCCTACTACTGGTTCACCTGGGCCGACGTCCTCGGCGCGCGCTGCATCGTCTCGCGCACCGGGTACACGGGGGAGGACGGCTTCGAAGTCTACGGCCCCGCCGAGGCGGCCCCGAAGATCTGGAACGCCCTCCTCGAGGCGGGCGGGCCGAAGGGGCTCCTCCCGGCGGGGCTCGGGGCCCGCGACACGCTCCGTCTCGAGGCGAAGCTCGCCCTTTACGGCAACGACATCGACGACACCGTCACGCCGTGGGAGGCCGACCTCGGCTGGATCGTGAAGATGAAGAAGGGCGACTTCGTCGGCCGCGAGGCCCTCGCGAAGCAGAAGGAGGCGGGCCTGACGAAGAAGCTCGCCGGCTTCTACGTCGAGGGGCGCGGCATCGCCCGCCACGGCTATCCCCTGAAGGTCGACGGCTCGGGCGAGCCCGGCGTCGTCACCTCGGGCACTCAGACCCCGACCGTCGGCAAGGCGCTCGGCCTCGCCTACGTCCCCCTCGCGGCCACCGCCGTCGGGACCCGCCTCCTCGTCGACGTGCGCGGCAAGGACGTCCCCGCCGTCGTCGTCCCGACCCCGTTCTACAAGCGTCCCGCAGCCTGAAGTCCAACTCCGCCAGGAGCCAAGAGAGATGAGCAGCTATCCGGACGACCGCTTCTACTCGAAGAGCCACGAGTGGGTCCGCGTCGAGGGCGACATCGCCACGATCGGCATCACCGACCACGCCCAGAAGGAGCTCGGGGACGTCGTCTTCGTCGAGCTCCCCGACGCCGGAGAGATCTTCGACGAGGGGCAGGAGTTCGGGACGATCGAGTCGGTGAAGGCCGTCTCCGAGCTCTTCCTCCCCGTGGCGGGCGAGATCGTCGAGTCGAACAAGGGGCTCGCCGACGAGCCCGGCGCCGTCAACGAGGACCCCCACGGCGACGGCTGGCTCGTGAAGGTGAAGGTCACCTCCGACGGCGCCGCCGACGGGCTGATGAACGCGGCCGCCTACGAGGCGTTCGTCGAGGAAGAGGCCAAGGCCTGACGTCCGCCTGCCCCCGGTCCGCGTAACAGACGAGGGAGCCCGCGCGTCCGCGCGGACGCCCGGGAGAGCCTCATGCGCTACATCCCCAACAGCCCCGCCGAGCAGGCGGCCCTCCTCCGCGAGGTCGGCGTCGCCGCGGTCGACGACCTCTTCGCCACCGTCCCGCGCGAAGTCTTCCGGAAGGACCCGCCGCCGCTCGCGCCCCCGATGTCGGAGATCGAGCTGCGCCGGGCGCTCGGCGCGATG
Source organism: Acidobacteriota bacterium (assembly GCA_022711615.1). Taxonomy (GTDB): domain Bacteria; phylum Acidobacteriota; class Thermoanaerobaculia; order UBA5066; family UBA5066; genus UBA5066. The sequence continues at coordinate 1,835 of JAKLER010000217.1, forward strand.
GCCGTGAAGAACGCCGCCGCGACCTGCTTCGCCTCCTTCCTCGGCGCCGGCCTCTACGGCCACCATTCGCCGGCGTTCGTCTCCCAGCTCCTCCTCCGCGGGGAGTTCCTCACGTCGTACACGCCCTACCAGCCCGAGGTCTCCCAGGGGACGCTGACGGCGATCTGGGAGTTCCAGTCGCACATCGCGCTCCTGACGGGCCTCGACGTCGCGAACGCGTCGATGTACGAGGGGGCCACGGCCTTCGTCGAGGCCGTCCTGATGGCGGAGCGGCTGACGAAGAAGCGGACGAAAGTCGTCGTCTCGCGGACGATCCACCCGGAGTACCTCGCGACGCTGAAGACCTACCTCGCCTACCTCGGCCTCGAGGTCGCCGAGGTGGCGGCCGGCGCCGACGGCGTGACGAGCGCCGCCGCCCTCGCCGCCGCGGTCGACGAGACGACGTTCGCGGTCGCCGTCCAGTCCCCGAACGTCTTCGGCCTCGTGGAGGACTGGACCGTCGCCTCCGAGGCGGCCCACGCCCATGGGGCGCTCGCGATCGGCGTCGTGAACGAGGCGTTCTCCCTGGCCCTCCTGACGCCCCCCGGCGCGGCGGGCATCGACATCGCCTGCGGCGAGGCGGCCTCCTTCGGCGTCCCCGCCTCCTTCGGCGGCCCCCTCATCGGGTTCCTCTCCTGCCGCGACGCGTTCAAGCGGCAGATCCCGGGCCGCCTCGCCGGCCGCCTCGAGACGCCCGACGGCCCGGTCTTCGCGCTGACGCTCTCGACCCGCGAGCAGCACATCCGGCGCGAGAAGGCGACCTCGAACATCTGCTCGAACCAGGGGCTGATCGCGCTCATGGCGACCATGACGCTCACCGCCCTCGGCAAGCACGGCCTGCGCGAGACGGCCCTCCAGTGCCTCTCGAAGTCCGAGTACCTGAAGACAGGAGTGAAGGCGCTCGACAACGGGAAGTTCGCCGTGGCCTTCCCCGGCGCGACGTTCAACGAGTTCGCCCTCCGCTGCGGGCCTCCCGTCGCGGAGGTCCTCGCCGCGCTCGAGAAGGCGCAGATCCTGGGCGGCGTCCCGTTCGCCCGCCTCGCGCCCGGCGCCGGCGAGCACGAGGACCTCCTCCTCGTCGCCACGACCGAGCGGGTGCGGCGCGAGGACCTCGACCGCTACCTCGACGTCCTGAAGGGGTTCTGAGGAGCCGACGATGAGCGACCACGGAAACCTGACGAACCCCGTCCCCGCCGCCCTCGCGGACCGCCGCCGGAAGTCCTCCTCGATCTTCGACGCCTTCCGGCCCGGCCGGAAGGGCGTCCTCCTCCCGGCCCTCGACGTCCCCGCGGCCGACCCGGAGGCGCTCTTCGGGGCGCTCCACCGCGCCGAGGTGGAGGGAGAGGTGGAGGCGTCGGAGGTCGACGCGATCCGCCACTTCACGCGGCTCTCGCAGAAGAACATGTCGATCGACGCGAACCTCTACCCGCTCGGTTCGTGCACGATGAAGTACAACCCGCGCATCAACGAGGAGCTGGCCCGCCTCCCCGGGTTCGCGGACGTCCACCCCTACACGCCGGAGCACCTCTCCCAGGGGGCGCTCGAGCTCCTCGCCCGCCTCGAAGAGGCCCTCGTCGCGCTGACCGGCTTCGCCCGAGTCACCCTCCAGCCCTCCGCCGGCGCGAACGGCGAGCTGACGGCCTGCCTGATGATCCGCGCCGCCCACGTGAAGGCGGGCGCTCCGCGCAAGTACGTCCTCGTCCCCGACTCGGCCCACGGCACGAACCCGGCCTCGGCCCACTTCGCCGGCTACGCGGTCCAGGAGCTCGCCTCGAACCCGCGGGGGACGCTCGACCTCGGAGAGCTCGAGAAGAAGATGACCGACGAGGTCGCCGCCGTGATGATCACGGTGCCGAACACGCTCGGCGTCTTCGAGGAGAACATCCTCGAGGTCACGAAGATCGTCCACGCGAAGGGCGGCTACGTCTACCTCGACGGGGCGAACTTCAACGCCTTCGTCGGGAAGGTCCGCCCCGCCGACCTCGGCGCCGACGCAATGCACATGAACCTCCACAAGACGTTCTCGACGCCCCACGGCGGCGGCGGCCCCGGCTCGGGTCCCGTCGGCGTGGCGCCCGCGCTCGTGCCGTTCCTCCCGGTCCCGACCGTCGAGGGCGCGGACGACGGCTGGCGTCTCGAGTTCGACCGGCCCGACTCGATCGGCCGGATGCGGACGTTCTACGGCAACTACGGCGTCCTCGTCCGCGCGCTGACGTACATCCACTCGTATGGCAACGAGATCGCCGAGGTCGCCGAGACCTCCGTCCTGAACGCGAACTACCTCCGGAAGAAGCTCGCCCCCTTCTACCACTTGAAGTACGACGCCCCGAGCTACCACGAGGTCGTTTTCGACGACAAGCTCCAGGCGGCGAAGGGGGTCCACAACATCGACGTCGCGAAGCGGCTGATGGACTACGGCTTCCACCCGCCGACGATGTCGTTCCCCCTCATCGTCCCGGGCGCGCTCATGATCGAGCCCACCGAGTCGGAGCCGGTCGAGGAGCTCGACGCCTTCGCCGACGCGATGATCGCGATCGCGAAGGAGGCCGAGGAGAGCCCCGAGCTCGTCACCTCGGCCCCGCACGTGACGCCCGTCGGCCGGATCGACGAGGCGCTCCTCGCCCGCGAGGCGTCGAAGCCGGGGAGCTTCGCGCCGGTCCTCCGGGCCCCGGTCCGCCGCTCCTAGGGCCCCTCTCCAGCACCGCCTCTTCCGGCCCGGCCCGGGCTTTCGAGCCCGCGCCGGGCCGGCGCTTCTTCCGGGGGCCTTGACTCTGGACAGGCGGGAGAGAGAATCCGCCCGCCCTTGAAGTTGTTTACACATCGCGCAAGCGCGAATGAGGAGGGTTTCGTGTTGAGAGGAAGTGATCGGTACCGGGCCGGGGGGCTCGCGCTCCTTCTGGCCATCTCGCTGGTCGCCGCAGGCCCGGCGTCCGCCGCCGGGTTCTCCATCTTCGAAGCCGGCTCGCGCGCGACCGCGATGGGCGGCGCGTTCGTCGCGCACGCGGACGACCTGTCGGCCATGTTCTACAACCCGGCGGGCCTCGCCCAGGGGGTCAAGAAGGGGGAGCTCCGGGCCATGGCCGGGGTGACGCTGATCATCCCGAAGGCGGAGCTCGCCCAGGGGTACGACCCGTACCCCGGCAGCGACTACTCGGTCAAGATGGCGGACCAGTTCTTCTTCCCGCCGAACTTCTATACCTCCTACGGCCTGAGCGACTGCGTCAGCCTCTCTTTCGGGACCTGGTTCCCGTTCGGCCTCGCGACGAAGTGGGACGAGCCGGACTTCCGCGGCCGCTACCTCTCCCAGTACGTCGACCTGAAGCAGTTCGCCGCGGGCCTCCAGCTCGCCTGGCAGATCAACGACGTGATCGCGATCGGGGCCGGCCCCGAGATGCGTTTCTCGACCGTGAAGCTCCACCGGAAGGTCCCGCTCTTCAACCCGTTCACGAACCGCGTCGTCGACGCCGCTCACGCCGACATCCGCGCGGACCTCGAGATGGACGTGACGTTCGGCGCCGGCATCAGGATCACCCCGACCCCGAAGCTCTCGATCGGCGCCTCGTACCACGGGCAGGTCGACGCGAACTTCGAGGGGGAGTCCACGTTCTACCAGATCTCCACGGGGAACCCCCAGCTCGACGCCGCCTTCGCCGCGAAGATCCCGGTCAACACGAAGGTGCCGACGAAGACGACGATCCAGGCCCCGGCCCAGACCCAGGTCGGCATCGGCTACGACTTCGGCAAGGTGAGCCTCGAGGCCGCCGGGACCTTCACCGAGTGGTCAGCCTTCGACACGACCGTCCTCGAGTTCGAGGCCGTCGACGGCAAGCAGGTCCCCACGAGCACGCTGCCCCACGATTGGGAGGACGCCTGGGCGCTCCGCTTCGGCGCGAAGTGGCAGGTGAGCGAGAAGTTCGACCTGATGGCCGGCTTCGTCTACGACCAGACCCCCGAGCCGGACGGCGACGTCGGACCGCTCCTTCCCGACGCGAACCGCCGCGGCTACTCGGCCGGCTTCAGCTGGAAGATCGGGAAGAAGACCTGGGTCGACTTCTCGAACCTCTACCTCACGTTCAGCGAGCGCTCCGTCACGACGAACGACGACAACTTCAACGGCCGGTGGAAGAACTTCGCGAACCTCACCGTCCTGAACATGCGGACGTCCTTCTGAGGGGGTGACCGATGAAGACGACCAAGACCACCCTCCTCCTCGCCCTCGTCCTTGCGCTCGCCGCGACGGCCTCGCCGGCCGCCGCGCAGGCCGACTTCTCGAAGTTCGTAGCGATCGGCGCCTCGGTCGACGCGGGATTCCTCGACAACTGCTGGGTCCGCTACGGCCAGGTCGACTCCTGGAACGCGATCCTCGCCCGGCAGGCCGGCGCGCCCGCGTTCGAGCAGCCGCTCCTCGACACGCCCGGCACGGGCTGCATGTACCTCATCAGCCTCGCCCCGCAGTTCGGGACGCGGCCGGCGCAGATCAAGCCGCTGAACCTGAACCTCCCCCGTCCCTACGACAACCTCTCGATCCCGGGCTACACGCTCCAGGCGGCCCTCACGAAGAAGGGCCCCTCGAGCGCGTCCGACGTCGCCGGCCTCGTCCTCCGGACGCTGAACGCGACGCAGGTCGAGCAGGCGGCGGCGCTGAAGCCGACGTTCGTCTCGATCGGGCTCTTCGGGAACGAGATCCTCGGCCCGGCGACCTCGGGCACGGCCGTCGACGGCGTCACCGTCATGCCGGCCGCGATGTACGCCGCCAGCTACCAGGCGGTCGTGAACACCCTCAAGGCCGCCCAGGGCGGGACCGGGAAGGGCGTCGCCCAGCTGATCCCCGACATCACGACGATCCCCTTCACCTCCACGATCCCGCCGTTCATCACGTCCGGCGGCCAGGTCGTCATGGGCCCGAACGGCCAGCCCCTCACGTTCCTGAGCTCGCGCGGCGGAGACGTCACGGGCGGCGGCGCGGGCGTCGCGCCGATCCCGGCGACGAGCCTCGTCAACATCACGGCCTCGGCGTTCCTCGCGACCGGCTACGGCATCCCCTGCGCGGTCCTCGACGCCGGCGGCGCTCCCGCGAACGACCCGCGGCGGACGAACTGCAACAAGCCCCTGCCGGACAACGCGAACGCCCAGCTCGGAATCCCGGGCGTCGTCCTCTATCCCGAGGAGGTCGCGCTCCTGAAGGCCCGCGGCGCAGAGTTCAACGCGCAGATCCGGTCGATCGCGACCGCCGCTGGCTACAAGGTCTTCGACACGACGGCGTTCTTCACCGACCTCCGGACCCACGGCCGCGAATACGCCGGGATCACCGTGAACGCGGCGTTCCTGAGCGGGGGGCTGATCTCCTACGACGGCGTCCACCCGACTTCCCTCGGCTACGCCGTCTGGGCCGACGAGATGGTCCGGTTCATCAACGCGAACTACGGCACGACGAT
>JAKLER010000218.1 GCA_022711615.1 Acidobacteriota bacterium
CTCCGCGCCTCGGGGTTCCTGGGGCGCGAGGACGACGCCGTCCTCTTCGAGCTTCTGGCGCCGCTCCTGCGCGCCCGGCCGACGGGGCGGGAGGCGGAGCTCTGGACGGGCGCGCTCCGGAAGCTCGGGCGACGCGTGCGGGGCGCGTAGAGGAAGCCCTCCACGCGCCCCGGCGGTCAGCGGGTCACTTCAGCTCGGGGATCCGTCCGGGCGTCCAGGGGGCGCCGAGCGCCTCGGCCTTCGCCTCGAGGGCGTCGAGGTCGCGGTCGATCGTCCGGAGCGTCTCGAGGGCCGTGCCGATCCCGGCGGCGGCCGTCTCGACCTCCTTCTCCTGGGTGGCCGTCGGCGCCGCCGTCGTCGACCAGTGGCCGTAGACGACGTTCTGCACCCGGTCGACGAGGCCCGGGAGCGCCGGCTCGTTCCGCTTCCCGAGCGTCGAGTCGCCGTTCAGGACGACGTCGAGGTCGGCGAGCGCGAGCTTCAGGCGCCGCACCTCGCCGAAGAGCTCGGCGGGGGCGGCCGGCGTGTCGAGGAGCGCCTTCTCCAGGTGGTCGACGCGTCCCTTCGCCTCCTTCGCGGCCTCGACGGCGCCGAGGGCCGCGCGCTGGACGCGGGCGGTGTTCTTCGAGAACGCGAGGACCGCGGCCCGGTCGACCTCTCCGAGCGTCGCCGCGCCGAGCGGGACGACGCGGAACGACTGCGGCTCGCCGAGCGGCGTCACGACGCCGTCGGCCTTCTTCGCGAGGGCGACGCGGTAGGTGCCGGGGGCGACCATCGGCCCGCGCGGCCCGGGGTACCAGGGGCTCTCCTCCGCGGGCTTCAGGCGTGCCGGGTTCGACGCCGGGTAGCGGAGGTCCCACGCGATGCGCGCGAAACCCGCCTTCGCGGGGGCGGTCAGCCGTCGGATCACGTTCCCCGCCTCGTCGGTCACCGTCAGGAGGAGCGTCGGCTCCTCCTCGCGGTCCTCCGCGCGGAGCTCCTCCCACGTCGGGTAGAAGACGTCCTCCCCCTTCTTCGCCCTCTCCTTCTCGGCCTCCTGGCGCGCCTTCTTCCTCCCCTTCAGCTCGTCCTTCAGGTACGTCGTGAAGACGGCGCCGAACGGCGGGTTCTCGGCCGCGTAGTACGACTCGCCGAGGAACGCCTTCCCCTTCAGGCCGTACGGCACCCGCGGGATGTAGGCCCACGCGTCGCGGACCGGGAAGAGGACCGCCTCCTTCGCGAGCGTCTCGGGGGTGGCGAGGCGGAGCGGCGTCAGGTCGTCGAGGACGCGGAAGCCGCGGCCGAACGTCGCCGCGACGAGCGCCCCCTCGCGCTCCTGGATCGCGAGGTCGCGGACGTTGATGACCGGCATCCCGCCCTTGAGCTGCACCCAGCGCTTCCCGCCGTCGTGCGAGAAGAAAAGGCCGAACTCGGTGCCGCAGAAAAGGAGGCCGGGCCTCCCCGGGTCCTCGGCGACGGTGTAGACGGTGCCGCGGACGGGGAGGTCGCCCGCCACGGAGACCCACGTCTTCCCGCGGTCGGCGCTCCTCAGGAGATAGGGCTTGAAGTCGCCCCGCTTGTGGTTGTCGAACGCGGCGTACACGACGTCGGCCTCGTGCGGCGAGGGCGCGAGGTCGGCGACGTAGGTCATCTCCGGGACGCCCGGGAAGGTCGCGACCTTCCGCCACGTCCCGCCGCCGTCCTCCGTCACCTGGACGAGGCCGTCGTCGGTCCCGGCGTAGACGAGGTCCTCCTTCTTCGGGCTCTCGGCGAGGGCGACGATGTTCCCCCAGAAGGACGTCGAGGCGTTCTTCGCGACGGCGTCGACGCTCCAGACCCGACCCATCACGGGCAGCCTGTTCCGGTCGACCTGGCGCGTCAGGTCGGGGCTGACGGCCTTCCAGCTGTTGCCGCGGTCCTCGCTCCGGAAGACCCTCTGCGCCGCGAACCAGAGGCGCGTCGGCTTGTGGGGCGAGATCAGGAGCGGCGAGTCCCAGTTCCAGCGGAGCGGCGCCTCGCCGGGACCGGCCTGCGGCTGGACGTCGACCTGCTGTCCGGTCCTGCGGTCGTACCGCACGAGCGCGCCGTGCTGGGCCTCGGAGTAGACGATGTCGGGGTTCCCCGGCTCGATCGCGGAGAAGAAGCCGTCGCCTCCCTGCGTGACGAACCAGTCCTCGTTCCCGATGCCGTGCACCTTCGTCGTCGCCGACGGCCCGCCGAGCGTGTTGTTGTCCTGCGTGCCGCCGTAGACGTTGTAGAAGGGCTTCGCGTCGTCGACGGCGACCCGGTAGAACTGCGTCACCGGGAGGTTCGCCTTGAACTGCCACGTCGCGCAGCGGTCCCACGTCTCGTAGATGCCGCCGTCGCCGCCGCAGAGAAGGTGGTCCGGGTTCTCCGGGTCGATCCAGAGGGCGTGGTTGTCGACGTGTTTCGCCTTCTCGCCGGCGTCCCGCCACGTCTTGCCCCCGTCCTCGGTCACCTGCATGTAGACGTCCATCGAGTAGACGCGGCTCGCATCGTGCGGGTCGGGGAAGAGCTCCTGGTAGTACTGCGCCGAGCCGGTCGCGTACTCGCCCCGCTTCTCCCAGCTCATCCCGCCGTCGAGCGAGCGGTAGAAGCCGCCGTCCTTCCCGCGCGCCTCGACGAGCGCGTAAACGGTGTCGGGCGCGGTGGGCGGGATCGCGAGGCCGATCCGGCCGACGTCCCCCTTCGGGAGGCCGTTCGTCAGCTTCGTCCAGGTCGCCCCGCCGTCCGTCGACTTGTGGATCCCGCTCTCCGGACCGCCGTTGATGAGCGTGAAGACGTGCCGCCGCCGCTGATAGGCCGTGGCGTAGAGGACCTCCGGGTCGCGCGGGTCCATCCAGACATCGCTGACGCCCGTCTTCGGCGAGATCGAGAGGACCGCCTTCCACGTCTTCCCGCCGTCCGTCGTCTTGTAGAGGCCCCGGTCGCCGCCGTCGGCCCAGAGCGGCCCCTGCGCGGCGACGTAGACGGTCTTCCCGTCCTTCGGGTGGACGAGGATCTTCCCGACGTGCTCGGACGCCTCGAGCCCCACCTTCGCCCACGTCTTCCCGCCGTCGGGCGAGCGGTAGACGCCGTCGCCGTAGCCGACGCTCCTCTGGCTGTTGTTCTCGCCGGTGCCGACCCAGACGACGAGCGGGTTCGTCGGGTCGAGGGCGATGCAGCCGATCGAGAACGAGCCCTCGGAGTCGAAGACCGGCTCGAACGTCGTCCCCCAGTTCGTCGTCTTCCAGACGCCGCCCGAGGCGACGACGACGTAGTACGTCCCCTTGCGGACGGGGTCGACCGCGAGGTCGCCGACGCGGCCCGAGGTGAGCGCGGGGCCGAGGTCACGGAGCGCGAGCCCCGCGAACGACTCGGCCGAGTACGGCTCCTTCGGCTTCTCGGCCGCGGCCTTCGCGTCCTTCGCCGCGGCCTTCGCGGGCGCGGCGAGGCCGGCCGGGGCGGCGAGGGAGAGAGCGAGGACGATCGGAAGGGTTCTCATGGCGTCACTGTCCTTTCGTGTGCGCGAGGACGAAGGCGTACTCGTCGGCCCGGGACTCGACGGCCGACTTCACCATGTCGGCGCCGCCGTGCCCGGCGTTCCGCTCGATCCGGAGGAGGACGGGCCCGCCCGTCGTCGCGGCCTGGAGGGCCGCCGCGAGCTTGCGGGCGTGCATCGGGTCGACCCGGTCGTCGCTGTCGGCCGAGAGGAGGAGCGTCGCCGGGTAGGCGGTCCCCGTCTTCACGGCGTGGTAGGGGGAGTAGGCGAGGAGTGCTGCGAGCTGCTTCGGGTCGTCTGCCGAGCCGTACTCGCTGATCCAGGTCCGGCCCGAGCCGAAGAGGTGGTAGCGGACCATGTCGAGGAGCGGCACGGCGCAGAGGACGGCCGAGAAGGCCTTCGGCTCCTGCGTCATCGCGGCACCGACGAGGAGGCCACCGTTCGAGCCGCCATAGATCGCGAGCCGCTCGGGGCTCGTCACCTTCTCGGCCGAAAGCCAGCGCGCCGCCGCGAGGAAGTCGTCGAACGTGTTCTGTTTCTTCAGCAGCATCCCGTCCCGGTGCCACTCCTCGCCGTACTCGCCGCCGCCGCGGAGGTTCACGGCGGCCCACACGCCCCCCTCCTCGAGCCACGGGTAGAGCATCGCGGAGAAGTGCGGCGTCTCGCTCACCTGGAAGCCGCCGTAGCCGTAGAGGATCGTCCGGGCCGCCCCGTCCCGCTTCATTCCCTTCCGGTGGACGAGGAACATCGAGAGGCGCGTGCCGTCCTTCGACGGGAAGAAGACCTGCTCGACCTCGTAGGCCGACGGGTCGACGGGGACCGTCAGCCGGAACCAGAGCTCCTGCACGCCCGTCTTCATCGACGTCGCGTGGATCTCGCGCGGCGTCGTGTATGACTCGAACGAGTAGTACGCCTCGTCCTCGTCCGGGAGGCCGAAGGGGCCGTCGACGGTCCCGAGGCCGGGGAGCTTCACCTCGCGGACGAGCGCCCCGTCGAGCTCGCGGACCTCGAGGAGCGAGGACGCGTCCTTGAGGTAGTTCAGCGCGAGGCGCCCGCCGAGGACCGAGGCCGAAACGAGGGTCGCGTCCTTCCGCTCGGGGACGACCTCCTTCCACTCCTTCCGCGCCGGGCGGAGCGGGTCGACCTCGAAGACGCGGCTCCGAGGCGCTCCGTCGTTCGTCGTCACGAAGAAGCGGTCGCCGAAGACCTCGACCCCCCACTGCGCCTCCGTGCCGACGACGAGCGGCGTCCAGCGGTCGGCCTGCGTCGGGTCGGCGAGGTCGCGGTAGAGGACGTCGTTCGAGGTCCAGCCGTACTGGACGTAGAGGACGAGCCAGCGCCCGTTACGCGAGAGCGTGGCCGACAGGAAGGCCGTCGGGTCCCCGAGCTTCCCGTGGACGACGCGGTCCTTCGCCGGGTCTTCGCCCAGGCGGTGGAAGCGGACTTCCTGGTGCCCGGGCCGCTCGTCGACGGGGATCTTCGGGTCGGTCGGGAGCCACGTGTAGTAGAAGCCCGAGCCGTCCGGCGTCCACGACGCGGTCGCGTACTTCCCGCCCGGGATGACGTCGATCTCGGAGACCTTCCCGGTCGCCACGTCGATCACGCGGAGCGTCGCCTCGTCCGAGTTGTTCTCCTTGAGCTGGTAGACGACCTTCGTCCCGTCGTGGCTCGCCTGCCAGTCGCCGAGGCCGGCGCTCCCGTCCTTCGACCAGCCGTTCGGGTCGAAAAGGACCTTCTCCTCGCCCGCCTTCCCTTCCTTCCAGTACACCACCGACTTCTCCTTCGTCGCGTGGCGGCGGGTCAGGAAGAGGCGGCTCCCGCGCTTCGTCGGCGCGGACACCGAGTCGAGGTAGGCGAGCTCCTTGAGCCGGGCGAGGAGGCGAGCGCGCTCGGGGACCCTCGCGAGCTCCTTTCGCGTCAGGTCGTCCTGCGCCCTCATCCAGGCCTGCACCTCGGGGTCCTTCGCGTCCTCGAGCCAGCGGTAAGGGTCGGGGATGGTCACGCCGTGAAGGACGTCCTTCGCGTCGACGGCGCGCGTCGCCGGGTAGCCGACGCGGCCCTGGGCCCCGGCCTCTCGCGGGACGAGGACGGCGGCGAACGCGCAGACCATGAGGAGGGCGGGCACGAGGTCCGTCGGGATCTGCTTCATCAGGGAACGCTCCTTGAAACGGGGGGAGTGGTCATCACGCCAGGCCCGTAATCATCCCACGGGGAGACGCCGGGGCGGCTACCATCGGAAACGTGGTTCGCCTCTGCGCACGGCTCGCCTTCGCCCTCCTCGTCGCCGCGCCCCTTGCGGCGGCCGTCGGCCGCCCCGCGTCGCCCACGACCGCGCCGTCCGAGGCGGCCGCTCCGGGCGGACAGGCCTTCGCGCTCGCTCTCGGAGGGAGCGGGAGCGTCCTCGCATCCGGCCCCTACGCCCTCCGCGTCCCCGGCGCGGAGGGTCCGCTCCGACTCGAGCTGGCGCGTCTCGCCGTCGACGGCGCGCGGCTCCGGGGCGAGGCCCGCCTCACGAACGGCTCCGGCTCGCTCCTCTCCGGTCTCGAGCTCGACTTCCGTACCGTCACGACGACGGTCCGCGCGGTTCCAGGCCGGGCCGCCCCCGAGCCCGCACCGCTCTCGCTCTCGAGGCCGCTCTCTCTCGGAGAGCTGCTGCCGGGAGAGGCGACGCCGTTCGTTCCGTTCGAGGTCGCGCCGCTCCCCCTCGGCGAGGACGTGACCGTCGTCGTCCTCCTCGGTGCCGTGACCGGCCTCGCCGCGAGCCCGCCGATCTCCGTCGAGGGCGCCCTTCGACCCGTGGCGCTCGACGTGGACCGTTCCGGCCGCCTCTACGTCGCGACGTCGGGCGTCGGGCGGGTCCTCCGGCTGACGGCCGCCTCGGCCGCGTCGCCGGGCGAGGCGGCCCGGTCATCTGCGCCGCCGACGGGAGTCGCGCTCCGCCGGCGCGACCAGGCCCTCTTCGTCGCGACGGGCGGCCCCACGGTCGAGGTCCATCGTCCGGGCCGCGCGCGCCCGGCGACGCTCGACGCGGGGCGGCCCGTCACGCTCCTCCGCGTCGACGCGAGCGGCGTCCTGAGGGCCGCGTCAGGCAACGGGGTCCTCGCGTTCGACGAGGCGAAGGCCGGTCCGCCCGCGCCGCTCGGCCCCGAGGGGAGCGCGGTGCTTTCGTTCGACGCGGACGCCCGGGGCCGCGTCCACGCCGTCGTCCGGAACGGCGAGACCCGGCAGGTCGTCGTCGCCGGGACCGCGGGCGCTTCTCCCCTCGCCGCGGGTCGTGGCCCCGGGGCCGACGCCCTCCTCTCGCCCCGTGCGCTCCGCTTCGCCGCCGACGGAACGACGTGGGTCGCGGCGGAGGCCACGGCTCCCGAAGGCGCCGCGCTCACCCGCTTCTCCACGGACGGCACGCCGCTCGGAACGCTCCCCCGGCTCGGCCTCGCGCTCCTCCTCGGAAAGGACGAGGACGCGGCCGTCCCGGCGATCGTCGACCTCGCGCCGGGGCCCGACGGGCTGCTCTGGGTCCTGCTCGAGAGCGGCGCGCTCTTCGGCGTCCGCCCCCTCTGAGCCGCCCGCGGCTCCGGGCGGCGGCGCGCCCCGCTCGCCTTCCTTCGCCTCAGCGGCGCGGGGTTTCCGGGACGAGCTTCGCGAGGAGGCAGAAGTCCGCGCGGTAAAGCGCGCGGCCCGCCGCGTTCGTCCCCGCGGGAACCA
>JAKLER010000219.1 GCA_022711615.1 Acidobacteriota bacterium
GTTCCCGTCGCTCCGGCCGCGGGCTCGTACGAGGCGCACGAGGCCGACGACGCCTCCGAGCCGGTCGTCCCGCCCGCCGCGGTCCCCGAGCCGGTCGCGGCAACACCGACGGCTCCCGAGCCCGTCGTCCCGGTCGCCGAGGCCCCCGAGGTCCGCGTCGCCGAGACGGCGCCGGCCGCCCCGCCGGCCGCCGCCGAGCCCCCCGCCGCTTCGGAGCCGGTCGCGACGGCGGCGCTTTCGGCCCACGAGCCCGTCGTCGTGTCCGAGCCGGAGCCGGCGCGCGTCGCCTCTGCGCCCGCTCCGACCGTGACGGTCGCCTCCCCCGAGGTCGCCGTCGCGGCGCCCGCCGCGACGCGCCCCGCACGACGGAAGACCTCGGCGGACGACCGCGCGCTCCTGGAGGCCGCCGAGACCCTGGCCGCGGAGCAGCAGGGCAGCGGCCAGCTGAAGGACATCTCGAACCCGTACGAGTCCCGGGCGATCGGCCAGACGGAGCGTCAGTACACCGGCGAGCCCCTGACCCTGAACCTCAAGGACGCCGACATCAAGGACACGCTCCAGAAGTTCAGCGAGCTGACGAACCTGAACATCGTCCTCGACCCGGACGTGCGCGGCACCGTCACCGTCTCGCTGACCGACATCCCCTGGGACCAGGCCCTCGAGCTGATCCTCAAGATCAACGGGCTCGGCTACGTCCTCGAGGGGAACGTCATGCGGATCGCCGCCACGGGCAAGCTCGCCTCCGAGGAAGCGGCCCGCCAGAGCCTCCTCAAGGCCCAGGAAGCGAACCGTCCGACCCGGACCGTGATCCAGAAGCTCTCCTACGCGAGCGCCGCAGCCGCCGCAGGGACCGCGAAGAAGGTCATGTCCCCGCGCGGCGACATCTTCGTCGATGAGCGGTCGAACCTCCTCATCATCAAGGAGCTCCCCGAGTACCTCCCCACGGTCCTCGACCTCGTCAAGAGCCTCGACACGCCCGTGCCGCAGGTCATGATCGAGGCGCGGATCGTGGAGGCGACGCGCACCTTCAGCAAGCGCCTCGGCATCGACTGGGGGTTCCTGGGCGTCTCCGACCAGGCCCACGGGAACACGACCGGCATGGTCTTCCCGAACAGCGCCGAGGTGGAAGGCGCGGTCTCGCTCCCGAACGGGAACCAGATCCTCCGGGCGAGCCTCGCGAACGTCCTCGACACGTTCCGGCTCGACGTCGCGCTGAGCGCCGCCGAGGCGAGGGGCCTCGTCAAGATCGTCTCCTCACCCAAGATCCTGACGCAGACGAACGTCGCCGCGTCGGTCCAGTCGGGCTTCCAGATCCCGGTCCAGACGACGGTCAACAACACGACGACGGTCCTCTACATCGACGCCACGCTCCGCCTCGACGTCACCCCGCAGGTCACCGCGGAAGGGACCGTCATCCTCGACATCAAGATCCAGCGCCGCGAGCCGGCGCCCGGCGTCGCGATCACGGGAGGCAACAACGTCCCGCTCGTCACGCGCGACGCGCAGACCCGCCTGATGGTCCGGGACGGCGGGACAGGGATGATCGCGGGTATCTTCAAGCTCTCGGCCAACGACGGTCAGAACATGATCCCGGGCCTCTGGAAGATCCCCCTCCTCGGAGGCCTCTTCCGGAACAAGACGATGGACGAGACCACAGACGAGCTGATGATCTTCATCACGCCGCGCGTGATGAAGGCGCTCTGAGGCCGCGACACGGAGCCGAACGATGAAGAACCGATTCCCCCTCGCCGTCGCCCTCCTGGCCGGAGTCCTCGCGGTGGCCGGCTGCTCGTCGAACACGCAGGGAGACGACGCCTCTCCCGTCTACCTGTCCGTCAGCTACACGCTCCTCCCGGAGTCGTGGAACGTCGGAAGCGGCCTGCCGCTCCAGTTCGACACGGTCGAGCTCAAGTCGAACCTGAAGAACCCGACGGGCGGCTCGTCGAGCTTCCTCGACACCCGCCTCGACGACTACGTGGTCGAGTGGAAGCGGATCGACGGCGGCACGAAGGCCCCGGAGACGGAGACGTTCCCGGGCAACGTGCTCATCCCGGCCGGCGGGACCTCGACGTTGTCGAACTACCCCCACATGACCCGCACGGCGCTCCTCAAGGCCCCGCTCGACCAGCTCCAGCCGTACAACGGCGGGATCGACCGCGAGACGGGAAACAGCGAGATCCGATGCCGGGCGACCGTGACCTACCGGGGCCGGACGCTCTCCGGCCAGCCCGTCCGGGGCGTCGGCAGCTTCGGCCTCACCTTCCTCTACAGCGCCGCGACGCAGACGATCGTCGCGCGGGTGGACTGAGGACGGCATGTCGAAGGTGCGTGGAAACTCCGAGGTGAAAGCGATGCGCCGAACCCTCCAGCCCCTCTTCGCCGCGACCGTGGGCCTTTCCCTGCTCCTCGCCGGCTGCTCCGGCGAGTCGCCCACGTCGCCCAAACCCCCGGCCGGCGGGGGCAACGACGGCGGCAGCTGCACGGTGACGATCGCGCTCGACGCGACCGGCGTCACCCCGATGGCCGGGACCGCCATCATCCTTCGGGCGACGGTCCGCAAGGGGGGAGCCCTCGTCCCCGACGGGACCTCGGTCACCTTCACGACCGACTTCGGCTTCTTCCTCGAGACGGGGCTCCCGAGCGTCTCGAAGGTGACGCAGAACGGCTTCGCGGACGTGACCCTCGGCGCGACCTCCGCAGGTCTCGCGAAGGTGAAGGCGGCGTTCGAGTGCGGCACGGCGGAGAAGGCGATCGACTACCAGCCTGTCCCCGCGAACGGCCCCTTCATCTCGAGCATCAGCCCGACCTCCGGGAGCTGCGCGGGAGGGGACGTCGTCACGATCAACGGCGGACGCTTCGGCACCGACACCGCGAACGTCCAGGTCCTCTTCGGCGGCAAGCCGGCCTCGGTCCAGGGCCTCACCGAAACCCGGATCGAGGTGCTGACGCCGGCCCGAACGCTCGCGAACCCGCTCGTCCCCGAGGCGGTCGACGTCGTCATCCGTTTCTTCTCGGGCGACGTTCCCCTCGGCGACATCACCAGCCCGAAGGCCTTCACGTACTACTGCGTCGACCCGAACAAGCGGCTGACCGTCACGTCGGTGAACCCGAACTCGGGCAAGCCGGAGGGGGGACAGCAGGTCGTCGTCACGGGCACGAACTTCCTCCCTTCGCCGACGAGCTCGGTGGCCACGACGCGCGTCACGTTCGGCGCCGCGCCGGCCTCCGTCGTCTCCGTCAGCGGGACGCAGATCACCGTTCAGACTCCGCGTCGGGTCCTCGCGAACCCCGCGGTCCCCGAGACGGTCGACGTCGCGGTGACGGCCGACCTCGGCTTGGTCTCCCAGCAGAGCGGCCTCCTTCCGCAGGCGTTCACCTACCGCGCCGACGGCGGCGCCGGGACCTGTACGGGAGTGCCGGGCCTGTTCATCGCGACGGTCCTCCCGGAGGACCCGACGAACGCGGGCAGCCCGGACGGCGGCGACATCGTCGTCATCCAGGGCGGCGGTTTCACGGCGGGAGGCACGAGCACCACCACGGACCGGACGGCCGTCTACTTCGGCGGCAACCAGGGCGTCACGCTCAGCGTCACCGACTCCCAGATCCGGGTGACGACTCCCCGCCGCGTCCTCGCCAGCCCCGACAAGCCGGAAACCGTCGACGTCCGCGTCCTCGTCGACGCGGGCGGCCCGCGCGAGGCGTGCGCCCAGGCCGTCAAGGCCTACACCTACTTCCCCGGCGGCTTCCTCGAGCCGGTCATCACCTCGATCTCCCCGTCCGCGGGACCGAACGACGCCTCCACGCGCGTCACGATCTTCGGCCGGAACTTCAAGCTCCCGATGCAGGTCTTCGTCGGCGGCGTCGAGGCCTCGGTCGTCGAGATCAAGGCCAGCCAGATCATCTTCCTGACGCCTCTCGCCACCGGACCGAACAGCGCGCTGGCGGGCCAGACGGTCGACGTCGTCGTCCGTGACCCGTACGCCGGCAAGGAGTACACGAGCCCGGTCCGCTTCCGGTACTACTCCTGCCCGACGCTCAACAGCGTCGTCCCGTCGTCGGCGTCGTGGAACCAGTCGACGGTCGTGACGATCGCCGGCCAGGGCTTCGAGGAGCCGGTCGAGGTGACGTTCGAGTCGGCCGGCCTGCTCCTGCGTCCGCAGGTCACGTCGGTCTCCTCCTCGCTCATCACTCTCGTCATGCCCGCGATCGACCCGCAGCTCGGCGGCGGACCGTCGTGCGCCAACGTCCCGGGCACGCTCACGATCTCGTTCCCCGCGCTCGCCTCGGCGTCCTGCGACACGCTCGACACGCCGTTCATCTACCGGATCGACGCGATGACGGCGGTCAGCGCCACCCCGACGCAGCTGAACCAGGCGGGCGGCCCCTTCGGCTCGCCGCTCGGGGGCGCGCCGGCGACGATCACCGTCACGGGAACGAACTTCGCGGACCCGATGACGGTCGAGGTCTTCGGCGGCGGCGTCAGCATCCCGATCAACAACGCCATCGTGGCGAACGCGGGCCAGCTCAGCTTCACGGCCCCGGCCATCCCCGACACGGCGCTGAACGAGCAGCCCTGCGTCCCGTCGGGTGGCACGACCGTCACCGGGACCCGGTATGTCGCCACGTCGTTCGGCATCCGTCTCCGGAACGCCCGGACGGGCTGCACGGTCGACCTTCCGAACATCCTCATCTACAACCCGGCCGACACCGCCTGCCGCGTTGCGGCTTCGATCACGACGGCCGCTTTGCCCGCCGCGACGCTCTGCACCGCCTACGCCGGGACGACTGCGACGGCGACGGGCGGGACGACGCCGTACACCTGGAGCGCGACCGGCCTGCCTCCCGGAATGACGATCGACGCGCTCACCGGAGCGATCTCCGGCACCCCGCAGCTGGCGACGGCGGGCGCGGGCGGGACGATCTCGGTCCCCGTCACGCTCAGCGTCACCGACGCGACGCCGACCACGACGAGCCGGACGATCGGCCTGCAGCTCATCGACCCGAACGGGCCGCTCGCGATCACGGCCCCTCCGGCCGCGACGGTTCCCCTCGCGGGCGGGCCGGTCGGTACATTCACGGCCACCCCGAATCCGACCCCGGGAGCCTTCTCACCGATCACCTGGACGGTGAGCCCCGCCACCGGTTTCAACCCGCCCGCTCCGGGCCAGACTCTGGCGCTCGTGTCGGACGGGACGCTTCCGACGGGACCTAAGACGATCCAGGTCACTGCGACCGACACGCCCTCGTGCGGCGGCGCAGCCCATACGCGGACGATCAGCTACACCTTCACGGTTCAGTAGGCTTCTCGCAGACGTCTCCACCCGGCTCGGGCCGCCCCTCGGGGCGGCCCGAGCTTTTTCCGCCGCCCGCTTTGCCGTACACTGACCGGGACCGATGGGCCTCTTCAGCAGGACGCTGTCTCGCATCGACGAGATCAAGAGGAGCTTGACCCGGGAGACCGGGCCGCGGCAGTTCCTCGCCGTCGCGGACGAGCATCGCAGGCAGGGGCGCCCGCGCGAGGCGATCGACATCCTCGAGTCGGGGCTCGCGCAGAATCCTTCCTCGGTGGCGGGCTACGTCGCCCTCGGGAGGCTCTTTCAGCAGACGGCCCAGCTCGACAGGGCGATCGACTCCTTCCAGTCGGCGCTGAAGCTCGATCCGCAGAACCTCGTCGCGATCCGGCAGCTCGCGGACGTCCACCTCGCCCGCGGCGAGAAGATCGAGGCGATCAAGCGGCTGAAGCTCTTCCGCGGCCTCAGCCCGGGAGACCGGGAGGTCGCGGAGCTTATCCGCCAGCTCGACGTCGAGCTGGCCCCACCTCCTTCGCCGAAGTCGGGACTCCGGATCCCCGTGCCGGCCGTCCCGAAGGCGCCCCCGCCGGGCGGGCCGGTCGCGACGGGAACCCCGAAGGCAGAGCCGCTTCCGGCGGCCTTCGTCCCGGATGACGTCTCGGCGTCAGCCTCCCCGTCTCCTGCCGAAGCGATCGCCCCGCACGTCGCAGCGCTTCCGGACCTGTCCGCCCCGGGGGCCGTCTCGGACCCCTCGGAGGCGGTCGCCGGACCCGAGCCCGAGCGGCTCGCAGAGCCGGCTGAAGCCGCGCCCGTCCCGTTCCCAGGGGAAGAGCCTTTGCCCCCGGCGGCGCCACCGTCGTTCCCGGCGGCCTCGTCGATCGAGGCCGGTCCGGCGCTCGACTCACTCTCCGAGGGCGCCGGGGCGGAGGTCCCGTCGGAGCCGGCTTACGCCCCGGCTCTGTCCGAGCCGGTCGTCGCTCCGTTCCCTGCGGCCCCGGAGCCGGCGCCGCTTCCCGTGCCCGCCGCCACCGAGACGCTGGCCAGGCTGCTGCGTGCCCAGGGCCACCTCGGGCGCGCCCGCGAGGCCTATCTCGAGCTGGCCCGCACCGAGCCCGACGCCGAGAAGGCTCGGCGATATGCCGACGCCGCCGCGGAGATCGAGGCGGCGCGGAGCGCGTCGGTGCGCGGGCGGCTCGAGCAATGGGTCGAGCCCTTCGCACGAAGGCCCCGCCCGACCGACGGAGACCTCGCTGCCGCCGTCGAAGAGGTCGTCGAGAGGCTCGCGCCGGCGGCGGCTCTCGTGACCGACCTGGAGGGAGTCCCGGTCGTCACCGTCGGCCCCCGACACGAGGCCGAGGCGATGGAGAGCCTGTCAGCCGAGCTGACGGCGTTCTGGAAGAACGTTCGCCGCGCCCGCGCCGAGGTCGGCGAGGGGGAGCTCCGAAGCCTCGTCCTCAGGGGGAGCGCCGGGACGGCGTCGGTGCAGGCAATCACGTCCGAATACGCGCTCCTCCTGAAGACCGTCCCCGGCATCCCGACGGGACGGATTCGGTTTGAGGTGGCGCGCGCCGCCGAGCAGCTTCGTCCGGCCCTCCTCTGAGGGCCGAACCGCCCCGCAGAAGACCGAACCCCGCGAAGAGAAGGAAATGAACGTCAAGGAAATCAGGGAACTCGCAGATCTGGTCGCTCGCCGGGGCCTCGCCAGCCTCGAGGTCGAGGAGGGTGGCTTCCGGCTGCGCATCGAGGGGCCGCGTCCGGCGGTCCGCGAGGCCGCGCCTTCTCCCGTCTCGGCCTATCCGGCCGTCCCCGTGACGTGGGAGGAGAAGGCAGCCCGGACGGAAGGCCCCGCGCCGGCCCCGGCGGTGGCAGCGCCCGAGACCGACCCGGGAGT
>JAKLER010000022.1 GCA_022711615.1 Acidobacteriota bacterium
CGACGAGAGCCTCCGCCTGGCGCTCGGCCCGGCGCAGAGCCCGCTCCGTCTCGGCCTCCTTCCGCCGCGACTCCTCGAGCTGGGTCGCGAACCGGACCGTGGCGGCCAGGCTCGCGGGGGTCAGGCTGGGCTTCACGAGGACCTCGGCCGCGCCGAGCCGGTGGGCGTGGAGGGCCGCCTCGGCGTTCGAGCGGCCGGTCAGGACGATCGTCGGGACCGGGCTCCCGGCGACCTTCATCTCCTCGAGGAGGGCGAACGCCTCCGCGTCGTGCGCGCGGACGTCGAGGAGGAGGACGTCGGGCGGGTCCGCGGCGAGCGCGGTCCTGGCGTCGGCGGCCGACAGCGCCCGACTCACCGGGAGCTCGGCCCCCCCGAGCCCCTCGCGGAGGTATCCCTCGACGAGGAGCGCCTCGTCGGCGTCGGCGTCGACGACGAGGATGCGGGGGAGCGGGGCGTCCGAGCTCACGCGGCAGGTCACTCCGGCCGGACGACGAGCTCGAACCAGTAGAGGCCGAGGATCCGGAGCGAGGCGACGAGGCCGGCGAACGTCACCGGCTTGGCGATGTAGGAATTGACTCCGAGGCGATAGGCCTGCTGGACGTCCTCCGGCGCGGTGGACGACGTCAGGACGACGACCGGGATGTGGCAGAGCGCCGGGTCGTTCCGGATCTGGGAGAGCGCCTCCCGGCCGTCGATCTTCGGCATGTTCAGGTCGAGGAGGATGAGGGCCGGAAGGGGATTCGCCTCCGGGTCCTCGAACGGCGGACGGCGCCGGAGGTAGTCGAGCAGCTCGACGCCGTCGTGCACCCTTCGCAGGTCGTTCAGCAGGCGCGCCTCCTCGAGGGCGCTCCGCGCCAGGAGGAAGTCGTCGTCGTTGTCCTCCGCCATCAGAAGGACGGCCTGCCGGCGTTTCTCGGTCGTCATTCCACCCCTCCCGAAGCCGGGAGCCGGGGGCGAAAGGCCCGGCGGCACGCGGCGCCCCATTGTCTCCTTTCGCCCCCGGAAGTCACGCCCCGGCCGTGCCGGCCGGTCCGGGCCGGGGATTCCGGCCCGAGCCGCGCCGCCGCGCCTTCACCGCCTCCCGCAGGAGGTACTCGACCTGGCCGTTCACGCTCCGGAGCTCGTCCGCCGCCCACCTCTCGATCTCGGCGAAGAGGGCGGGGTCGACCCGGAGGAGGAAGGCCTTGCGGGACTCCCCGGGGGGCGGCGGGGCGGCGGGGCGGCTCGGCATCACTCCTCAGCCATAGAGGGTCCCGGCGTTGACGACCGGGTGGACCTCGGAGTCGCCGCAGAGGACGACCATCAGGTTGCTGACCATCGCGGCCTTCCGCTCGTCGTCGAGCGTCACCACGTGCTTCTCCGCGAGCTCCTTGAGCGCCATGTCGACCATCGAGACGGCGCCGTGGAC
Organism: Acidobacteriota bacterium; assembly: GCA_022711615.1. Lineage (GTDB taxonomy): Bacteria > Acidobacteriota > Thermoanaerobaculia > UBA5066 > UBA5066 > UBA5066. The sequence continues at coordinate 1,409 of JAKLER010000022.1, forward strand.
GATCTTCTGGCGGGCGGCGATGACCGCCTCCGCCTGCTGGCGGCGGAGCATCGCCTGGGCGATCTCGGGGGCGTAGGCGAGGTGGGTGAGACGCGCCTCCTCCACGACGACGCCCGCCTTCGCGAGCCGCTCGTGCAGCTCCTTCTTGAGCGCGGCCGAGACCTCCTCGACGTTCGAGCGGAGGGTGATCTCGTCCTCCTCGCCGTGGTCGTAGCCGTAGAGGCTCGCGATGTGGCGGAGGGCCGACTCGCTCTGGGTCTCGACGTACTGCTCGTAGTCGTCCACGTCGAACATCGCCATGGCGGTGTCCTGCACGCGCCAGATGACGACGGCGGCGATCTCGATCGGGTTGCCCCCCTTGTCGTTCACCTTCAGCCGCTGGCCGTTCAGCGTCCGGGCGCGCAGGGAGATCCGGTTCCGCTTCGAGGAGCGCCGGCCGGCGGCCTGCGCGGCCTGGGCGGCGAGGGCCGCCGGCTTCGCGCCGTGCCCCTCGGCGGAGGCGGCGGCGGCCGCCGCGGCGGCCGCCGCGCCGGACCCGTTCGAGTAGAACGGGTTCCCCCAGTGGAAGCCGGCCTCCCGGACGGTCCCCTTGTACGCGCCGAAGAGGACGAGGACCCGGGCCTCGTTCGGCTGGAGCGTGAAGAAGCCGGTGACGAAGACGATCCAGGCGGGGAGTCCCAGCAGGGAGACGACGAAGGGGAGGACATAGGGGTCCCCCTTCGCCTGCACGCCCGCGGCGATCGACCAGACGAAGAGGCCGATGTCCGCGGCGAGGAGGAGAAGGGCGAAGACGAGCATCGGCCACCCGTTGTGGACCGTCGCCGGAACTTCCCGGTTGACGCTCAGGGTGTTCGGTTTCATGGCGCGACCTCCTGTCGGCTGCTACCGAAGTGATATCACCGTGAAATACGCGGCGTCAAGAAGAAGGTTTCGGGTCGCCGGCGGGCGCCTCACCCGTTCGGGGGATGCCGCAGTGCAGGAGGGAGCGGCATAGTCGGACCGACTTTACGGAGACGGGACGTGCGGCGGGCCGGAGCGGCGCGACGGGAGGTCGATACGGCGGATCGCTCTCCAGGCGGCGAGCGGAGGAGATGGGAGAAGGGGCCCGCGGCTGGGCGTGCGGCCGCGAGCGGGGCGGCCCTCCCGACCACACCGCGCTGCGACTCGTGCGACGTCGCGAAGACCTACGCGGCCGAGAAGGCGCGGCTCGCCGTCTGGCTCGCGCACGAGCTCCGGACGCCGCTGAACTGCGTCCTCGGCTACACCGAGCTCCTCTGCGACCAGCTCGAGGCGCCGGGGCATGCAACGCTCCTCGCCGACGCCCTGCGCGTGAGGGACCTCGCGCTCCATCAGCTCACGCTCCTCGACGAGGTGCTCGACCTCGCCCGGCTCGAGCACGGGAGCCTGGCCCTGAGGGTCGAGACGATCGACGCGACACGGGTCCTCGAGGGGATCGCGGCCGCGTCGCTCCCGATCGTGAGGCGGGGAGGGAACCGGGTCCTCCTGACGACCGAGGGGCCGACCTGGGTCCTCGCCGACGAGACGCGTCTCCGGCAGGTCCTCCTGAACCTCGTCGGGAACGCCGCGAAGTTCACCCGCGACGGCCTCGTCACGCTCGGAGCGACGGAGGCGAACGGCTCCGTCCTCCTCCACGTCAGCGACACCGGTCCGGGGATGGCCCCGGGGGTGGTGGAGCGTCTGTTCCGCCCGTTCCAGCAGGCGAGCGCGGCCGTCGCCGCCGCGCACGGAGGCTCGGGCCTGGGTCTGGCGATCTCGAAGGAGCTGTGCGAGAGGATGGGCGGGTCGATCTCGCTGCGGACGGCCGAGGGAGAGGGGACGACCTTCACGGTCACCCTCCGCGCGGCCCCGAAGCCTCGCCCGGCCGCCGGCAGCGGCGGCCGGGCGAAGACAGAGGTCAGGGAATCGGCTTCAGCGTGAGCGGGTCGCGGAGCGGGAGGCGCGCGAGCGGGAGCTTCGCGGCGTCCTTCAGCGCGCCCGGGTGGTCGGCGTCGCCCGCCTCGATCTCGGAGGCCTTGCCGACCGCAAGGACGACCATCTTCTCGAAGTCGAGGAGCTTCCTCGCCGCCTTCTGGACGTCGGCGGCGGTCACGGCCTTCACCTTCTCGCGGTAGTCGAGCCACCAGTCTTCGGGCCAGCCGTTCAGGTTCTCGTCGGCGAAGCGGTTCGCGACGGCCTGGCGGCTTCCCCACTGCGCGGGGAACGCTTCGACGAGGCCGTCCTTGATCGAGGCGAGCTCGGCTTCCGTGAGCGGCTCGTCCTTGAGCCGCTGCATCTCGGCGAGCGCGAGGCGGAGGGCGTAGGCCACGGTGGCATTCTTCGTCTGAAGGCCCCCGGTCAGGTCGCCGCGCCAGTACGGCCCCTCGCCGAGCTGCGTCCTCACGCCGTAGGTGAGCCCCTCGTCGGAGCGGATCTTCTTCATGAGGCGCGCCGCGAAGCCGCCGCCGCCGAGGACGTGGTTCATGACCATCGCCGGGTACCAGTCGGGGTCGGAGCGGCGCATCCCGGGGAAGGCCCACTGGAGCATCGCCTGCGGGGCGTCCTTGTCGGTGACGTAGAGACCGGGCTTGCGAGCGAACTCGGGCAGCGGGACCTTCGGGCTCGGCTTCGCCGCCGGGCCAGCCTTGATCGCGCCGACGGTGCGGTTCAGGAGGTCGGTCATCGCCCTCCTCTCGAGCTTCCCGGAGACCTCGACGACGAGGTTGGCGGGGTGGAGGAGCGAGGCGTGGAGGGCGAGGAGGTCCTCGCGCGTGATCGCGTCGAGGCTCGCGGCCGTCGTCCGCTCCGTCGCGAAGAACCCCTCGCCGAAGAGCAGGGCCGGCATCTGGAGCTGTGCGATCGAGGTGACGGCGTCGTTCCGCCGCTCGAGCCCCTGGCGGGCGTTCTTCTTCGCGAGGTCGAGCCGGTCCTGCGCGAAGGCGGGCTGCGTGAGGGCCTGCATCAGGAGAGCGAGCCCCTCGGCGAGGTCCTTCTCCTGGACCCTGATGTGGATGCCTCCGCTCGTCGGCCCGCAGCTCGACGAGAGCGTCGCGGCGAGCGCCTCGAGGCGGTCCTCGAGCTTCGCGGCGTCGGTCTTCTGCGTCCCGCCGACGGCGAGCTGGGAGCCGAAGAGGCTCGCGAGCCCCTCCTTGCCGGCGGGGTCGAGGTAGGCGCCGCCGCGCCACCAGACGCTGACCCGGACGAGCGGGACGCCGGACGGGTCGGCGACGAGGTACGCCGGGACCTTGTTCTTCAGGACGACCTTCGCGTCCTTCGCCTTCGGGACCTCCCACGAGATCGCGGGGTAGGTCAGCTTCTCGGGGCGGTCGGGGATGGCCTGCCCGAGGGCGGTCGTCGCCGCGAAGGCGGCGAGGAGCGCGGCGTTCTTCGCGAGGCGGTTCATCCCTTCACCTCCGGGGTCGGGGCGGAAGCGGGCGCGGGGGCCGGGGCGGGAGCGAGAGCCGGGGCTCCTCCGGGCATCCCTCCGGGCGGCATGCCGCCGGGACGCCGGCGCGGCATCCCCTCGCCGCCCCCCTTGCGGGTCGTCAGGAGGACGTTGCGGCCCTCCTTCACGAGGTACTTCTTCGCCACGCGCTGCACGTCCTCGCGCGTGACGGCCTCGACCTTCTTCTGCGACCCGAGGAGGTCGCGCCACGTGCCCGCGCTCTCGGCCTGCGCGAGCGACTCGCGGATGCCGGCGTTGCTCTCGAGGCGGGAGTACCAGGCGACGCGGATCGCGTTCTTGGCGCGGGCGAGCTCGTCGTCGGTGACGCCGTCCTTCAGGACCTTGTCGAGCTCGGCGTAAAGGAGCGGCTCGACCTCGTCGGGGCGCTTGCCGGGAGCGGGCGTCGCCGAGACGTAGAAGAGGCCGCCGTACTTCTGCCCGCGGAACGACGCCGAGGCGCGCGTCGCGGCCTTCTGGTCGAGGACGAGCGCCTTGTGGAGCCGGCCCGACGGGGGCCGCATCGGCCCGCCCATCCCGGGACGGCCCATCATCGGCGGCCCGCCGAGGACGACGCCGAGGACCTGGAGCGCCGCCGCGTCGGCGTGGACGGCCGGGACGGCCTTGTAGTCGACCTCGGCGGAGGGGGTCGTCTCGACCTCGGCGACCATCCGCTGCTCGGCGGGCTGCGCCGGCTCGAGCGTGACGACGGGCGGGACCCCCTTCGGGTTCGCGGGGATCCGGCCGAAGTACCTCTCCGCGAGGGCGAACGTCTTCTCGACGTCGAGGTCGCCGACGAGGATCGCGGTGAGGTTGTTCGGCGCGTAGTAGGTCGCGAAGAACTCGTTCGCCTGCTCGCGCGTCACCTGGGCGATGTCGCTCGGCCAGCCGATGACCTCCCAGTGGTACGGGTGGGCCATCCAGGTCATCGCGTTGAACGCCTCGTTCACGAGGCCGCCGGGGCGCGACTCGAGCGTCTGACGCCTCTCCTCGAGGATGACGTTCCGCTCGCTGTAGAACTCGCGGAAGACGGGGCTGCCGAGCCGGTCGGACTCGAGCCACATCCAGAGCTCGAGCTTGTTCGACGGGAGGCCGACGATGTAGAAGGTCCGGTCCTGGCTCGTCGAGGCGTTGAGCCCCGTCGCGCCGTTCTCCTGGTAGACCTTGTCCATCTCGTCCTTGACGATGAGCGCCCGCTGCTCCTTCACGAGCGCGTCGAACTTCGAGAGCAGCTCCTGAAGGCGCGGCGTGCGAGCGGCGGGCGACATCATGTCGGCGATCTCGCCGCGGCGCTGCTTCTCGCGAAGGAGCGTCATCTCCTCGCGGATCTGCGCCTGGACCTCGTCCTGGGCCCGGTTCAACTCGGCGTCGCGCGCGGCGTCGCGCGTTCCGATCGTCGTCGTCCCCTTGAACATCATGTGCTCGAAGAGATGCGCGAGGCCGGTGATGCCGGGGCGCTCGTTCGCGCTCCCGACGCGGGCGAGCCAGCCGCACGAGATCGTCGGCTGGTCGTGCCGCGGGACCATCAGGAGCTTCATCCCGTTCGGCAAGGTCCGCTCGACGACGTTCAGCTCCTGGGCGGAGAGGGGGGCCGCGAGAATGGCCGCCGCGAGCAGGGCGGCGGGGGCGCGGCCTCGGAAGACGGTCATGACTCCTCCTCGTGGGGGCGGTCGGAAACGCGATGGCCCGCGCGGCGCGCGGGCCATCGGGCATTCTAGGTCCGGGGAGGCCTCCGCACTCTCTGCCCCGCCGCGGGGGCCGCCCCCGCCGCCGCGCCCCTACCGGGTCTCGACGCCGGCCGCCGCGGTCACTGTCAGCGTCTGCGTGCTCTTCGCCTCGCCGCAGGTCACGGTCACGCGGTAGTCGCCCGGGGCGACGTGCCGGTCGGCCGGGAGGCCGCCGTACTCGGTCCGCAGGTCCCTCGTCGGCTTCAGGTCCCACGAGACGCGCCCGAGGCCGGCGAGGGCGGGCGCCGTCAGGTTCGCGACGGGCCGGCCGTCGGCCGTCGTGACCGCGACCTTCACCGGCTCGGCCGAAGGCCCCTTCAGCCAGAACGTCAGGAGTGCCCCCTCCTTAGGGTTCTCGCCGCGGAAGTGCGCGACGCCGTTCCAGTCGGCCCAGCCCGGCAGGAGGTGCCGCGCCTCGGCCGGGCGCGGCGGGAAGAGGTGGAGCGCCTTCCCGCGCACCTCGGGCGTCAGCTCCTGGAGGGCCGTCACGTCGTCGAGGACGAAGAGGCTCCGTCCGTGTGTCGCGACGACGAGGTCGCGGTCCCGCTCGTGGATCGCCACGTCGTCGACCGGGACCGTCGGGAGGTCTCCGAGCTTCGTCCAGGTGCGGCCGCGGTCGAGGGAGGCGTAGAAGCCGTGCTCCGTCCCGGCGTAGAGGAGGTCCGGGTTCCTCGGGTCCTCGCGGATCACGTCGGCCGGCTCGTCCTTCGGGAGGTCCCCCGAGACGGAGGTCCAGGTCCGGCCGAGGTCGGCGGTCCGGTAGAAGAGCGGGGCGTGGTTCCCGGCGCGGTAGGCCGAGACGGCGAGGTAAGCGACCTTCTCGTCGTGCCGCCCCGCCTCGAGGCGCGCGACCCACTGCCCCTTCGCCTCGGCGGGGAGGAAGCCGGTGAGGTCGGTCCACTTCGCCCCTCCGTCCTCGGTCACCCACACCTTCCCGTCGTCGGTCCCGGCCAAGAGGAGGCCGGCCCGCTGCGGTGACTCCGAGAGGGCGTAGACGACGCCGAAGTTCTCGGCGCCGCTCCCGACGGTACGCATCTTCGCGAGCTCCTGCGTCGAGAGGTCGGGGCTGATCGGCGTGAACCGCTCCCCCTTCTCCGTCACGCGGAAGACGCGGTTGCCGGCGAGGAACATCGTCCCCTTCTCGTGCCGGCTCCCGACGAGCGGCGAGTTCCAGTGGAAGCGGAAGGCGGGCTGACCCTCCGTCGGCTCGGGACGCAGCCTCTTCAGCTGCCCGCTCCCGAGGTGCATCCGGTGGACGTACCCTTCCTGCGACTCGGCGTAGACGACGTCGCGGTCGAACGGATCGAAGACGCACCAGAAGCCGTCGCCGCCGCCGACCTGGATCCAGTCGGCGTTGACGATCCCGTCCTTCGTGAAGGTGCGGCTCGGGCCGACCCAGTTCACGTTGTCCTGCAGACCGCCGCAGATCCGGTACGGGCTCGAGTCGTCGAGCGAGATCCGGTAGAACTGCCCCGACGGGATCCGGTCGACGTGCGCCCAGGCCGCCCCGGCGTCGGCGCTCAGGTAGGCGCCGCCGTCGGTCCCGAGGAGGAGGCGCGGAGAGACCGGCCTGGGCGCCGGCTCGGGCGGCTCGCCCTCCTTCGGCGTCGCGGGGCGGGGCGCGAGAGGGCTCCCCGTCACGACGAGCTCGTGGACGTCGGGGTGGACCTTCCCGAAGAGGTCCTCGCGCCACGTTCGGCCGCCGTCGTCGGAGACGGAGAGCGCGTAGCCGAGGACGTAGACGCGACGGGCGTTCGCCGGGTCGAGCCGCACCTGCGAGAAATAGAACGGCCGCGGGTTGAACCGCGAAACGCGCGCGAAGCTCTCGCCGCCGTCCTCCGAGCGGAAGACGCCGCCGGCGCGGCTCTCGATCTCGTCGATCCCGCTCGTCCCGCCGGCGTCGCTCTGGACGACCGCGACGACGACCTTCGGGTCCGCGGCGGTGACGGCGAGGCCGATCCGCCCCGTCTGCTCGGGGAGGCCGTTCGTCAGCTTCGTCCAGGTCGCCCCGCCGTCGGACGACCGGAAGATCCCGCCTGCGTCGCGTCCCCCGGTGAGCGAGGGGCCGTACGTGAACGACCAGGGCGTCCGCCGCCGGGCGTAGAGCGCGGCGTAGACGAGGTCGGGGTCGGCGGGGGAGAGGACGACGTCGACGCAGCCGGTGTCCGCGTCGTCGGGCGCGGCGGCCGAGAGGACCTTCGTCCAGCTCTTCCCGCCGTCCGTCGTCCGGAAGAGGCCGCGCTCGCCCCCCTTCGTCCAGAGGTCGCCGGACGCAGCGACGAAGGCGACCTCGGGCTTGCCGGGGTGGACGCGGATCCGCGCGATCGCGCGGCTCGACGCGAGGCCGGCGTGCGTCCACGTGGCGCCTCCGTCCGTCGAGCGGAAGACGCCGCTTCCGAAGCCCGCGCTGTTGCGGTCTGTCGCTTCGCCCGTCCCCACCCAGAGGACGCGCGGGTCGGACGGGGCGACCGCCACGGCGCCGATCGAGAAGACCTTCGCGTCCTTCATGAGGGGCGAGAAGGTCGTCCCGCCGTTCGTCGTCTTCCAGAGCCCGCCCGTCGCGTGGCCGAGGTAGAAGGTGGCCGGGTCCTCCGGGTCGACGGCGATGGAGACGACGCGGCCCCCCATGACCGCCGGGCCGATCGGGCGCGCCTTCAGCGCGGCGAGCTGCGCCGCCGGGGGCGTCGCGGGGAGCGCCGGGGCCGCGGCGGCGGGAGTCGCCTTCGGGGGCTTCGCGGGCGCGGCGGGGGCGGGGCCGGCGGGGGCGACGAGAGCGGCGAGGAGAAGGGCCGGGGCGATGCGGAGCTCGTTCACTTCCCGAGCTCCCCGGCGGCGCGCGCGGCGGTCTCGATCCCGCGCGCGAGGACGGAGCGGATCCGGCCGTCCTCCATCGCCAGGATGCCGGCGATCGTGCAGCCGGCGGGGGTCGTCACGTCGTCCTTCAGCGCCGCCGGGTGGCGCCCCGTCTGGAGGACCATCTCCGCCGCGCCGAGGGCCGCCTGCGCGGCGAGCTCGATGGCGGCAGCGCGGGGAAGGCCGCGCATGACGCCGCCGTCCGCGAGCGACTCGAGGACGACGTAGAGGAACGCCGGGCCGCTTGCCGAGAGGGCGGTCACGGTGTCCATGTGCTTCTCCTCGAGCTCCATCGTCCGCCCCATCGTCGAGAAGATCTCGAGGGCGACCGCGGAGTGGGCTTCCGTCGCGTGGACCCCCTTCGAGACGACCGTCATCCCCTTCCCGATGAAGCAGGGCGTGTTCGGCATCGCCCGGACGACCGGGATCCCCTCGCCGAGCGCCTCCTGCAGAGCGGCCGTCGAGACGCCCGCCGCGATCGAGACGACGAGCGGGGCGTGCGCGACCGCCCCCTTTGCGCCGAGGGCTTCGCACGCCCTGAGGACGTCCCTCGGCTTCAGGCAGAGGACGAGGACGTCGGCGCCGCGGGCCGCCTCGGCGTTGTCGGTCGTGCAGGCGAGGCCGAGCTCCGCGGCGAGCTTCTCGGCCGTCGGGCGGGTCCGGGCCGTGCAGGCGAGCTGGCCTGCCTCGACCTTGCCCGAGCGGAGGAGCCCTCCTGCCAGCGCGCGTCCCATGGTCCCCGAGCCGATGATGGCGATCCGCTTTCCGCTGAGCATCGATCCGTCTCCTGTCCCGTCGAGGTGCGGGCGGATCGTACGCGACGCCGACGAGCGGCCGGGTCGCGCCGTAGAATGGCTCGCTGCGGAGGCCTCCTGGACGACGGCACCGGGACGATCGAGGCCGGATTGCGCTCGGACCGCGGTGCCGAGGGGCACGAGGTGCGCCTTTTCGCCCCGGGGACCGCGCTCGGCGCCCGGTTCGAGATCGGCGCGGTGCGCGGCGTCGGCGGATCGGCCGTCGTCTACTCGGCATTCGACCGCGAGCTGAAGCAGACCGTCGCGCTGAAGGTCCTGCGCGCCGACCGGACGAGCCCCGCGGCGCTTCTCCGGATGAAGAGGGAGGTCGCGATCGCGAGGCAGGCCGCGAGCCCGCGCCTCGTCCGCGTCTACGACATCGACGCCTCGGGGGAGTCGGTCTTCCTGACGATGGAGGACGTCCCCGGCGGCTCGCTGAAGGACCGGCTCGAGGAAGGCCCGATCCCGGTCGAGGAGGCGCTTCGCGTCGCCGGCGAGATCCTCGAGGGGCTCGCCGTCCTCCACGGTCTCGGCATCGTCCACCGCGACGTGAAGCCGGGGAACGTCCTCCTCGCCATAGACGGCTCCGTGAAGCTCGCCGACTTCGGCCTGGCGCGCCGGCTCGAGGCCGCCGAGACGCGTGCGACGTCGATGGACGCCGTCGTTGGCACCATCGATTACCTCTCGCCCGAGCAGGCTCTCGGCCGCGAGCTGGACGGCCGGAGCGACCTCTATTCCTTCGGCGTCACGCTCTTCGAGATGCTGACCGGGGCCGTCCCCTTCCGCCGCGACTCGGCCGTCGGCACCGCGCTCGCGCACGTGAGGGATCCGGCGCCGCGCCTCCGCTCCGCCCGGCCCGAGATGCCGACGTGGCTGGAGGCCTTCGTCGGGCGACTCCTCGCCAAGGAGCCGGAGGATCGGTACGCCACGGCCGAGGCGGCGCTCGCCGACCTCCGGGGGCGAAGGTCGACCAAGCTCCCGGTGAAGAGCCGGAGACGACGCCGGGCCGTCCTGGGCGCGCTCGCCGCGATCGGCGTCGTCCTCGTCCTGGCGGCCGCGGCCCTGGCGGGCGCGCGGCTTCGGAGACCTGAGGCGGTCCGCTTCGGCCCGCACGCGAACGGCCGCGGCGTCGTGGCGCTCGACGGCTCGGGACGTGCGCTCTGGGAACGGCCCGACCTGCCGAACGGGTCGGCCGCCCGGACGTTTCGAAGGCCCGGTGGGAAGGCGGGGATCGCCGCGGTTCTCGCGGTCGCGTCGGGCGAGCGCGAGGTCGGCGCGACGATCGCGCTCCTCGAGCCCGCGTCGGGCGCCCTTCGGAAGGAGATCCGAGTCGCGGTTCCTGGCCCGCTCGGTTGGTGGGACTTCCCCGAGCGCTGGGTGTTCGGGGCGCTCGAGCCGATCGACACGGACGGGCTCGACGGGGAGGAGCTCGTCCTCACCCTGATCCATCCCGAGCTCTACCCGTCCGCGGCGTTCCTCGTCGACCCGGAGACGGGGACCTCCCGGTTCCTTCTGGCGGAGAGCAGCCACTCTCATTTCCTCGGAGCCGCCGACGTCGACGGTGACGGCCGGAGGGAGCTCCTCTTCGGCTCGGCGGGGAACCGCCTCGGGCGGTACGCGACGGTCGCCGCCGTCCGTCCGACGGAGCAAGACCCGGGCTCCGGAGCAAGAGATCAGACGGCCCCCAGTCCGCCGACGTCCCCGGACCTCCCTCTTTTCGATCGCCAGATGGCGCGCCTCGCGTGGTACGCGCTCGGCCCGGCCTCGCTTTCCGGGGAGTCCCCCTCGATCGCGGTCGACCCCGGGCGGAAAGCCCTCCGGTTCACGGGACTCTCGGCTGAGCCATTCGAGCTCGACTTCGACGGGTTCGACACGAGGAGTCGGACGGCGCTCAGGCCCGAGGTCCGGCGGGAGGCACGAACGGCGACCTGGATCCTCCTCCAGCGCGCCGGGCGCCTCGAGCAGGCGGGGGACCCGGTCGAAGCCGCCGCCGTGGCCGCGGAAGCCGCCGCCGCGATCTCGCCCGCGGGAGACCGGTCGCTCCTCGAGTGGGCGCGCCGGTGCGAGGCGCGCCTGAGGGTCGCCGCGGGGCAGGTCGAGGACGGCGAGCGGCGCTTCCGGGAGATCGCGCGCGAGCCGGTGGCGGCGATCTCCGTCGCCTACGACGCGGCCCGCGCCCTCCACCTCGCCGGCGAGCCGTCGCGGTCGATCCCGTGGTATCGCGACGCCGTCCTCGGCGACGGCCGCCTCGAGGAGCCGTGGCTCGTCGGCGACGCGCTCGCCGACGCGGTCCTCGCCCTCTCCGAGGTCCGTCGCTTCGACGAGGCCCTCTCCCTCGTCGAGGCGGCGCCTCGACTGGGCTGGAGCCATCGGCAGGAGCTCCGGGCCCTCGTCCTCTGGCGGGCGGGGCGCCCGGTCCCGCCGCCGTCGGGAGTCCCGCCGGCGACCGCCCTTCGCCGCACGTGGCTCCTCGAGGAGCGCCTCGCGTCGGGAGCGGACCCCGCCGCGCTCCTCGCCGAGACCGTCGCCGAGAGGAGGCGGGGATCGGACGTCGACGAGCTCCTCGCGCTCCTCGAGGCCGAGCTCCTGCTTCGGACGCGAAAGGCCGCCGACGCCTGGCGGATCGCCTCGCCCGCCTTCGCGACCCTCTGGGAGAAGCGCTTTCGCGACGTCATGGTCCGGGGGCACCTCGCCCTCGCCGCGGACCGGGCCGCGCGGGCCGCCGAGGCCGCGGGCGCCCCGGCGGACGGGCTCCGCATCCGCTCCGACGTCCGTCGCTTCCTCGCCGCGGCCCGCTGAGCGGGCGCCGCGGAGAGCCTCCCGGGGCGCCCTCCCGGGCGCCCCTCGGCCCCGCGATGGCCCGCTCCTGGGGCGCGGACTAGAATCCGCCCCGCCCGACCGGGCGAATCGAGATCCGAAGAGGGGACGGACGAATGAAAGTCCACGAGTACCAGGCGAAGGAGGTCCTCCGCCGCTACGGCGTCACGACCCCGAAGGGGCACGTCACCGACAGCCCGGAGGAGGCCCGTCAGATCGCCAAGGAGCTCGGCGGCAAAGCCGTCGTGAAGGCCCAGATCCACGCCGGCGGGCGCGGCAAGGGGGGCGGCGTCAAGCTCGCGAAGAGCCCCGACGAGGCCTACGAGCACGCCAAGGCGATCATCGGGATGCAGCTCGTCACGCACCAGACCGGCCCCGAGGGGCGCAAGGTCAAGAAGGTGCTCGTCGAGGAGGCGGCCAACATCGCCCAGGAGCTCTACCTCGGCATCACGCTCGACCGCGCCATCGGGAAGCCCGTCCTCATGGCCTCGAAGTTCGGCGGCATGGAGATCGAGGAGGTCGCCCACAGGGACCCGTCCGCGATCCTCAAGGAGCCGTTCGACGCGATCGCCGGCCTTCAGCCGTTTCAGGCCCGCAAGGTCGCCTACGCGCTCGGCCTGACGGGCGACACGCACAAGAAGGCGGTGCCGTTCCTCCTCGCGCTCGCGAAGGCCTACGTCGAGACCGACTGCTCCCTCGCCGAGATCAACCCCCTCATGATCACGGCCGAAGGCGACGTCGTCGCGCTCGACGCGAAGATGAACTTCGACGACAACGCCCTCTTCCGCCACCTCGACATCAAGGAGTACCGGGACCTCGACGAGGAGGACCCGCTCGAGGTCGAGGCGTCGAAGTTCAACCTGAACTACATCAAGCTCGACGGCAACGTCGGCTGCATGGTGAACGGGGCGGGCCTGGCGATGTCGACGATGGACATCATCCAGTACGCCGGCGGGAGCCCCGCGAACTTCCTCGACGTCGGCGGCGGCGCCAACGAGGAGCAGGTCAAGAACGCGATGCGGATCATCCTCTCGGACCCGCACGTGAAGGGCGTCCTCATCAACATCTTCGGCGGCATCATGCGGTGCGACATCATCGCGAGCGGCGTCGTGAAGGCGGTGAAGGAGATCGGCTGCACGGTCCCCGTCGTCGTCCGCCTCGAGGGGACGAACGTCGAGGAGGGCAAGCAGATCTTGAGGGACTCCGGCCTCGCCGTCATCCCGGCCGACGGGATGAAGGACGCCGCCGAGAAGATCATCGCCGCGGTGAAGAAGGGGGAGAACTGAGATGGCCTCCTGGCTGAGCACCGACACGAAGGTCGTCGTCCAGGGCCTCACGGGGCGCGAGGGGAAGTTCCACGCCCTGGCCGGCCGTGACTACGGCACGCAGGTCGTCGCGGGCGTCACCCCCGGCAAGGGAGGCACGACGGTCGAGGGGATCCCCGTCTTCGACACGGTCCACGAGGCGGTCGAGAAGACGGGGGCGAACGCCTCGCTCCTCTTCGTCCCGCCGCCGGCCGCGGCCGACGGGATCATGGAAGCCGCCGACGCCGGCGTCGCCCTCGTCATCGCGATCACGGAAGGGATCCCGGTCAACGACATGATCCGGGTCAAGGCGTTCCTCGCCGATCGGCCGAACGTGAGGCTCGTCGGCCCGAACTGCCCCGGCGTCATCCGCCCCTCGGCGAAGGTGAAGCTCGGCATCATGCCGGCGCGCATCCACCGCCCCGGCAAGGTCGGCATCGTCTCCCGCTCGGGGACGCTCACCTACGAGGCGGTCGGCCAGACGACGGCGCTCGGCCTCGGCCAGTCGACCTGCGTCGGCATCGGCGGCGACCCCGTGAACGGCACGAACTTCATCGACTGCCTGAAGATGTTCAAGGACGACCCGGAGACCGAGGCGATCATCATGATCGGCGAGATCGGCGGGAGCGCCGAGGAAGAAGCCGCCGAGTGGATCGCGGCGAACCTGAAGAAGCCGGTCGCCTCGTTCATCGCGGGGCGGACGGCCCCTCCCGGCCGCCGCATGGGCCACGCCGGCGCGATCATCTCGGGCGGCAAGGGGACCGCGACCGAGAAGGTCGCCGCGCTGAGAGCCGCGGGCGTCCTCGTCGCCGACTCTCCGGCCCTCATCGGCGAGACGCTGATGCAGGCCATCAAGGGCTGAACAGGAGCACGACTTGGAAAAGACATTCGCGATCATCAAGCCGGACGCCGTCGAGGCGAAGAACGCCGGGAAGATCCTCGCCCGGATCGAGGCCGAGGGCTTCCGCGTCGTGGCGATGAAGAGCCATCGGATCACGAAGGCCGAGGCCGAGGGCTTCTACTCCGAGCACGCGGGGAAGGGCTTCTTCGGCTCGCTCGTCGCCTACATGACGTCGGGCCCGGTCTTCGTCGCCGTCCTCGAGCGGGAGAACGCCGTCGCCCACTGGCGCGCCGTCATGGGCGCCACGAACCCGGCGAACGCCGAGGAGGGGACGATCCGCAAGGAGTTCGGCCAGTCGATCGAGCGGAACGCCTCGCACGGCTCCGCAAACCTCGCCGACGCCGCGCGCGAGGTGACGTTCTTCTTCTCCCAGGCCGAGCTGATCTAGGAAGACCCGTCCGCGCGCGGCGGGGCGCTCCTCAGCGTCCCGCTGCGCGCCAGCTCTTCAGGAGCGCCTTCGCGTCGGCACGGGCCCGCTCGTGCTCGACGAGCCAGGCCGGGTCGGGCGCGTCCCGCACGACGGCCTCGGCGATCGCGATGGCCTCGTCGCGGCGCGACGAGTCGAGGTCGTGGAGCGCCTCGGCGAGGAAAAGCCGGTTCACGAGGCTCGTCGGGGCCGCGCTCGCGGCACGGCGGAGATGACGGATCGCCTCCGTCCGCGAGGCCCATCCCGTCAGGAACGGGATCGCAGGCGTCTTGTGGTGCAGCCGCCCGAGCGTCCGGTCGCCGGCCGCGTCGTCGAGGCCCGGGTCGAGGCGGAGGACCGCCTCCGCGGAGTCGCGGATGCGCCCGGCTGCTCCCTCCCGGGCAGCGGCGAGCATCCCCTCCGCCAGCGCGTACATGCCCCAGACGACGCCGCCCCATTCGAACGCGGAGGCGGCGTCGGGGTCACCCGCGAGGCGCGGCACCAGCTCGACGGGGGTGGCCCGCGAGAGGTCACGCGAGGAGCCCTCGGAGGCGCGGTCGCGAAGCAGGGCGAGGCACTCGTCCGCGACGCGGGTCCCTTCGACGAAGAGCCGTTTCGCTTCCTTCTCTCCTGCCGCGGCGTACTCGCCCTCGAAGTAGAGGGCGCGCATGAGCCGCCAGCGCGCCGCGACCGAGAGGGGCTCCTCGGCGAGCTCGTCCCGGAGCAGCGCCACGACGTTGCGGATGCCGCCGACGCGCGCGCGGCCGCCGGAGCTCCCCTTCGCCCGGTCCGACCAGGCGGCGTCCGCTTCCTCGACCCGCGACGAGACCGTAGCCAGATGTCGGCGGCCCATTCCGGGAACGATACGCCTCGTCGCGTCGGACGGTCTCCTGCGGCTCCGACGTCCGCCCCCGGACGGAGCCCCTCGACACGGCCTGCGACAATCCGCCGGTGAAGGGACCTCTCGCCCTCGTCGTCGCGATCCTCGCGGGCGCGCTCTCGGCGCCGGCCGAGGAGCCGCTCCGCCTGCGCGGCGGCTTCGGGCGGCAGGCGCCCACGCCCATGCCGTCGCCGCGGCCGACCCCCTGGCCGACGCCGACGCCCTGGGCCGGCACGTTCCAGCCGGTCCGGACGGCGGCGCCGACGCCGACGGCCGTCGCGCCGCACGCCGCGTCACCCGTTCCGGCGCAGCCGCCTCTGGCGACGGCCTCGCCGGCGCACGCCCCGGCCGTCCGGACGCCTGCGCCGACGGCCGGGGCGATCAAGGCCTCGCCGACCCGCCCCGCAGCCGCACCCTCCGCCCCGCGCCCCGCCGTGCCTCGGGCGCGTCCGAAGCCGGCGCGCGCGGCGGCCGACGTCTCGGTCGGGTACGTCCTCGTCCCGTTCGTCGTCACCGACCGCAAGGGGCGCCCGGTCGCCGGCCTGAAGGAGAAGGACGTCACGCTCCTCGCAGACGGCGTGCCGGTGGCCTACGACCTCTTCCAGGGGAGCTCCGACGCACCGGTCTCGTACGCCATCCTCCTCGACGGCTCCGGCTCGATGGGCCTCGCCG
This sequence comes from Acidobacteriota bacterium, assembly GCA_022711615.1. Taxonomy (GTDB): domain Bacteria; phylum Acidobacteriota; class Thermoanaerobaculia; order UBA5066; family UBA5066; genus UBA5066. The sequence goes on from JAKLER010000022.1 coordinate 17,202, forward strand.
GGAAGATGGAAGGGGCGCGTGCGGCGCTCCGGGCGCTCGCGGCGGCGCGCGTGCCCGGCGACGACTTCGCCCTCTACGTCTTCGCCGAAGGGGAGGTGAAGGAGGTCGTTCCCTTCACGGAGGACGCCCGGGCGATCCTCGCCGCGGCCGACGAGGTGAAGCCGTGGGGGAAGACGGCGTTCCGCGACGCCCTCGCCCTGATGCCCGAGAAGAGCCTCCAGGGCAAGAACGGCTCCCGGGCGATCGTCCTTCTCTCCGACGGCATCGACAACGACTCCGAGCTGAGCGACGAGGAGCTCGGCAGCCTCATGGAGGGCATCGAGGTCCCCGTCTTCCCGCTCGGCATCCGCTCTCCGGGGGGAATCGCCGAGCCTCCGCCCGGGCAGACGCTCGAGTGGTCGCTGAACGTCGCCGTCCTCTCGCGGATCGCGCGGATCACGGGCGGCCGGATGGCGATCGTGGACGACCCGGCCCTCCTCCCCGAGAAGGTCCTCGACATCCAAAAAGATCTTCGTTCTCAATACCTTGTCGGGTTCTCACCGACGGGCACCGGTCCGGTAAGATACCGCCGCCTCACATTGAGGGTGGCCGGTCCGGCTCGCCCCGTCCGCGTGAGGGCCGGATACAGGGGTTCCGACCCTCCCGCGTTCGGGCCGCACCGTCCCGGAGCCAAATGAGCGATGGGTGAGGTCGTCCGCAGGACGTTGAGGAGGAACCGAATGACGAAGCTGAACAAGGCTGCCCTCGTGGGCGTCGCCGTCCTCGTGACCGGCGCGTTCGGGTGCGCCACGACCAAGCAGGTCGACAAGAAGATCGCCGAGGCCACGGCGAAGACCGACCAGAAGATCGAGACGGTCGAGACCCAGGTCGAGGAGCTCCAGACGAAGCAGAAGGAGACCGAGACGAAGGTCGACGCGCAGGGGCAGGAGATCGTCAAGGTCTCCCAGGCCGCGCAGGAGGCCCTCAAGCGCGCCCAGGAGGCGGGGATCCTCGCCAAGGGGCAGATCGTCTTCGAGCAGACGTTCACCGAGGACCGGGTGAAGTTCCGCACCGGCTCCGCCGAGCTCAGCGCCGACGCGAAGGTCGCGCTCGACGAGTTCGCGGCGAAGGTCAAGGAGCTCAAGCGCCCCATCTGGATGGAGATCCAGGGGCACACGGACTCCACGGGGACCACCGAGATCAACGACGCGCTGGGCGCCAAGCGGGCCGAGGCCGTCCGCCTCTACCTGGCCCGGAAGCACCAGCTCCCGATCCAGCGGATGACGACGATCTCCTACGGCGACACGCTCCCGGCCGACACGGGCAAGGGCTCCAAGGCGCGGGCGAACAACCGCCGCGTCGTCCTCGTCGTCCTCGAGTAGCCGCTCAGCGTTTCTTCGAAGGGCCGGGCGCTCCGGGTTTCACCGGACGCCCGGCTTTTCCTTTGCGGGTCCGGAGCGCGGCCAGGAGGTCCTCGAAGTCCTTCGGCGCCGGCGTCGAGACCGAGGCCTTCGTCCCGTCGAGCTTCTCCCACCCCAGGTGCCCGGCGTGAAGCGCCTGCCGCCGGAACGCCACGGGGAACGGCGGCCTCTTCGGGTCGCGGTAGACCTGGTCTCCGACGAGCGGGTGCCCGGCGTGCGAGAAGTGGATCCGGATCTGGTGCGTCCGCCCCGTGCGCAGGCGCGCCTCGACGAGCGTCGCGATCCCGAACCGCTCCACGACCTTCCAGTCGGTGACCGCGCGGATCCCCTTCTCCCCCTCGCGGGCGACGCGCTTCCTCCGCCCGCCCTCCTCGAGGATCGGCCACTCGAACGTCCCCTTCTCCCCCTCGAGGTCCCCTTCCACGACGGCGAGGTAGCGCCGGTCGACGCTGTGCGCCCGGAGCTGCCCCTGGAGGCTCACGAGCCCCGCACGGCTCCGCGCGAAGACGAGGACGCCCGACGTCTCCTTGTCGAGCCGGTGGACGACGGAGATGTACGGCCGCCCCTTCCCGCGCTTCGCGGCCCACGTCGAGACGCGCGAGAGGAGCGAGTCCTTCTCCTTCGCCTCGGTCGGGTGCGTCAGGAGCCCGGCGGGCTTCACGACCGCGACGGCGTCGTCGTCCTCGTAGAGGACCGTCAGCGACGTGTCGACCTTCCGCTGCACCTTCCGGTTCGTGTCGAAGACGACGGCGTCGTCGTCGGTGACGATCGCGCCCGGATCGCCGACGACCACGCCGTTCACCGTCACCTGCCCCTCGATCACGGCCCGCTTCAGCCGTGAGGCGGTCTCGGCGGGGTAGAGCGCGGCGAGGCGGCGGACGATGCGGATCGGGTCCATGCGGCGGATCGTCGCACGGAGGGCGAGGGTCGGAGGGCGATTGCGGGCGAGACATGGGACGGGTCCGGGACGAGCTGGACCTCGGCCGCTCGAGCGTCCACGCCGGGACGCGAAGGAGTCGGCCGGCGCCGAGAAAGAGCTCGAAGCTCGCGCTTCGTCGCCGCGCTCTCCTCCGGAATCACGCGAACCGGAACGAAGGACCCCACGTGGCTCGCTCCCGGGCGCCGGGCCAAGTACCACAGCCGCGACTCCGGGATTCCCGCTTCCCTCGCGAACGAGGCCGCTGACTTTCCGCTGGCTCGCCACCGCGCCACCAGCTTCGCCATCTCCCGCCGCTTCGAATCGCGCTTTCCCATCGGCCCCTCCGTGCCGCGAAGAATCCGCGATCACGCCCGGGCGCGAACCGGGCGAAGGACCGTTCCGCTCCTGAAGAACGTCGGCGAGACCGCGAAGGAGTGCTGCGCGCGACTCGGAGTGAGGGTACCGAAGGTCTCCGACGTCGCCGACATCGCGACAAGAGCGCCGCAGGGCGAGAGCTGCCGGTCGCGATTCGGCAAGTGGTTCCGGATCAGCGACTTGACGCCGGCCGCCTGTTGAACTCCGGGCGTACCGCGTTGATATCTGCCATGCTGCGCAACGCTGCTACGGGTAAACTTACGTAGTTCTATGGATACGAGGCGGATCCGTAGCGCGAAGCCGGACAGGGCTCCGTACGGGGAGACCCACGGCCTGGCGTTCCTCGGCGAGATCGAGGACGAGGGGAAGCTCGTCTTCTCGTCGGAGGACGCCAGACGCGCCGGGGAGAAGCTGGGCCTCGGACCGGCCCGTGTGAACGGGCTCGTCTCCAGGCTCGCCCTCGCGGGCTGGCTGCGCCGGATTCGGCGAGGGCTCTACGCCACGACGGGGCGGTTGCCCGGGTCGACGCCTCCGCACGACTTCGCGATCGCCGTGGCGCTCGCGACCCCTTCGGCCCTGAGCCACAGGACAGCGCTCCACTTCCACGGCTTCTCCGACCAGGTGCCGAGGACGATCACCTGCACGACGACGGCGAAGGTCGTGACGCCGTCGATGAGGTCCGGGACGCCGACGGCGGGGCGGTCGAGCGTGTGGGCGGTCGACGGCCTCCGGGTGGAGCTGGTGACCGTGACGCCTTCGCGGTTCTTCGGCGTCGAGGAGGTCTGGATCGACCAGAGAACACGGGTCCCGATGACCGACAGGGAACGGACGATCCTCGACGCCTTCTCGAGCCCCGCCCGGATCGGCGGCCTGGGCGAGGCGCTCGCGATTCTCGAAGAGCACGCCGCATCACTCGACCTGCCGAAGCTCGCGGGCTACGCGGTCCGGTTCGGCGTGGCGGCCACGGTCAAGCGTCTCGGCTGGGCTCTGGAGTCGTTCGGAGCGAAGGAAGACGTCCTCGCTCCGCTCCTCGCCTACCCGGTGAAGATGACCCAGCCCCTCGACCCGAGGCGCGCGAGAAAGGGGCCGGTCATCCCGCGGTGGAAGCTGCAGGACAACCTGAAGGAGCCGGCGCGGCGATGAGGCTCGAGCTCCGGCTGAAGAAGGCCGCGGCCGAGAACGGCGTGCCTTACGAGACGGTCCTGAAGGACTACTCCATCGGGCACGTCCTCTCGGCCATCGCGGCAGAGGAAAGCCTCGCCGGGACGCTCGTGATGAAGGGGGGCACGGCTCTCCGGAAGCTCCATTTCGACGACTACAGGTTCAGCGAGGACCTCGACTTCACCGGCCGCGGCGCGCCTCGAGGCGACGACCTCGAAGCCGGACTCCGCTCGGCCGCAGGGCGCGCCCGCGAGCGGATGGAGGCGAATGGGCCTTTCACGGCGACGGTCGACCGGGTCGTTCTCAGGGAAGAGCATCCGGGCGGGCAGGAGGCCTTCGTCGTGCGAATCCAGTTCCCCTGGCAGCGGGAGCCGCTCTGCGCGCTGAAGGTGGAGGTTACGGCCGACGAACCGATCCTTCTGCCGACGGAGTCGAGGCCGATCCTGCAGGCGTACGGGGAGGAGCTGCCGGGGCACGTCGTCTGCTACTCGCTGGAAGAGATCGTCTCCGAGAAACTACGCGCCCTGCTTCAGAACGAGGAGCGGCGAAAGAAGCGTGCCTGGGTCCGGCCCCGCTGCCGCGACTTCTATGACCTGTGGACGCTCCTGGGAAAGCCGCAGCCCGGCTTCGACGCGAGTGCCGTGCGGCGGCAGCTGCACGCAAAGTGCGAGGTGAGAGGCGTGGGCTTTCGCACCTGGGAGGACTTCTTTCCGGAGCCCCTCGTGGCCCTCGTCGGCGACGCGTGGCAGGGCGACCTCGGAGGCCTCGTCCCCGAGATGCCCGAACCGGGTACGGTCGTCGCGGAGCTGAAGTGGCTCGTGGCGAAGCTGCTGGAGGCGGAAGGATGACGCGCTCGTCCGAGCGCTCCCGAGTGATCCCGTCCATCCTTTCCACGCAGGTCCGGAGGGGGCTCGAGGAGTTTCTCCTCACGTCGTTCCTGGTCACGACGCCGCTCTTCCAGTAGAGCCGCCCGGATCTGCTCCTCAGGGAGAGGTCGGTCTTCCGCGGGCCAGACCTCTCGCTGAAGCTGCCGTTCCGGACGGGGGAGAAGGGAGTCCGGTGCTTCCCGGACGTTCTTCCCGAGAGATTCCGGCCGCGCCGTCACCAGGAGCGGGCGTTTGAGCGGCTGGCCGGGCCGGATCGGAGAACGACGAATCGAAGCGGCGATTCCCGTCGCGCGCCGAAACGCGGAGACGGCGGAGCGGGCGCTGCTCTATGTGGCGCTGACCCGAGCGAAGAGGTCGGCGGTGGTGAGCGGGTGGGGGGCGATGACCGGGTTCGTCGGTTAGATCGGCTTGGAAGTCGTGGGGAAGGTTCGCCTCTCCTGCCTCGGCCGCGCCGGCCGACGCGGGTAGACTTCCCCCCATGCCGCACGAGAAGAGCGACCTTTACGCCCGCCGCCGCGAGCGGTTCTTCGACCGCGTGAAGGAGGGGGTGGCGCTCCTCTTCGCGACGCCCGAGCAGCACCTCTCCTGGGACGGGACGTACCGCTACCGCCCCGACCCCGACTTCTTCTACCTGACGGGCTTCGGCGAGCCGGGGTCGGTCGCCGTCCTGGACGCCGGGAAGCGGGTGTACCGCCTCTTCGTGAGGCCGAAGGACCGCGAACGGGAGACGTGGGAGGGGCGGCGGGCCGGCGTGAAGGGAGCCGTGAAGGCCCACGGTGCCGACGAGGCATTCGAGGTGGGGGAGCTCGAGAAGCGGCTGCCCGACCTGATCCGCGGCGCCGGGACGCTTCACTACGCGCTCGGCCTCGACGAGAGGAAGGACCTCCTCGTCACCTCGATCCTGAACCGCTTCCGGCGCGAGCCGCGTGTGCCGCTGCGTGGGCCGGTGGCGGTCTGCGACGTGACGGACGTGATCCACGAGATGCGCTTGCGGAAGGAGCCCGAGGAGATCGCCCTCATGGAGAAGGCCGCGGCGATCACCGTCGCGGCGCACGAGGAGGCGCGGGGCCTCGCACGGCCGGGGCGGTGGGAGTACGAGGTCGAGGCGGCGATCAACGGGAGGTTCCGGCGCCTCGGGGCCTCCGGGCCGTCGTACGAGACGATCGTCGCCTCCGGAGCGAACGCGACGACGCTCCACTACGTCGAGAACGACCGGCGGATCGAGGAGGGGGACCTCGTCCTGATCGACGCCGGCTGCGAGTACGAAGGGTACGCGGCCGACATCACGCGGACGTTCCCCGCCTCCGGACGCTTCACGCCGGAGCAGGAGGCGGTCTATCGCGTCGTCCTCTCGGCCCTTCACGCGGCGACCTCGAAGGTCCGCCCGGGCGGCCGCTTCCAGGACGTCCACGACGCGGCGGTCGACGTCCTCGTCGACGGCCTCCTCGAGCTCGGCCTCCTCGAAGGGAAGCGGAAGAAGGTGCTCGAGAAGGGGACCTACACCCGCTTCTACATGCATCGCACGTCGCACTGGCTCGGGATGGACGTCCACGACCGGGGCCGCTACCACGACGCGGCCGGCGAGTGGCGCCTCTTCGAGCCGGGGATGGTCCTGACGGTCGAGCCGGGCCTCTACATCCGCCCCGACGAGAAGAAGGTCCCGCCCGCGTTCCTCGGAATTGGCGTGCGGATCGAGGACGACGTCCTCGTCACGGAGGACGGCCACCGCGTCCTGACGGCCGCCGCGCCGAAGTCGGTCGAGGCGATGTGCGAGCGGGGGGAGCGGCGTTCGGCGCGCAGCGCGGGAGCCGTCACGTCTAAGGCGGGCCGGGTCCCGAAGGTGTCGAAACCCGGGGCGTAAGGCGGCCGCGCCCCGGCGCGCTATTCGAGCGAGAAGCCGCGGTCGAGGCAGGCGAGGGCTTCCTCGCCGAGGCGGGCGAGGTCCTCCTTGCCATCGGTCGCGAACCAGTGCCGCATCGTGGCGCGGATGACGCCGATCGCCGCGCCCGCGAGGACGCGGGCCCGGAGCTCCGAGGCGTGGCCCGGGCCGGCGCGCTCGCGGAACGCGCGGGACATCGCCATCTCCCAGTCCCGGTCGATCTCGCGCTCTCGGGCGAGGAGGGCGGGCGAGGTGTGGATGAGCTTCTGCTGCGCGACGAGCTGGGCGCGGTGCTCGCTGTACTCGCGGGCGAAGATGGCGGCGGTGCGGCGCAGCGTCGCGATCGGCCT
>JAKLER010000220.1 GCA_022711615.1 Acidobacteriota bacterium
CCGTAGAGGACGACGCGGGCCCGGGCCCCGCCGAGGACGTCGCGGACGTTCCGGTCGTCGCCGCACGCGACGATCCGTCCGTCGGGCGGGACGATCGCGACGCCGGCGCGGAACGCCTCCTTGACGGCGTCGAGGTCGGCGTAGAGGTCGGCGTGATCGAACTCGACGGAGGTGAGGAGAAACGTCCGGGGGGCGTAGTGGAGGAACTTCGGCCCCTTGTCCTCCCACGACGTCGAGTACTCGTCCCCCTCCACGACGAACGCCTCCCCGGTGCCGATCGCGGAGGGAGAGGGGAAGTTCCGCGGCTCGCCGGCGACGAGGTAGCCGGGGGAGCGCCCCGCGGCCGCGAGGAGCCAGGCCGTCAGAGCCGTCGTCGTCGTCTTCCCGTGGGTCCCGGCCACGACGACCGGGTGCCGGCCGGCGAGGAACTCGGTCCGGAGCGTCTCGGGCATCGAGGCGACCGGGAGGCCCCGGTCGAGAGCGGCGACGAGCTCGGGGTTGTCCTTCCCGGCGAGGTTCCCGACGACGACGCGGTCGACCCTGGGCGGGAGGTTGCGCGCATCGAAGCCGGGCAGGACGTCGATTCCGAGAGCCTCGAGCCGGTCGGACATCGGCGGGTAGAGCGGCAGGTCGGAGCCGAGGACCCGCTCCCCCTTCTCGACGAGGAGCGCGGCGAGAGGGGTCATGGCGGTTCCGCCGATGGCGATGAGGTAGAAGCTGCGAGGCATGGGCGCGCAGTTTGCTTTCCCGTTCCCGGCACCGTCAACCGCGCCGGGATGGCCCCGGGGCCCGGACGCCTATAATCAGAGGTTCGAGTGGCGGCCGGTCCGCCGCGAACAGGAGGTCTTCCTCGATGACGTCTCCCGCTTTCCGCATCCGGTCCGGCCGGACGGCCGCCGCCCTCGTCGCGGCGCTCCTCGCGTTCGCCCCCGCCGCCCTCGCCCAGGCGCCGAAGCCGTCCACCGCGGCCGCGCCGAAGCTCGTCCTCGTCGAGGAGAAGAAGGACGTCGGGACGGTCCCGAAGGGCGAGGTCATCCACGCCACCTTCGTCTTCAGGAACGAAGGGAAGGCCGACCTCCACATCACCGACGTGAAGCCCTCCTGCGGCTGCACGGCCCCCGAGTACGACAAGACGGTCAAGCCGGGCGCCCAGGGGAAGATCGTCCTGAACGTCGACACGAAGACGTTCCAGGGCCCGATCTCGAAGTCCGCCCTCATCCTGACGGACGATCCCGAGAAGTCCTCGGTCACGGTCTTCGTCGTGGCGAACGTCAAGCCGTACGTCGAGACCCACCCGGTCGGCTTCTTCCGCCTCCAGGCCCTGACCGGGGAGACGGCGAGCGCCGAGCTCGTCCTCGGCTCGGACGAAGCCGACTTCGCGCCGACGAAGGTCGAGACGCCGAACAGCTACCTCAAGGCGACTCTCGCCCCGGTGCCGGACGCCGAGAAGGTGGCGGGCAAGGGGGCTCGCCAGTGGAAGGCCGTCGTCACGACGACGCCCGACGCCCCGGAGGGGCTCCTCGGCGGCTACGTGAAGATCGCGACCGGAGCCGCCAAGCAGCCGGAGCTCGACCTCGCCGTCTCGGGCTACATCAAGCCGACGCTTTCCGTCACCCCCCTGTCGGTCAACTTCGGCAACTTCGAGCCGAAGGCCGACCCGGTCAAGCGGACGGTGACGATCATCAACAACAACCTGAAGAACGAGGCCTTCCAGGTGACGAAGGCCGAGGCGAACGTCCCGGGCGTGAAGACCGAGGTCGTCATGGCCGACAAGAGCCGGGCCCAGGTCATCATCTCGGTCGACGACAAGGTCAAGAAGGGGGTCTTCGACGGGTTCGTCACGGTCTCCACGACCGACCCCGCGAAGAAGGAGATCAAGATCCCCCTTAAGGGCGTGATCCTCTAAGCCCTTCTTCCGGCGTCGACGCGACGGGCCGGGCGGACGCGAGTCCTCCCGGCCCTTTCCGTCTCAGGGCCGCTGCGGCGACGGCCGCGACGGGGCGCCGTCGGCGGGGACCGGGACGGCCTCGAGCCAGTCGAAGCCGGCGGCGAGCGTCCGGCCGTCGTCCGCGCCCGCGATCCGCTCCTTCGGCGCCTCGGCGTACGCGAAATCGAACGTCAGGACGTTCTTCCCGGCCTTCCAGGCCGCCGCGGGGGACGGGGTCTCGACGACGGTCGGGCCGTCCGGGAGCGGGAACGTGCCGAGCGTGACGTCGTTCAGGACGACCGTGACCCGCTGCTGAGGCGCGCCTTCGTACCGGAACGGCCAGGCGCGGAAGCGTACGATCCGGTCGTCGGGACGCCCGGCGCGGAGCGTGACCGTCGCTGCGCGCGCCTGGGCCCAGACGTATGTGTCGCCGGCGCCCGTCCGCTCGAACGACGACCATCCTCGCGTCAGCTCGCGCGGCGTCGTCAGCGGGTCGAAGTTGAGGAAGACGGCCTCCGGAGCGTTCCCGCCGCAGGCTGCGAGCGAAAGCGCGAGCGCCAGGCCCGGCGCGAGCCGCCCGGCCCTCACGGCGTGAGCTCGAAGGAGGCCGCCCGCGACCCGGCGAAGTCGAAGGCCCTCGTCGTTCCGGCGCATCGGGACCCGGCCGGCGGGGAGAACGTCAGCGTGCCGAGGAGCGTCCCGTCGAACCGGGGCGAGACGGTCCCCGACCAGCTCCCGGCGTTCGGCGCGGAGCCGGTGAAGGAGAAGCCCCCTTCCGCCCGCGGGGCGAACGTCGTGTTCGGGTCTGGGACGCCCGCGCCGGCGCCGTAGGCGAGGACGGTGTAGAGGTACGAGCCGGCCGGGCATTCGACGACGAGGAGGCCGCTCAGGAAGTTGGGGGCGCCGCCGGCGATGTCGAGCCGCCCCGCGGAGGCGAGGGCCGGGTCTCCGCGCGTGACGACCCAGCCGTAGGCCCCGTCGTCCGGGGCGTCGACCTTCACCGGCGGCAGGTAGGCGATGGAGGAGATCGCGTTGTCGATGAGAGACGCGCCGAAAGCGACCGGCCCGCCGCTCTTCACCGTCACGGCGGCCCGGAGGTTCGTCTCGGACGAGGCGACGCCGAATGCGGCGCCGAGGTTCCCCTGCTGCGCCGCCGAGGTGCGGCCGAGCGTGTAGTCGCGTTCCCCCGCGACGCTCCCGTCGGCCCGCAGGAGCGCGACGTGCAGGACGGCCGGCGCCGCGCCGGTGTTCAGGAGGATCAGGTTCGTCCGGAAGCCGCTCGCGTTCGTGGGCGACGCGGCGACGAACGTCAGCCAGCCCGTCTCTCCGGCCGAGAGCGCCTGGGCCTCGACCTGCGCGGGGATCGAGAAGCCGAACGTCCCGGGGACGCCGGCGGCGCTCCTCGCGTTCGCGACGTAGGTCCGGGAGAGGACGGCGACCGGCACGTCCGAATCGACCCGGATCCCGCCGGCCGAGATGCCGAAGGGCGCGGCCTTCCCGGCGAACGTCGTCCCGAGGACGTCCTCGAGGGCGAGCGTCTCGCCCGGGCCGACCGTGACCCGGACCTTCGGAGCGGCCGCGTTGTCGCCCGATGCGCTCCCGGTCCCGTCGATCGGACTCTGGGCGAGGTAGGTCAGGTCGACGTTCGCGGCCGCGGCGAAGGGGTTCGAGATCCGGAGCGAGCTGACGAATTGCTCGCCGCCGGCACCGGTCGCCTTCGCCGTGGCGAGGACCCACTGCGTCGTGGCGGGGGTGTCCGCGAAGGCGGCTCCGCCGAGGACGAGGAGGAGGGCGGCTGCGAATGCGCGTCTCATCGGGGTCTCCTTGCCGGGAGCCGGCGGACGATCTTAGACCGCGGCGCGGAATCGGGCGGCCGCGGGGAAATCCGGAGGAGCCGTTCCGACGGAAACCGGTCGATGGAAAAGAAAGGCGTCGGCAGACCCCGGGACGGCAATCCCGAAGAGACCCGTCGGGAGATCCTCGCGGCGGCGTCGGAGGCGTTCGCGGCGGCCGGCTACGTCGGGGCGACGACACGCGCCGTCGCCTCCCGCGCCGGAGTCAACGTCGCGACGCTCCACTACCACTTCGGGAGCAAGGAGGGGCTGTATCGGGCCGTCCTCGAGGCTGCCGGCCGGGGCGCCCTGCCGACGATTCCCCCGGGAGACGCTCCGGAAACGGTCGCGCGCGTCGTCGAGGCGCTCTTCCGCTTCGGGGAAGAGCGTCCCGGCCTGGCGCGCCTCGCCCTGCTCGACGCGCTCGCGGGGCCGGAAGGAGGCCCGGGACCGGGAGAGGAACGCGTCGCCTGGGCGGCGGAGGCGCTTCGTCCCCACCTCGGAGGCGCCGACGGCGCGGACGAGGCCCGTGTCGTCGTCGTCCTCGTCGACGCGGCCCAGGCGACGTCCCCGGCGCCGTCGGCAGCGGCAGGCGAGACGTCCGAAGCCGGGAACGCCGGCATCCATCCCCCGGAACGGGTGAGGCGGGCCGTCGTCGCGGCCGCGCTGAGGCTCACCGCCCTCGGCTGACGGTCGGATCGCGCTCCGCGCCCCGAATCGAGAGACCGGGGAGGAGGACGAGCGCGTTCACGGCCGTCCCGAGGAGGACCGGGTCGAGTCGCGCGCCGACGAGCGTGGCGGCGAGCGTCGTCGCTCCGCCGAGGAGCATCGCCGCCCCCGCGAACCGCGGCCGGAGCCTCAGCCGCGGGGCGAACGCGACGAGCGTCGGGAGGATCAGGCTGGAGGCGAAGATCGCGTAGCCGAGGCGGAACGTGGCGAGGACGTCACGCATCCCGAGCGCCACGAGGAGGCCGAGCGCCCCGTAGGCCACGACGAGGAGGCGGGAGGTGCGGGCGGGCGCCCCGCCGAGGAGGTCGTGGGAGGTGGCGGCCGCGGCCGACAGGAGGACCGAGTCGGCAGAAGCCTGCATCGTCGCGACGAGCGCCACGAGGAGGAGCGGCGAGAGGAGGGGGCCCGCCAGGACCCGAACCGTGCCCGGGAAGATCGCCTGCGGCGCGCCGCCCACGTCCAGGGCCACCCCGGCGAACGCGATCACGACGACGGCCGCGCCGAACGCGAGCTTCGCGGCGGCCGCGCCGAGCGCCGCACGCCGGGCCGTCGTCGCGTCGCGGGCGGAGAGGAGCTTCGCCCAGACGTCGCTGCCGACGGCGTGCGGGAGCCCGACGAGGACGAGGAGCGCGCCGACGTCGCTCCAGCCGAACCGCGCCCCGACCGGGAAGGAGAGGAGGGGCTCCGGCCAGCCGGTTCGGGCGAGGGAGAGGAGCGCGAGCGGGAACGCGACGCCGACGATCCCGACGACCATGAGGCCGAGCTGGAGCAGGTCCGTCCGGAGGACGGCGCGCTGCCCGCCGAGCGCGGTGTAGGCGACGAAGAGGAGCGCCGTCCCGACCAGGACGGGCGTCGGCGGCCAGTCCGTCAGCGCGCTGACGACGGTCTCGGTCGCCTGCGCGAGGAGCGCGAACCAGACGATCTCGGCGAGGACGACGAGGACCGCTGCGACCTTCCGGACCCGCGGCCCGTAGAACCGGCCGACGACCGCCGCGAGCGTCACCTCCCCCGTCTCTCGGACGCGGCGGGCGAGGAAGAGCCCGAGGCCGAGGAGCCCGAGCGCCCCGGCGATGTCGAGCCACGCGCCCGGCAGGCCCTTCTCGGCGACGAGGGAGGCCAGGACGAGAGTCGTCGAGCCGCCGATCACCGTGGAGGTGAGGCCGGCCCACGTCGGGAGGAAGCCGAAGGAGCGGTCGCCGAGGAGGAACGACTCGGCCGAGCGGGCGGCCCTGCGAGCGGCGAAAAGGCCGACGAGGAGGACGGCCGCCCCGTAGACGAGGAGCGCCGGGATCACGTGCCGACCCCGCGGGTTACGATCGGGGCGTGAAGAGGACCTTCACGTTCGACGAGGCGCGCAAGGTGCTGCCGGCCGTCCGGGAGCGGACGCGGCGCGCGATCGCGCGGATCGAGGCGCTCGGCGAGCCGTGGGAGGCGCCGGCCGGGCCGGAGGCCCGCGCGATCCTCCTCTCCTGGGCCCGCGAGATGGAGGAGCTCGGGATCGAGGTGAAGGGCCCCGGGCTCGTCGATTTCGACTCGGGCGACGGCTACTGGTGCTGGCGGTGGCCCGAGGAGGCGCTCGACTACTACCACGGATACGACGAAGGGTTCGCGGGGCGCGTCAGGATCCAGTGACGGCGTGGCCTGAACGAGCCCCGGGACGGGAGATTCCCGCCTGGAACGTGTCGATTCGCCGGCGCAGCTCCTCCGGGAGGGGGGACTTCCGCCCCTCCTTCCAGTCCCAGCCGACCTGCACCGTCCGGCCCGACGCGACGACGCGGACCTCGGCGTCCACGGAGCTTCCGGCGGCGACGACGCGGTAGTCGAACGCGAACGACGTCGTCCCGAAATCCCCGGCGCGACAGCCGACGAGGAGCCGCTCGCCGAGGCGGACCGGCGACGCGTAGTCGCATTCGGCGCGCGCCACGACGAAGCCGATCCGCTCGGGCGCGACCGCCTCTCCCGGCGCGCCCCCCGGGTGGATCGCCAGCCAGAATGCGAGGCGGGCCTGCTCGAAGTAGGTGAGATAGACCGCGTTGTTCACGTGCCCCATGGCGTCGAGGTCGCGGAACCGGACCTCGACGGGGACGACGCACGGGAACTCGGGAAGTCGGACGTCGCGCATCCGGATCGACTCTAGCACCCCGCTTCGGGTGAGAATACGGGTCCGGTGGCACGCTCCCCGAACCTCGACGACGACCTCGACTCCCTCCTCGATCGCGCCCTGCGCGGAGAGGGGGAGATCGACGAGAGCCTGCGCGCGCGCCTCTCGCAGGCGTTCCCCGCGCTGAGGGTCCCGCTTCCGCCCGCCGAAGGGCGCGCCGCGGCGCCGAAGACGCCGGCCGCTCCTCATGCCGCCCCGCACGCGGCGGAGTCGACCGGGCCGATCGAGGCTCCCGGGGCGAACGCGCCGAGCTTCGCCGAGGCGCTCCCCCTCGGCATCGTCCTTTCCGACGCCTCCGGCCTCGTCCGGAGCGCGAATGCGATGGCGCGCCGGATCTTCGGCGCCGAGGCGGTGGCGCTCGAAGGGCGGCGCGTCATCGAGCTCTTCGAGGCGGTCGAGCGGGCCCAGCTCGCCGGACTCCTCGAGGACGCCTTCCGCGGGCGTCCGACGCGCGAGGTCGCGCTCAACGCCGCGAACCCGGCGGGAGCGGTCGCCGTTCGCGTCTCGGC
>JAKLER010000221.1 GCA_022711615.1 Acidobacteriota bacterium
AGATTCTCCGCATGCGGCGCCGGATCGGGGACGTTCTCGTCGGGGGAAAGGCCATCTCCCAGGAGCTGCGGGACCGCGCCCTGGCCCAGCAGGTGAAGCAGAAGGGGCGCCTCTGCACGAACCTCCTGGAGCTGGGGGGCGTCCGCGAAGACCTGCTTCTGCGGGCGCTCGCGGTGCAGTACGGAGTGGCGACCTGCACGGCCGCCGACCTGGCCGAGATCCGCCCCGACGTCATTCGGCTCGTCCCCGCCAAGCTCGCCGCGAACCTCTTCGTCGTCCCGTTCAAGAGGCTCGGGAGGAATCTCTCCCTCGCCATGCGCGACCCGAAGGACCTCCCCGCGATCGACGAGGTCTCCTTCCTGACCGGGCTCGCGATCACGCCGTTCGTGGCCCTCGACATCCGGATCCAGCTCGCGCTCCAGAAGCACTACGGGATCGCGATCGACGCCCGGTACCCCGACCTCGCCGCCCGTCTCGAGGCGGGCGGCGGAATGCTTCCGGTGCCGCCGCCACGAACGCCGCGCCCGCTCGTGCGTTCGTCGTCGACCGGAGCGCGCCCCGTCGCGGCGGAGACGCCGCCCGCGCCCGGCCCGGTTCCTCCGGCGGCGGTCCAGCCGACCCCTCTTCCCGCATCGATCCCGCCGCCGAGCGTGCCGAGCCCGGCGGCGCCCGAGCCCGTCGCGGCCCCGGCGGCAAAGCCCGCCGCCCCGGCCGAGATCGAGATGGAGGCGCACGAGGAGGAGCGGCTTCGGATCAGCGGCCCGATCGTTCTCTCTCCCGAGCCGACCGACGCCGTCGGAGGGGAAGAAGTGGCCCCTCTCGTCGAGGAAGCGGCGCCGGCCACGCTCGTGGAGTGCCTCTCCCGGGCCGAGTCCCGGGACGAGATCGCCGCCGCCGTCCTGCGCGAGGCGGGTCGACTCCTCCGCCGGGCCGCGCTCTTCATCGCGCAGGCCGAAAGGGTGATCGGCTGGGCGGCCGTACCCGAACCGCCCGACGGGCTCCGCTCGTTCTCCATCGGCTTCGCCGAGCCCTCGCTTTTCGCCTCTCTCCGGAACACGGACGGCTTCTACGTCGGCCCCTGTCCCGATCTCGCCGGCAACCGGAAGATCCTGGAGGCCCTCGGCGCGGACTTCCCGGCCCACGTGGCCGCCGTTCCCGTGACGCTCAAGGGCAAGAGCGTCCTCTTCCTCCTGGGCGAGGTCCGCCCCGGCGAGACCCCTCCGAAGGCGATGGAGCTCAAGCGGCTCGGGGCGCTGACGGCGATCGCGCTGGAGATCCTCCTCCTGCGGAACAAGCTCCGTAGCCTCTAGCAGGGACTTGGCTTACACTTCGCGGGAATGATCAAGAACGACCTCGTCAACCGCGTGACCGAGGAGACCGGCGTCCCCAGGGTCCAGGCGTCCCTGGCCGTCGAGACGATCATCGAGGCGATGCGTCGTTCGCTCGCGGGAGGGGGACGCATCGAGCTTCGCGGGTTCGGGGTCTTCCTCGTGAAGCGACGGAAGCGGGGGATCGGGCGCAATCCCAAGCGGCCCGACGAGCAGGTCGAGATCCCGCCCGGCTTCACGATCCGGTTCAAGCCCGGCAAGGAGCTCCGCGACCTGATGGTCGTGGAGCCGGAGGCGCCGGGGGCCGAGCCGGCGGAAGCCTCCACGCCGGAGCCGGCCTGAGCGGCCTCGTCCCGCCGCAGCTCCCGCACTCCGCGACCGAGGAACCGGCCCCCGTCGTCCCGTCGTTCGACCCGGCCTTCGGCGTTCCCGACCACGCGGGAGCCGCTCCGCCCATCCGCCGGGAGCGCTGGTGGCTCCACGTCCTCCTCTTCGTCCTGACGTTCGGAACGACGTCGTTCGTCGGCGTGCAGCTCGCCGCCGGGTACGACCCGCGGCTCGCCGTCGTCGATCCCCGTTCGGGAGTCCTCGGCATCACGCCGGAGCTCGTCCTGGCCGGCCTCGGCTACTCCGTGCCCCTTCTTCTCATCCTCCTGGCCCACGAGCTGGGGCACTACCTCGCCTGCCGCCGGTACGGTGTGAACGCTTCCCCCCCGTACTTCCTCCCCTTCCTCCCGCTCGTCCCCCTGCCGGGGACGTTCGGCGCCTTCATCCGGGTCCGGGAGCCGATCCGCGAGAAGAAGGTCCTGTTCGACATGGCGGTCGCGGGTCCGATCGCCGGTTTCCTGGTCGCGCTCCCGATCGCCGCCTGGGGGATCTGGCACACCCGCCTCAACTTCGACCCTCCCGCCGACGGGACGATCTACTTCGGCTACCCGCTCGCCGTGAAGCTGCTCCAGCTTCTCCTGACCGGGCACACCTACTCGAGCGTCCACGTCGTGGAACACCCGGCGTTCCTCGCCGCCTGGTGGGGCTTCGTGGTTACCGCCATCAACCTGATCCCCGCGGGTCAGCTGGACGGAGGACACACGCTCTACGCGGTCTTCGGGAGACGGCACCGGCTGCTGCGCTGGCCCGTCCTCCTCGTTCTCGCGGGCCTCGGATTCCTCTATCCGGGGTGGTGGCTCTGGGCGGTCATCGTCCTCGTCCTGACCGGGCTCCGGCACCCGCCCGTCCTCGACGAGGACGCCCCGCTCGACCCTCGCCGGAAGGCGATCGCGGTGGGCGTCGCCCTCCTCCTCGTCCTCAGCTTCGTCCCGATCCCGATCCGGGAGTCAGCTTTCCGGC
The DNA here is from genome assembly GCA_022711615.1 of Acidobacteriota bacterium. Lineage (GTDB taxonomy): Bacteria > Acidobacteriota > Thermoanaerobaculia > UBA5066 > UBA5066 > UBA5066. Next base: position 2,676 of record JAKLER010000221.1, read on the forward strand.
CGACGTTTCGTGCGCCAGTGGAACGTGGCGGGACCGTCGTTCACGAGCTCGACCTCCATCGCGGCGCCGAAGCTCCCGGTCGCGACCGGCACGCCGGAGGCGCGAAGGGCCGCGAGGTAGCGGTCGAAGAGGGGGCGCGCCTCCTCCGGCCGGGCCGCTCCCTCGAAGCCGGGCCGCCGCCCGCGTGAGAGGTCCGCTCCGAGCGTGAACTGGGAGACGGCGAGGACGGCGCCGCCGGACTGCGTCACGTCGAGGTTCATCTTCCCCTGGCCGTCCTCGAAGACTCGCAGCTCGACGGTCTTCCGCGCGGCCTCGTCCATCGCGTCGGGCCCGTCGCCCGGCTCGACGCACCCGAAGACGAGGAGGCCAGGCCCGATCTCGCCGACCGATACCCCGCCGACGCGGACGGCGGCTCGGGAAACGCGCTGAAGGAGGAGGATCATCGCGCTGATTCTCGCAGGGGGATCGCGCAGCCCCTCTGATATCCTCGCGCGCCATTCGATCTCGATTGCAGGAGGAACGCCCATGGCGGGTTCCGTGAACAAGGTCATCCTCGTCGGCCACCTCGGGGCCGACCCCGAGATGAAGGCGCTCCCCTCGGGGATGCAGATGGCGAAGCTGCGCGTCGCCACGTCGGAGACGTGGACGGACAAGACGTCGGGCCAGCGGCAGGAGAAGACCGAGTGGCACAACGTCATCGTCTACGACAAGCTCGCCGGCATCTGCGAGCGCTACCTCTCGAAGGGTCAGCTCGTCTTCATCGAGGGCTCGATCCAGACGCGGAGCTGGGACGACAAGGAATCGGGCCAGAAGCGCTACATGACCGAGATCAAGGCGCGCGACATGCGGATGCTCGGCGGGCGGCCCGACGGCGCCCGGGGCGGCGCCGCCCCCGCGGCTCCGGAGCCGCCGATGGACGGCGACCCGGACGACAGCGTTCCGTTCTGACCCTCAGAGCCCGAAGGCGGAGTCGTCCGGGCGCACCCGCGGCTTCGTCAGGTCCGAGAGCCACGACTCCCCTTCGGCCCGGAGCGCGTCCCACGCCTCCGGGCCGAATGGCGTCCGGGGAGGGCCGTCGCAGCGGCGCCGGAGCGCCGCGATCCTCTCGAGCGCGGCCGGTTCCCGGTCGATCGACTCCGCCGCGAGCGCCCCGGCCGCCGCGACGGCGGCGTCGAGCCCCTGGGAGACGATGAGGAGGTCGCAGCCGGCGCGAGCGGCGCGGACGACCCGCTCCGCGAACGGGATGGCCGCGAGCGCCCCCATGCCGAGGTCGTCCGAGAGGACGACGCCGTCCCACCCGATCCTCTCGCGCAGGATCGCGTGGATCCTCGGCGAGAGCGAAGCAGGCGTCTCGTCCCCGGTGAAGCCGGGGTAGGCCGCGTGGCCCACGAGGACGCCGTCGGACGAGCGGGCGAGCTTCGTGAACGGGGCGACGTCCGTCACCATCAGGTCGACGTCGTGCGCGTCGACGACGGGGAGCGCGCCGTGCGAGTCGACCGGCCCCCGCCCCAGCCCCGGGAAGTGCTTCACGCACGAGGCCACGCCGGCCCGCGCGAGCCCGTGCAGGAAGACGCTTCCGGCGACGACGACGTCCTCCGCGTGGAAGCCGAACGTCCGCCCCGCGAGGACGACGGCTCCCGTCCCGGGCTGCTCGAGGTCGAGCACCGGCGCGAGGTCGACGTCGAAGCCGAGGAGGCGCGCCGCGCGCCCCATCAGGTAGGCCCCCTCGTGGACCCGATGGACGCCCATCGCGGAGAGGGCGGCCGGCGACGGAAAGGAGAAACCGAGGAGCGGCCCGAGCCGGTCGACCGGCCCCCCCTCCTGATCGACGAAGAGGAGCGGCGACGGGCTGCAGGCCGCCCGGACCTCCGCGACGAGATCGACGGCCTGCTCCGCCGAGGCGAGGTTCTCCGGGAAGAGGAGGACCCCGGCCGGGCGGCTCTCCGAAAGGAACGCCCTCTCCGCGACGGACAACGCCGTCCCGGCGACGCCGACGACGAGCCGGGCGCCGTTCACTCGAGCCCTTCCAGCCGCGCGCGGAGCGAGGCGAGGAGGTTGAGCGCGGCGAGCGGCGTGAGCGACTCGACGTCGACCCGCCGGAGCGCGTCGACGACGACCTCCTCCTGCCCGCGGAAGAGGTCGAGCTGGGCCTCGGACGGGGCCGGCGCGCTCTCGTGCTCGGCGAGACGGGGCCGGCCGCCGACGTCGAGCTGCTGCCTCTCGAGGTTCCGGAGGATCTCCTTCGCCCGCTCGGTGACGGCCGCCGGGATCCCCGCGAGCTTCGCGACCTGGACGCCGTAGGACCGGTCGGCCGTGCCGTCGACGACCTTCCGGAGGAAGACGACCTCGCCCTTCCACTCCTTCACCGACATCGTCCGGTTCTTCACGCCCTCGCGGACGAGAGCGAGCTCGGTCAGCTCGTGGTAGTGCGTCGCGAAGAGCACCCGGGCCGGGGCTCCGGGGGCGTCGTGCAGGTGCTCGGCGATCGCCCAGGCGAGCGAGAGGCCGTCGAACGTCGCCGTGCCGCGGCCGATCTCGTCGAGGACGACGAGGCTCCGGCGCGTCGCGTGGCGGAGGATGTGCGCCGTCTCGGCCATCTCGGTCAGGAACGTCGACTCCCCGCGCGCCAGCGAGTCCGACGCGCCGACGCGCGTGAAGATCCGGTCGCAGAGACCGACCGTCGCCGCGGCCGCCGGCACGAACGCGCCGGCGTGCGCCAGGAGCACGGCCAGGGCGTTCTGGCGAAGGTAGGTCGACTTGCCTCCCATGTTCGGCCCGGTCAGGATGACGACGCGCGCGTCGCCGCCGAGGTCGGTGTCGTTCGGGACGAACGGCTCCCGCCTGCGGAGAGCCTCGACGACCGGGTGGCGGCCGTCCACGATCGACAGGACCGGCTCGGCGACGAGGCGCGGGCGGCACCAGCGTTCCGCGCGCGCGACCCTCGCGAACGAGACGAGGACGTCGAGCAGGGCGAGCCGTCCGGAGAGGGACGTGACCGCCGCCGACTCCGCCGTCGCGGCGGCGCAGAGCTCCCGGAAGATCTCCCCTTCCCTCTCCGCCAGCTTCTCGTCCGCCGACCGCAGCTTCTCGTCGAGGGCGACGAGCTCGGCCGTCGCGTAGCGCTCGACGGAGGCGAGCGTCTGCCTCTTCAGCGCCTCCTCGGGGATCTTCGACCGCGCCGAGCCGGGGACCTCGAAGACGTGCCCGAAGACCTGGTTGAACTTGACGCGGAGCGTCGGGATGCCTCGCCGCGCCCGTTCCTCGGCCTCGAGGGCGCCGAGGAGCGTCGCCGCGTCGCGCCGGAGCGTTCGCAGCTCATCGACGCCGGCGTCCGCCCCGTCGCGGACGATTCCCCCCTCCTTCGCGGAGGCGGGCGGCGTCTCGACGAGCGTCGCCGCGAGCCGGACCGAGAGCGCGTCCGGGACGCCCGACGGGAACGCGTGCCCCGCGGGCCGCAGCAGAGCCGACTCCGCGCCTTCCAGAAGCGGACCCACGGCCGCCGCCTGCTCGAGCCCCGTCCCGAGCGAGGCCAGATCGCGCGGCGTCGCGCTCCCCACGGCGATCCGCGAGAGGAGCCGCGGCAGGTCCGGGAGCCGGGCGAGCGCGGCCGCCACGGCCTCCAGGCGGGCCGGCCCTGCGACGAGCTCGTCGACGGCGTCGAGGCGCTCCTCGATCTCCTCGATCGAGCCGAGCGGCTGCTCGAGGACCCGGCGAAGCGCGCGGGCGCCGAACGACGTGCCGGTCCGGTCGACGACGGAGAGGAGCGTGCCGTTCCGGCCGCCGTCCCGGAGAGAGCGGAAGAGCTCGAGGTGGCCCTGCGTGACGGCGTCGACGACGAGGCCTCCCGTTGCCGACTCGGTCCGGAGACCGGACACATGGGCGCAGTCGGACCGCTGCGTGGAGCGCGCGTAGGAGAGGGCCGCGGCGGCCGCCTCGACGAGCGGTCCGGAGGCGGGGAGACCGAACGCCGAGAGGGTCGAGGTCCGGAAGTGCCCTTCCAGGAGCTCCGCGGCGCTCCGCCCGCGCGGGGACTCGGACGGAAGGACCGAGAGGACCGGAGCCTCCGGCCCGAACGCCTCGAGCATCCGCGCCACGGCGTCCCGCTCCGAGGGAAAAGCCACCAGCTCCTTTGCGGGCCGCCGCGCGAGGAGCTCGGCCGGCGGGGTCCCGTCGAGGCGGACGGCGGCGAACTCGCCCGTCGAGAGGTCGAGGAAGGCGAAGGCGGCCTCGTCGCCGCCCAGCGCGATCGCGGCGAGGTCGTTCGCCTGGCGCGCGTCGAGGCGCTCGGGATCGAGGAGCGTGCCGGGCGTGATGACGCGGACGATCTTCCGGGCGACGAGCGTCCGCCCCTTCTGGGGGGCCTCGACCTGCTCGGCGATGGCGACCTTCCGGCCCGCCGCGATGAGGCGGGCCGCGTACGACTCGAGGG
>JAKLER010000222.1 GCA_022711615.1 Acidobacteriota bacterium
CGCGAAGGGTCCGGTGGAGGAGCCCGTAGAGCCGGCCGAGCGCGCGGGCGAGCGGGCGCGGAGGTGAGAGCCGGATCTTCACGCCCGCACGAACGCGAGGCAGGCCGTCTGCCCGCCGAACGCAAAGGAGCTCGAGAGCGCCGCCCGGAGGTCGAGGCGCCGGGCTCCCTCCGGAACGGTGTCGATCCCGCACTCGGGGTCGGGAACCTCCTGGTTGAGCGTGGGGTGGACCCGGCCGTCGCGGAGCGAGAGCGCGGTCACGATGGCCTCCACGGCGCCCGCGGCCACCGTGAGGTGGCCTATCATCGACTTCGTCGAGCTGACGGCGACGCCGCCGAGCCGCGAACCGAAGACCGCCCTCAGCGCCCGGACCTCCGTCCGGTCGCCTCCCGGTGTCGAGGTCCCGTGCGCGTTGACGTAGCCGACGTCGTCGGGCGAGAGCCCGGCGTCTTCGAGGGCGCGGCGCATCGCGAGGACGGCGCCGAGGCCCTCCGGGTGGGGGTCCGTCACGCGGTAGGAATCGCACGCGGAGCCGAATCCCGCGAGCTCGGCGAGGACGTCCGCACCTCGCGCGAGGGCGTGCCCACGCTCCTCGAGGACGAGGAACCCCGCGCCCTCTCCGAGGACGAACCCGTCGCGCGCGCCGTCGAACGGGCGGCTGGCGCGTTCGGGCGCGTCGTTGCGCCGGGAGAGGGCGCCGAGCAGACAGAACGACGCGAGCCCCATCGGGTAGATCTCGGAGTCGGACGCGCCTGCGAGGACCACGTCCGCCTCCCCGCGGCGAATCCAGCGGAAGGCGTCGCCGACCGCCTGGGTCCCGCCCGCGCAGGCGGTCATCGACGCGAGGAGCGGGCCGCCGATCCCCGCGGCGCGGGCGAGGCGCGCGGCGAGCGCGCCCGGGCTCTGCCGGTCGGCGGCGTGAGGGAGGAGGCCGTGGCGCAGCTGCTCCGCGAATGCCTTCCCGTCGAAGCTTCCGCGGACCGCTCCCGCGGCCGCGGCCCCGAAGACCTCGGCGTGACCGTAGGTCCCCATTCCCGTCGCGAGGGAGAGGCCCGCGGAGGCGGCCCAGGGGCCTCGCGGTGCGAGCCCGGCGGCAGTGAGCGCCTGCGAGGCCGCTTCGACCGCGAAGTCCCAGATCCTGCCGCGACCGCCGAGCTCCCTGCCGAGCACGCCTGCCGGGTCCCCCGCCGAGGCGTGCGCCTCGGCGGCGATGCGCGTCGGGTAGGCGGACGCGTCGAAGCGCCGAATCGGTCCGATAGCGGACCGTCCGGCGAGGAGGTTCTCCCAGAGGCCGGGTGCGCCTTCCGCGCCCGGCGCGACGAGTCCGACCCCGGTCACGACGACGCGTCGGCGCGCGCTCATTCCGGCGACGCGGCTCCTCCCGACAGGCGCCTCTCGAGGTACTCCACGACGGTCCCGACGGTGATGAGGCGGGGGAGGTCCGAGCGCGTGGGGCGGTCCGGAACGCGATCCCAGCGGAACCCGGGCCTTCGGGCCTTCAGCTGCGCGAGCCGCTCGGCGATGGCGACGGGGTCGTCGCCGACCCCGTCGAAGGACCCCTGCCAGATCTCCTCCTCGGGGATCTTCAGGCCGAAGTCGCTCTCGAGGCGGAAGACGATGTCGAGGAAGTCGATCGACTCGGCGCCCAGGTCGTCGACGAGGGAAGCGTCGAGAGTCACCCGCTCGGCGGGCTGGTCGAGGGCGTCGGCGACGATCGAGAGGACGCGGGCTTCGATCTCCGAAGGGGACGGGTTCATGCGGCACTCCGGGCCGCCCGATCGGGCGGCAGGACCTGTAAGGCCGAGGCTTCTCCGGCAGGTCCCGTGGCGACGGCCGCGACCGGGCCGGCGAGGCCTTCGGCGAGGGCGAGGACGAGGGCGGCGGGGGCGTGCGCCGCGAGGAGGTTCCCGGCGAGGCGCTCGAGCGGGAGGGAAGGGGCGGACGTCGCGCCGGCCGCGAGCGCGGCGAGCCGGGTCCCGGCGGAGAGGGCGTGGGCGCCCACCTCGCCGAGGATGCGGGCCCCGCGCGCGAGCGCGGCCTCCTGTTCCTCGAGCAGAACGACGGCCGCCCCCTCGGCGGGAACGAGCGGGGAGGGGCCCGAGAGGAGACCCTCCTGCTCGAGCGCGGCGAACGCGAACGGGTGGACCGCGGAGTCGGCCCCGCCGGCGAGAACGGCGTCGGCGCGCCCTTCGGCGATCCACGCGGCCCCTTCGACGATCGCCGCGAGGCCCGCGGCCCACCCCGTCATCACGGTAGTGTTCGGTCCGCGCGCCTCCTGCTGGATCGCCACGTGGGCGCTGGTCATGTTGGGGAGGTGGACGAGGAGCCAGAGAGGGTTGAGGCCCGCGAGGGCCGCCTCGCCGAACGCGTCGGTGTCCCGGGCCGGAAGGGCCGGGTCCTCCGCGCGCGCGAGCGCGGCGGAGAGCTCCTCGGCGCCGAGGTCGGAGCCGCTCGTTCCGATCGAGACGCCGAGGCCCTCGCTCGGCCCCGCGGGGAAGCCGGCGTCTTCGAGCGCCATCGCGGCCGCACAGACGGCGAATCGGGTCCTGCGGTCGCAGAGCTTCAGCGCCTTGGGGACGCGGAAGTACGGGCGGGGGTCGAGGTCGTGCACCTCGCCGGCGAGAGGCGACGCGAACGGCCTCGCGTCGAACAGCGTGGCGGGCGCGACGGCGCACCGGCCCTCGGCGAGCGCCCGCCGCGTCGCCCCGAGGCCGGTGCCGAGGGGTGTGACGAGGCCGAGGCCGGTGACGACGGCGCGCCGCTCCTTCACGTCCCCGGTCCGTCCCGCCCCTCGAGGGCCGCGACTTTTTCCTCCAGCTCCTTGATCCGGCGCAGGAGCTCCGGGAGCCGGGCGACGATGGGGAAGACACGCCGGGCCTCCGCCGCGGGAAGCGCGGGGGCGCCGTGCCAGATCCCGGGGCCGATGTCTCGGTGGACTCCCGCCTGCGCGCCGACGACCGTCCCCTCGGCGAGGGTGACGTGGTCCGCGATGCCGGACTGTCCCGCGAGGATGCTGAGGCGCCCGACCTTCACGCTTCCGGAGAGGCCCGCCTGTCCGATGACGCAGCAGTGCTCGCCGACCTGGGTGTTGTGGCCAATCTGGACGAGGTTGTCGATCTTCGTCCCCGCCCCGATCCTCGTGGCGCCCACGGTCGCCCGGTCGACGCAGGAGTTCGACCCGATCTCCACGTCGTCGGCGATCTCGACGGTCCCGATCTGAGGGACCTTGTGCTGCACTCCGCCGGCGTCGCGCTCGTAGCCGAAGCCGTCGCTCCCGATGACGCTTCCCGCGTGGATCCGCACGCGGCGTCCGACCGTCACGCCGGGGTAGAGGACGACGCCGGGAAAGAGAACCGAGTCGTCGCCCACCTTCGCGCCCTCCCCGACGACGGCGAGGGGGTGAACGCGGACGCGCGCGCCGAGGCGGGCCCCGGCCTCGACGACGGCCCCGGGGCCGACCCAGGCCCCTTCTCCCATCTCCGCGCCCGGGTCGACGGACGCGCGCGGGTCGAGGCCCGGCCCGCGCGCGTCGTCAGGCGCGAAGTAGGCGAGGAGCGCGACGAACGCCCGGCGGGGATGAGGGACCCGAATGACCGAACGCCCCGACGCGGAAGTCCCCGGCGGGACGACGAGGGCCGATGCCCGGCACGCGGCCATCCCGGCGAGCGCCTTCCGATCCGCGAGGACGGCGAGCGCGCCTTCGCCCGCTTCCTCCGGAGGCTCGAGCCGGTCGATCGGTGTCTCCCGGTCGCCGTCGATCTCGCCTCCCAGGAACTCGGCGATGTCGCCGAGCGTCGTCTTCCTCACGTGCCGCTCCCTTCCTCCCGGACGATGGCGCCGCCGAAGGCGGCGCCCCGCTCGGGGCGCCGCTCCGCGGCGGCCAGGACGGCCTCGGCCGCACGCGCGTCGCTGCCCCCCGCGAAGAGGAGGCGCGACACCTCCCCGAGCGCCTGCCGCTGCTTCTCGAGAAGGGACTCGTCCCCGAGGAGCCGCTCCGCAGCGGCCGCCAGCGCGAAGCCGCTGGCCCGGTCCTGGATGTGCTCGGGAATCGCGCGCCGCCCGAGGACGAGGTTCGGGAGGCCGACGGTGTCGGAGTCGATGAGGCCGAGCGAGATCGCGCTGCGGACGACGCCCATCGTCAGGGCCGCGAGTCGGTAGGCGATGACCATCGGCGTCCCGATGAGGGCGGCTTCGAGGGAGGCGGTCCCCGAGGCGAGGATCGCGAGGTCGGCCGCGCGGAGCGCGTCGTGGCCGCTGGACGTCGTTCCGAGGACTCCCTCGAGCCCTCGGCGGGCCACTTCGGCCTCGATCCGGGGCGCGAAGGCGGAATCGGCGACGGGGAGGATGAAGCGGATTCTCCCGTCCCGCTCGTGAAGGAGCCGCGCGGCGTCGAGGAGGACGGGGGTCAGTCGGCGCACCTCGAGCTCCCGGCTGCCCGGAAGGACCGCCACGAGCGGTCCGGCGGGGAGTCCGAGCGCCCCACGGGCGTGCCGCCGCTCCTCTTCGGTGGCGGGCCGCAGGACGTCGCCGAGGTAGTGCCCGACGAAGGTCGTGGACGCCCCGGCGGCTCGCCAGACGCGCTCCTCGTCGGGGAACGACGTCAGGATCTCGTCGAAGCTCGGTGCGAAGACGCGGGCGAGCGAGCGCCAGATCCAGACCTGCGGCGGGAAGTAGGAGAGGGTCGGGACCCCGCGGGCCCGAAGCCATCGGCCGAGCACCACGTGAAAGACGTCGTTGGCGATGAGGACGGCGGCGTCGGGCGGCGAACCGGCGACCCGCCGGCGCAGCGAGGCGAACGCGCGCACCAGGCCCGGAACGACCCGGAACGACTCGCTGATCCCCACGGTCCCGAGGGCGTTCGTGCTCCGGAGGAGCTCGACGCCGGCTCCTGCCATCCGCGGGCCGCCGAGACCGAAGAACGCGAGGTCCGAACGACGCGCTCTCAGCGCGCGCACCAGTCGCGAGCCGGCGACGTCTCCCGACACCTCTCCGGCGCTGAGGAGGATCCTCACGCGATCCCTCTCCCTCGCGCACGGAGCCGTCCGGCGGCCTCGAGGAGGGCGAGCTGGGCGAGCGGGACGGCGACCGCGTGGAGCGCGAGAAGCCTCGCCTCCGGGACGGGGCGGTCGACCGCCCGCGCCACGAGGACGCGCGCGGCCACGAACGTCCCCGAAAGGAGAAGGAAGAGGCCCAGCCTGCGCTTCATTCCGCGGTGGAGGATAAGACGGTCTCGACGAGGCGGCCGAGACCCGTCTCGCGCAGGATTCCCGCCCTCCAGCCGTCGAATCCGGCGGAATCCGAGGGCCTCGCAACGAGATGAAAGACGAGCCTCGCGTCGGCGACCTTCTCGTCGCCGACCGAGGCGCGGGTCCGTGCCGTCCAGACGTCTTCGCGGGTCTCTTCCAGGTCGGCCTCGAGCCGGATCTCGTCGCCAGGACGGACGAGGCGCCGGAACTTGGCCCGCTCGACCATCATCAGGAGGGGGAACCGGTCCGGCCCGACCTTCGTGGCGATCGCCCACCCGGCCGCCTGCCCCATCGACTCCGTCAGGAGGACGCCCGGGACGATCGGGAACCCGGGGAAGTGATCCGCGAAGACGGGATCCTCGGGGCGGAACGTCTTCCGCGCCGTCACACCTCGCCCCGGCTCGACCGAGAGGAACTGGTCGACGAGGACGAACCGCACGACGGGAAGGGCTCTCAGAGGGCGGTGGCCGTCCCGCGCAGGAGCTTCACGCCGAGTGCGACAACAGCTGCGGCGAAGAAGAAGAGGCCGAACGTCGAAGCCGACGGGACCGCGGCGGCTCTCGCCAGCGCGGCTCCCGAGAGTGGCGGGCCGGTCGACGTCGAGATCCCGCCCGCTTCCTGGACCGTGATGGTGTCGGGCCACCCGTCGGCGTTCGTGTCCGTCAGCGGGAAGTAGATCTGCGGCGTCGTCGCGGTGGCGACGCCGAGAAGCCCGGCGCCGCCCGTCGTCCACGGCACGGTGATGTAGTCGGGCCGACCGTCTCCCGTCGTGTCCCGAGGAAGCAGGCTCATACGGGTCTGCGGGACTCCGGTCCCCTCGACCTGCATCGTTTCGTAGATTCCGTCGGAGTTCTGGTCGAGGAGCCGGCCCGTCCCGGTCGCCGAGGAGGCGAGGGCGCGCACCCCGCCGGCCGCCGTGGGCGGGAGGTACGGGGTCTGGGTGAACGTGAAGACGGTCCCTGCCTCGTTCGAGACGAGCGACTGAAAGGTGCCGTCCGGCCTCGTGCGCGAGCCGGCGATGCCGCCGTCCTGGTAGACGCTCATGCACGGAGTCTCCGTTCCGGTTCCGGGGATCCCGGACGGGAGCCCGACGACCTGAGTGCAGTCCGTCGTCTGCCGCTGGGGGTAGCCCATCCGCTCGCCGGCCTGCGGCACTCCGTCCCCGTTCATGTCGAACCAGATCTGACTGCTGGCGCTCCACGGACCAGGCCCGCCGGACGGTCCCGGTGTGGGCGTCGGTGTGGGCTGAGCCCGCAATGCGCTCGCGGAAAGAAGGAACGCGAGCGCAGAGGTGGCGGCGAAGCGCGAAGTGGTTCGGCTCATGCGGGCCCTCCGAATTCCGGGAACAGTCTTGAGTGCCGCAATTGTAGCAGGTCCGGAGAAGGTCAGGGCGTCGGGTCGGGCGGATCGAGGCACGTGCTCCGGCGCGCCTTCGCTAGACTCGGCCGCCGCTCCATGAGCCTCCGTCACCCTTTACAGGAGCGTTCCGCATCCTGCGCGGCGCTCGCGCTCGCGGCCACGGTCGTGGCGGCGCTCCTCCTGCTCGCGCCGCGAACGACGCTCTGGGACCGGGACGAGTCCCGTTTCGCGCGCTCGGCGGTCGAGATGCTTTCCTCGGGCGACTTTCTCGTCCCGACGTTCGCCGGCGAGCTCCGCCCGCACAAACCGCCCCTCCTCCCCTGGCTCATGGCGCTCTCGACGAGTCTCCTCGGCCCCACGGAGCTGGCCTTCCGCCACTGGTCCGCGCTGGCGCACGGAGCCTCCGTCCTCCTGACCTTCGCCGCCGGCCGGCGCCTCGCGGGCGGGAAGGCCCCGCTCCTCGGAGCGGCGATGATCGCCTTGTCGCCCCTCGC
>JAKLER010000223.1 GCA_022711615.1 Acidobacteriota bacterium
TCTTCCCCGTGCCGGGCGGCCCGTAAAGGAGGAGGGCGACGTTCGGCGCCCCGAGGAGCGTCTCCTCCACGCCCCAGCCGGTCTCGGAGAGAGACGCGAGCGCGGCGGGGACGGCGAGCGCCTCCGTGAGACGCCGACGCGTCGCGAGGGGCAGGACGAGGCCGTCGAGGTTCAGCCGCGGCTCGATCCGTTCGACGAGGGCGGGGCTCGCGGGCACTTCCGACCCGATGGCCCGGGCCGCGCGCGGCGCCGGCATCCCGGAAGGGACGGCCCGCAGTCGGGCGTCGGCCGTGGCCCGGCAGGTCGAGAGCTGCGGCGAACCGGTCGACGGCCGGACCTCCACGAGGCCCGCAGCGACGAGAGGGGAGGAGGGGCCGGGGAGGGAAGCGGCGGGCGACCCGAGGGCCGGCTCGAGAAGCCCCCACGCGAGGGGTCCGTCGTCCTCGCCCCGGCAGAGGAGGAGAACGAGGAGCGCCGCCTCGGGGACGGTCGTGGCTCCGGCCTCGCGGAGGAGGAGGGCGAGGGGATCAGCCGACGCGGGTCCGTCGGCCGAGACGTAAGCGTGGGCCGAGCAGAGGAGCGCCCGACGGACGCGGGCCGCGGAGTCCCAGCCGGGCCCGTCGGGCACGGGATAGGACCAGACCGTGCAGCGCTCGACGGGGTCCGGAGAGACCCGGGCGAGGAGCATGGCCGCGGCGCTGAAGGCGGTTTGCAGGCGCCCGCAGGGCGTCGGGGGGATCTCGAAGCCCTCCGGCGGGGCCTCGGTCTTCCCGGCGAGGAGCGGCTCCTTCCAGCGGGGAGCGAGGCGGTAGAGGCGCTCGCCGGGCGCGGGGTCGCCGTCGGACTCGACGAGGCCGTGGCGCCGGAGCGCGCCCGTTTCGTCGAGCCTCGAGCAGACGAGCGCCTGGTGGGACCAGGTGGCCGCGCCGGCGGCGTCGCAGAGCGTCGCGATGCGGAGGCCCCCGTTCGTGCGGGCGTCGAGATCGTCGCGGAGGAGCGCGAGGAGGAGGAGCCGGTCGAGGAGGTCGAGGCGGAGGCCCTCGATCGCGTCGAGGACGGGCGTCGGGACCCCCGCATCCCGGGTGGCGGCGCTGCGCGCGGCGAGGGCGCGAAGGTGGGGAAGGCGCACGTCGATCGGGACGATCCCGGTCGGGTGGTCTCCTCCCGTGCCGGTCATCGGGCCGAGCGCCAGAAACCAGGCTTCGAGGCACTCCTCGCCGGACGTGAAGGGTTCGATCGCCGTTCGCGCGCGCTTCATGGTCGCCTCCAGACGGCACCCCTCCCGGCGGGTGCCCGTTCGCGGATCGGTCAGCGCAGCCGGCCGCCGAAGTCGTCCCGGCCGCCGGGGTCGAGGCGGCGCAGGCGGCGGGCCGCCTTCGAGCCGCTCTCGGAGAAGCTCCCGAGGAGGAGGAGCACGAGGCCGACGAGGAAGAGCGTGGTCATGGCCGGTCTCCTTTCGCCTCGCAGTGTCGGCCCGAGGGTCAGACAAACGGTGTCCATGGATCGGCGGGTCGCGCATACTCCTCCCGGGAGGAGCCGATGGCCTTCAAGGACCGCCCGTACTTTCGACGGACCCTCGACCTGGACGACCAGCTGCGCTCGGGGAAGAAGGTCACCGCGACGACGCTCGCCGCGAGGTGGGAGACGTCGACGAAGACGGTCCAGCGTCTCGTCGACGGCGTGCGCGACGAATACGGAGCTCCGATCGAGTGGGACGCGCACAGGGGGACGTACGTCTACTCGGACCCGTCCTGGCACCTCCCCTGGCTCGCGATGAAGGGGGCGGACCTCTTCGCCGTCGGCGTGGCGATGAAGGTGCTGCAGATGTACGAGGGGACGCCCGTCGCGAAGGACATGCGGGCGATCTACGAGCGGCTCTCGGAGCTGATGCCCGCCGAGGTCCGGATCTCGCCCTCCTCGTTCGTCGAGAAGCTCTACATCCGCCCGCAGGCCCAGCGGCCGGTCGACCCGAACGTCTGGGACGCGGTCGCGACCGGCCTCCGGGAGAAGGTGGCGATCGAAGCCGACTACCGGAAGCCGGCCGGCGGCGGAGGCTGGCGCGAGCTCGAGCCGCTCCACCTCGTCCTTTTCGGGACCGACTGGTTCCTCCTCGCGCGGGACCCCGAAGGAGAGGCGGTGAAGACCTTCTACCTCTCCCGGATGAAGGCGGTCCGCGTCGGCACGCGGCGCTTCTCGCCGCCGAGGGGCTTCCGGCCGGAGGAGCACTTCGGCGACACTATTGGGCTCTACGTCGGCAAGCCGCGCTTCCGCTTCCGGGTCCGCTTCGGCCGCGAGATCGCCGAATGGATCACGGAGGTCCGCTGGCACGAGAAGCAGAAGCTCGTCCGCCGGAGCGACGGCGACGTGGAGCTGGAGCTGCCGGCCGGGTCGCTCCTCGAGGCGCGGCGCTTCGTCCTCTCGTTCGGGATGCACGCCGAGGTCCTCGGGCCGGAGGAGCTCGTCGAAGACGTGAAGGCGCACGTCCGTTCGCTGGCGGAACGCTACGGGTAGGGTGCCGCGCCTCGCCCGGGGCGTCGGCGCCGGGAAGAGGACGAAACGGCCCGGCGCGTCGTCGCGCGCCGGGCCGTCGTCCGAAGGCTCGAGGTGAGATGAGGTGGGGTGAGGTGAGGCGGGAGGAGGCTTCTACTTCCGCGCCATCGCGGGGGGCTCGTAGTCGGGGGCCTGGTTCTTCACGGGCGGGACGGTCTTGAGGTAGGCGAAGACGGCCTTCAGGTCCTCGTCGGTCGCGTGGCGGTAGGCGGGCCAGGGCATCGGCGGGGCGATCGGGCGGCCGACGCCGAGGTGCTTCCCTTCCTTGATGGCCTTGACGAAGTTCGCCTCGGTCCAGGCGCCGATCCCGGTGGCGTCGGAGGTGAGGTTCGGGGCGTAGCTGATCCCCCACGGCCCGGCGAAGGCGGTGTTCGTGGCGTTGCCGGCCCAGATCCACGCCTTCGCGTCGATCGGCGCCGGCTTCGTCACTTTCACCGCCTGCGGGTGGCCGGAGAGCCGGCGTGCGAAGTCGGGCTCGGGCCCCTTCGCGCCCATCTTCATCGGCGTGTGACAGTCGTCACAGCCCATGATGCCGACGAGGTACTGCCCGCGCGCGACCTGGGGCGAGGCGCCGAACGTGAGGGGCTTCTTCGGCGCCTCGCCGGCGTGGAGCGTCGTCGCGGCGAGGAGCGCCGCCGCGGCGCCTGCGAAGGCGGCTCGGCGGACGGTCCCCGGGACCGGTCGGGCGGACGAAGGGCGGACGGAGAGCGTGGAAGAGGTCATCGGAGTCTCCCTTTCGGTCGGTTGCGGCGAACCGGGTTTGGTACGACGGAAGGGGGCTGAGGTTTCGCTCGGGCCGTTCCGCCGGGGAGAAGGTGCGGCGCCGTTCGGCGGGCGGCCACCTAAGAACTGACTAACGCTCCCTAAGAATTCACTAATCGCCCGGCCCTGCGGTACCCTCCGCCCGCCGTGGCCGTTCCGGGAAAGCTCGCGTCCCTCCTCGAGGGGCTGGTCGCCGTTCACGTCGCGACGCGCGACGCCGCGCTCGTCCCCGACGAGGTGATGGCCGCCGCCGCCCTCCTCGAGCTCGACGGACGGAGCCTGACCGTCTACCTTCCCGACGCGACGGCGGGGACGGCGCTCGCGAACCTGCGTGACAACGGCGAGGTCGCGGTCGTCCTCTCGCAGCCGCTCACGCACCGGACGGTGCAGCTGAAGGGGCGCGTGGAGACGCTGCGCGCGGCGCGCGAGGAAGAGCGGGAGGCGGTGGAGCGCTTCGCCGCGGCGTTCGACGCGGAGGTGGCGGCGATCGGGCTCCCCCCCGCGGCGCTGCGCCGGCGGACCCGCTGGCCGTGCGCGGCGGCGACGTTCGCGGTGCGCGAAGCCTACGAGCAGACGCCGGGCCCGCGCGCCGGCGAGCCGCTCGCGCCGGAGGGGCCGCGGTGATCGCGAAGCTCCCGGCGCTCGCCCGCTGCTTCCAGGGGATCCTCCCGGGCGCGCTCGCGACGTGCGCGCCCGACGGGACGCCGAACGTGACCTACCTGAGCCAGATCCGCCAGGTGGACGAGCGGCACGTCGCGATCTCGCGTCAGTTCTTCAACAAGACGAGCCGGAACCTCGAGGCGAACCCGCGGGCCACGGCGACGGTCTTCGACCCGGTGACGTTCGAGCAGTGGAAGCTCGGCCTGCGCTACGTGCGCTCCGAGACCGACACGCCCCTCTTCGTCGAGATGGCGCTGCGGGTCGAGGCGATCGCCTC
This sequence comes from Acidobacteriota bacterium, assembly GCA_022711615.1. Classification (GTDB taxonomy): domain Bacteria; phylum Acidobacteriota; class Thermoanaerobaculia; order UBA5066; family UBA5066; genus UBA5066. The sequence continues at coordinate 4,250 of JAKLER010000223.1, forward strand.
GCACACGGGGATGAAGGGGATCTTCCGGCTCCTCTCGGCCGACGTCTGCGAGGTGGAGTGGGTCCGCCCGGTGACGGGCTTCCTCGCGCCGCTTCCCGAGGGAGCCTGCGCGGACGGGCCGACGACGGGGCCGATGACGGAGATCCGGGCGCTCTCGCTCGTCTCCTGCAGGATCAACCGGGCGGCCGACCTCGAGTCGCTCCTCGAGGACGTCCTCGCCGCGCTCGACGAGGTCTTCGGCTTCCGCCACTCGATGCTCCTGCTCCTCGACGAGACGGGACGGAGCCTGACGACGATCGCGAGCCGCGGCTACGGCGAGAGCGGCGTCGGCGCGGAGGTCGCGGTCGCGCAGGGGCTGATCGGGACCGTCGCCGCGACGGGCGCGCCGATGCGCGTGTCGGGGATGGAGGCGCTCCTGCGCTACTCGCGCGCGGTCCGCGGGACGGTCGAAGCGGCGGGCGGCGGCGCGGGGCTCCGGCGCGAGATCCCGCTCCCGGGGCTTCCCCACGCCGAGAGCCAGCTCGCGCTCCCGCTCCTCGTGGAGGAGCGGCTCCTCGGCGTCCTCGCGCTCGAGAGCGGAGACCCTCTCGCGTTCGAGGAGTGGCACGAGTCGTTCCTCCTCGTCCTGGCGAACCAGATCGCGATGGGGATCGAGCGCCTCTCGGAGGAGGCGGAGAAGGAGCCGGCGCCGCCGGCGCGGGCCGGGACGGCGGCCCCCGCGGCGGCCGCCCACGCCTTCCTCTACTACGAGGCCGACGACTGCGTCTTCGTCGACGGGGAGTACCTGATCCGGAACGTGCCGGGGAGGATCCTGCGCAAGCTCCTGCGCGCCGCGCGCGACGAGGGGCGGCGCGAGTTCACGAACCGCGAGCTTCGCCTCGACGCGTCGCTCGGCCTGCCGACGGTGAAGGACAACCTGGAGACGCGGCTGATCCTCCTGCGCCGGCGGCTCGAGGAGAAGTGCCCCGGGGTGCGGCTCGTGCCGGTGGCGCGCGGCCGCTTCGCGCTCGAGATGGACGGCGCGTTCACCCTCGAGGAGCGTCGCGGAGCCTGACGGCGCCGCGGGCTTCCCCGCGGCCGGTCAGGGGGCGATCGCGTTCGGCCGGGCGAGTCCCGCTTCGCGCAGGGCCCCGAGGACGGCGGGGACGTCGTCGGTGACGAGCGAGGCGGCGCCGAGCCGGGCGAGGCGCAGCGCCTCGGCGGGGTCGTTCACCGGGGAGACGTGGACGGCGATCCCTTCCGCCTTCGCTTCCGAGAACAGGCGCTCGGAGGCGAGCGGGAGCGCCGGGGCGATGCCCCGGCAGCCGGCCGGGAGGTTCGGCCAGAGGCGCCCCTCGGGACGGTAGACGGTGCCGTCGTAGCAGAAGGCGGTCTCGAGCGCGGGCTGCGCCTCGAGGCTCCGGCGGAGCGGCTCGGGGGCGGGACTGGCGACGACGCTCCGCTCGACGGCGCCGAGCTGGGTCAGGAGCGCGGCGACGCGGAACTCGAGGAGGCCGGGGCGCGGCGAAGGGCCGGGCTTGAGCTCGACGAGGTAACGCCCGTCGGAGCCGAAGCGCATCAGGACGTCGCGCAGGAGCGGAAGGGCGTAACGCCGGTCCCCCTTCACGAGCTCGGCGCGGAGGAGGTCGGGCACGCAGAGCGAGGCGACCGCGACGCGCTGGTTGCCGACGACGACCTCCGGGTCGGCCGCGACGACGACCTCCCCGTCGGCCGTCAGCCGGACGTCGAGGTGGAGCGCGTCGGCTCCCTCGGCCTCGGCGAGGTCGAAGGCCTCGACGGTGTTCTCGACCGCCTCGCGGGCCGAGCCGCGGCGGGCGACGACGAGGGGCGGGCCGGATCGGAAGACGTTCATGCCGCGAGGGATTATCCTCGCGCCCGATGAAACCGCGAGGGGGCTCACGCTCCGGGCCGCCGCGACGGCCCACAGGACGCCCGCCGGCCCGGCCCGGCGCGCGTCCTCCGTTCCGGACCGGCGACCGTCCTACCTGGCACGCCGGCGAGGGCGGGCCGGGCCGTTTCGCGCCGAGGCCGCCCGGCGACAGGCCGCAGGGGCCCCGCCCCGACGGCCCGTCCTCCCCGCGCCCGGACCGTCCCCCCTTCCGGGGGCGCGACGACCGTCCGCCGTTCCCGCGTGCGGACCGGCCGTCCTTCCGGGGCCGGGACGACCGGCCCGCGCCTCCGCGCGACGACCGGCCGGCGTTCCGCGGCCGGGACGATCGGCCACCGTTCCGCCGCGAGGAGCGTCCACCGTTCCGGCGGGACGACCGGACCGCCGGCGGGCGCGAGGACCGCCCGGCATCTCGGGGGCGAGGCGACCGCCCGCCGTTCCCGCGGCCGGACCGTCCGCCGTTCCGGGGCCGGGACGACCGCCCGCCGTCTGCGCGCGACGACCGTCCGGCGTTCCGCGGCCGCGACGATCGACCGCCGTTCCGGCGCGAGGATCGTCCGTCCTTCCCGCGTGGCGACCGTCCGCCGTTCCGGGGCCGGGACGACCGCGCGCCGTCTTCGCGCGACGACCGTCCGCCGTTCCCGCGTCCCGACCGTCCGCCCTTCCGGGGTCGCGACGACAGGTCCGCGGCTCCCCGCGGCGATCGCCCGCCGTTCCGGCGCGACGAGCGTTCGCCGCGCCCGGACCGACCTCCGTTCCGCGGGCGCGACGAGCGCCCGTCCTCCCTGCGCGACGACCGTCCGCCGCGCCGTTTCAGCGACGGGCCGCCGCGGCCTCGCCCCGACCGTCCGCCTTTCCGGCGCGAGGACGGGCCGGGAAGCGCGCGTCCCGAGCGCCCTCCGTTCCGCGGCGGAGATCGCCCGCCGCGG
>JAKLER010000224.1 GCA_022711615.1 Acidobacteriota bacterium
GGGGCTCCGCCAGAACCTGAACGTCGGCATCCTCTACCTCGAGGCGTGGCTCCGCGGGAACGGCTGCGTCCCGCTCTACAACCTGATGGAAGACGCGGCGACCTCCGAGATCTCGCGGACGCAGGTCTGGCAGTGGCTGAAGAACCGCGTCACCCTCGAGGACGGGCGGACGCTCACCCCGGAGCTCTACAGCCAGGTCTTCGACGAGGAGGTCGGCGCCGTCCGCGCGCGCCTCGCCGAGGAAGGGGTCGGCGCGGGACGCTACGAGCTCGCCGCCCGGCTCTTCGACGAGATGATCCGGAGCGAGGAGCTGCCGGAGTTCCTGACGCTCTCGGCGTACGAGGAGCTGATGAAGATGGGGGCGTAGGGAAGCGAAAGGGGAGGCCTCGGTGCCTCCCCTTCGCGTTCCGTGGCTTCTTCGTCCCGCCGCGGCGCTCTCGCCGCGAGCGCGCCGGCCTACAGCGTCTTCGCCATGAGGGCGGCGAGGTCGGCCGTCCGCATGCTGTAGCCCCACTCGTTGTCGTACCAGGTGACGACCTTCACGAAGTCGCTCTTCTCCTTGCCGAGGACCATCGTGAACGGAAGGTCGACGGACGAGGAGTGCGGGTCGCCCTTGAAGTCGACCGAGACGAGCGGTTCGTCGATCGCGGCGAGGATCCCCTTCATCGGGCCGGCGGCGGCGTCGCGGAACGCCTGGCGGAGCTCGTCGGTCGTCGTCGGCGTCGCCAGCTGCGCGGTGAAGTCGACGACGGAGACGGTCGGCGTCGGGACGCGGAGCGAGTAGCCGTCGAACTTCCCCTTCAGGTCGGGGATGACGAGGGCGACGGCCTTCGCGGCGCCGGTCGTCGTCGGGATGATCGACAGCCCGGCGGCGCGCGCGCGGCGCAGGTCGCTGTGCGGCAGGTCGAGGATCCGCTGGTCGTTCGTGTAGGCGTGGATCGTCGTCATGAAGCCGCGCTGGATCGTCCAGCGGTCGTGGACGACCTTCGCGGCCGGCGCGAGGCAGTTCGTCGTGCAGGAGGCATTCGAGACGACGTGGTGCTTCGCGGGGTCGTAGGACTTCTCGTTGACGCCGAGGACGATCGTCAGGTCCTCTCCCTCGGCGGGGGCGGAGATGATGACCTTCTTCGCGCCGCCCTTCGTGATGTGGTTCTCGGCCCCGCGGACCGTCTTCCCCTTCTTGTTCACGCCGTCGGACTTGATCGTGAAGAGGCCGGTCGACTCGATGACGATGTCGACGCCGAGGTCCTTCCAGGGGAGGCTCGCCGGGTCGGTCTCCTTCAGCATCTTCAGGTGCCGGCCGTCGACGAGGAGGTCCTCGCCGGCGACCTCGACCGTCCCGTCGAAGCGTCCGTAGGTCGAGTCGTACTTGAGGAGGTGGGCCATGGTCTTGAGGTCGCCGATGTCGTTGACGGCGACGACCTCGAGCTCGGTGGGGTACTTGTCGCGGATCGCCTTGAGGACCTGCCGGCCGATGCGGCCGAACCCGTTGATTCCGACTTTCGTGGCCATCTTGGGCGTCTCCTTCCGGGGGCTTTCCCCGCGGGTGATGCTCCGTTATACGACGGCCGGCCGGCTGCGGGAGACCCGAAAGCCCTCAGCCCGGCCGTTCCGTGGAGCCGGCGGCCGGGGCGGAAGCCTCGGTCGTCTGCTCCGGGGCGGCGCCCCGGGCCGAGCAGCCGCGGTTCCAGAACGTCGTGCCGAGGAGGAGCGCCACCCCGCCCGCCAGGGCCGCGACCGCCGCCTTCTTCCGCGCCCGCTTCGCCGGCCGGATCGAGAGGGTCTGCGTGAGCGCCCTCTGGAGCTTCTGGCTCGGCGTGAGCGGCTCCGCCGGCTCCTCCTCGAACCAGGCCGGGACGCTGCCGAACCGGAGCGCGACGCCGTTCGGGAGGGGCGCCTCGTCGACGCGGCGGGCGTCGAGGAACGTCCCGTTGCCGCTCCCGAGGTCCCGCAAGGTCCACCCTTCGCCGTCGGGGAAGACGAGCGCGTGGCGGCGGGAGACCGTCGGCGAGGAGAGGAGGATGTCGCACGCCGGGTCGCGCCCCACGGTCGCTGCGTGGTCGAGGTGGAACGTGTGCCGGGCGCCGTCTTCCTCGAGCGTCAGGGTGGCCCGGGGAGAAGGCGCGGAGGCGGAGCGGGAGGCGGGGCGGGCCATCGTTCAGATCCGGTCGGGGAGGGGGATCCCCTCCTCGTCCGCGTCGAGGGCCGCGGGGACGTCCTCCCCTCCCGGGGCGAGGACGAAGGCGACGTCGCCGACGGCGGTCCCGGTCGGCCCGGGGGCGAAGGCGTCCCCGAGCGCGGCGAAGAACGGGCCCGAGTCGTTCCCGGCGAGCGCCGCGGCCGGGTCGAGGCCGAGCGCCGCGGCGCGGGCGAGGGTCGCGTGGTCGACGAAGGCGCCGGCGGCGTCGGGGGTGTGGTCGACCCCGTCCGTGCCGGCCACGAGGAGGTTCGCGCCGGCGATCCCGTCGACGTGGAACGCGGTCGCCAGGGCGAGCTCGCGGCAGCGCCCGCCCTGCCCCCGCCCCTTCACGGTCACGGTCGTCTCCCCTCCGAAGAGGGTGACGAGCCTCCTCGGCGGCGCGCCGGCGCGGCGGACGAGGTTCCCGGCGGAAGCGCCGGCGACGGCGAGCCGGCGGGCGGCAGCGCGCGCCTCGCCCGAGAGGAGCTCGGGAAGGACGCGAACGTCGGCCCCGAAGCGGAGCGCCTCGCGCCGCGCCCCCTCGAGGGCCGTCCGGACGTCGCCGAGGAGGACGCCCCAGCGCTGGCCTCCGTCGCGGACCTCCTCGTTCGCGGACGGCGAGGCGAGGAAGGAGCGGACGGAGGAGGGAACGAGCGGCTGGATGCGCCACGTCTCGAGCAGGGCGGCGGCGGTGCGCCGCGAGGGCGGGACCCCGAAGGTCGGACCGGAGGCGACGAGGTGCCACCCTGTGTCGCCGAGGTCGGAGAGGACGAGCGTCACGACGTCGGCCTGCCGGGCCGCGGCGGCGAGCCGCCCCCCCTTCAGGCGCGAGAGCGCGCCGCGCACGAGGTTCACGTCCGTGGCCGGCGCTCCCGCGGCGGCGAGGAGGGAGACGGTCCGCACCTTGTCGGCGAGCGGCACCTCCTCCGGGGGCAGGGCGAGAAGGCTCGAGCCCCCGCCCGACAGGAGGACGACCAGGAGGTCGTCCCGCCCGAGGCCGGCGGCGAGAGCGAGCGCCTCGCGCCCGGCCGCGAGGCTCCTCTCGTCCGGCACGGGGTGCGCCGAGGGGAGGAAGCGTCCGCCGGGCGGAAGCTCTTCGGGGAGGACTCCGGCCGGGGCGACGACGACCGCCTCGTCCACGAGGTCCCCCATCGCCCGGAGGGCGGCGGCCGCCATCGCCGGAGCCGCCTTCCCGACCGCGAGGAGGACGACGCGCCGGGGGACGAAGACGAACTCTCGCCGGCCGGGGTCCTCGACCGAACGGACGACGACGGCGCTGCCCCGGCGGGAGAGGGCCTCCGACACGAGCCTCCCCGGCTCGACGGCCGCGACCGCCGCGCGGTAGAGGGCCCTGAGGAAGGAGCGGGGGTCCAAGGAGGAGAATTCTAGCGAACCGGGGAGCGCCCCGCCTCTGCGAGAATCCGGCCGGGCCCCACCGGGCAATGGAGGTGACTCATGCCTCAGGTCGACGTCGACCGAATCGTCGGTTCCATCCGCGACGGAGCGGGAGCCGTCCGCGAGAAGACCCAGGACGCCGTGGAGGACGTGGCCGACAAGATCGAGGACGCCCTCGAGAAGGCCGGGACCGAGGGTCGGAAGATCCAGCGCGAGGTGAAGGAAGAGCTCGCGAGGCGGTGGAGGCAGGTCGACCGCGTCGGCCGCGAGAACGCCTTCCTCATGGCCGCCGGTGCGCTAGCCGTCGGTGTCCTCGTCGGCTGGCTCATCTCCCGCGACCGCCGCGGCTGACGACCGCGTGGACCTCGTCGCACGGTTCTCGGAGCTGAAGTCCGGCTTCGCCCGCTCCTTCTGGGTCGCGAACGTCCTCGAGCTCTTCGAGCGCTTCTCCTTCTACGGCTCGAAGATCGTCCTCGCCGTCTTCCTCGCGGAGACGGTGGGGCTCGGGCCGGTCGGCGTCAGCCTCGTCGGGCTCTACGGGTTCGCCGTCTACTTCCTCCCGATCCTCGCCGGACCCGTCGTCGACCGCTTCGGCTTCAAGAGGAGCCTCGCGGCCTGCTTCGCGATCTTCTCCTTCGGCTACTTCCTCATCGGCCTCTCGGGGATGCCGATGGGGCAGCCGCTCGTCCAGGCCGTCGGGACGAAGACCTGGGTCGTCTGCGCCCTGCTGATCACGGCCGTCGGCGGCTCGCTCATCAAGCCCTGCATCGTCGGCACCGTCGCGCGGACCACGACGCACGAGACGAAGTCGCTCGGCTACTCGATCTACTACACGCTCGTGAACATCGGCGGCTGGCTCGGGCCGGTCCTCGCGAGCCAGGTGCGCGTCTCCCTCGGCATCGCGCAGGTCCTCGTCGGGGCCTCGCTCGTCTCGTTCCTCCTCTTCCTCGCGACGCTCGCGTTCTTCAAGGAGCCCGAGCGTGACCCCGCCGCCGAGGGGCGGACGCTCGGGAAGGTCCTCCGCGACGCGGGGCTCGTCCTCGCGAACGGCCGCTTCATCGGCTTCCTCGTCATCTTCACCGGCTTCTGGGTGATGTTCTGGCAGGTCTACGACCTCTTCCCCTTCTACGTCCGCGACGTCCTGAAGGTGGAGCGGTTCGAGTTCATCGCCTCGCTCGAGTCGTTCTCGGTCATCTTCCTGACCGTCCCGGTCGCGGCGCTGATGAAGAAGGTCCGGGCCGTACCGCAGATGACGCTCGGCCTCGCGGTCGGGAGCTGCTCCTGGCTCCTCCTCGTCGTCTCGCAGACGTGGCAGGCGGCGGCCGCGGCGATGTTCCTCCTCGCCCTCGGCGAGGTGCTCCAGGCGCCGCGCTACTACGAGTACATCGCGGACCTCGCCCCGAAGGAGCAGGTCGGCACGTTCATGGGCTTCGCCTTCCTCCCGATCGCCCTCGGCGCCCTCCTCGCGGGCCCCCTCGGAGGATTCCTCCTCCAGCACTACCTCAAGGACACCATGCAGCCCGCGAAGGCCTGGACGATCCTCTCCTGCCTCGGCTTCGTCTCGACCGCCGCCCTCCTCGCCTACGACCGCTGGGTCGCCCGGCGATAGAAACCCGGGGGTCAGGTCTTGCGATGAGGCATTCGCGATCGCGAATGCCTCATCGCAAGACCTGACCCCCGGCTACTTGTCGTCGGTGAGGCCCCAGGCGCGGAGGCGGCGGTGGAGGGTCGTGCGGTCGAGGCCGAGGCGCTCGGCGGCGCGGGAGACGTTGCCCCGGCACTCCTCCAGCACCCGGACGACGAGGCGGCGCTCGAACGCGTCGCGCGCGTCGGCGAGCGTCTGGCCCGGCATCAGGCCGTCTCCCGCGTCGCCTCCCGTCCGCGGCAGGCGCAGGACGTCGCCGGGGAGGTCGTCGGCGCCGATGACGGCGCCGTCCGCGAGGAGGAGCGCCCGCTCGACGACGTTCTGCAGCTCGCGGACGTTCCCCGGCCAGGGGCGCCGCTTCAGCTCCTCGAGGGCCTCGGCCGAGAAGGTCGGCGGCCGCCGGCCGCGTCGCCGCGCCAGCTTCCCCGCGAAGTGGGCGACGAGGGCCGGGATGTCCTCCGGGCGCTCGGCGAGCGTCGGGACGCGGATCGGGACGACGGCGAGGCGGAAGTAGAGGTCCTCCCGGAACGTCCCGGCCGCGATCATCTTCGGTAGGTCGCGGTTCGTGGCGGCGACGATCCGCACGTCGGTCTCGATCGTCCGCGTCGCGCCGACGCGCGAGATCTTCCCGTCCTGGATCGCGCGGAGGATCTTCGCCTGCGTCCGCGGCGACATGTCGCCGATCTCGTCGAGGAAGAGCGTCCCGCCGTCGGCGGCCTCCCACTTCCCCTTGCGGTCCTCGGTCGCTCCGGTGAACGAGCCCTTCACGTGCCCGAAGAGCTCGCTCTCGATCAGGTCCTCCGGGATCGCGGCGCCGTTCACGTCCACGAACGGCCCTCCCGCGCGCGGCGAGAGGCGGTGGAGCGTCCGTGCCGCGACCTCCTTGCCGACGCCGCTCTCGCCCGAGATCAGCACCCGGGCGTCGGACGCCCCGGCGCGCCGGAGCTCCTCGCGCAGGCGGGTCATCGCGGGTCCCTCTCCGAGGAGCGTCTCCTCCTCCTCGAGCCGTTCCCGCTGCCGGGCCACCTCTCGGGCGAGGACGTCGCGCTCGCGGGCGAGCCGGCTCCTCTCGAGCGCCTTCTCGAGCGTCAGCAGCACCCGCTCGAGCGCGAGCGGCTTCTCGAGGAAGTCGTCGGCGCCGCGCTTGACCGCCTGCACCGCCGTCTCCACCGTGCCGTGCCCGGAGATCATCACCACCGGCAGGTCGTGCCCGCGCGCGCGGAGCTGGTCGAGGACGGAGAGCCCGTCGACGTCCGGCAGCCAGACGTCGAGGAAGAGCGCGGCCGGCCGCGGCAGCTTCGGCTCCCCGAGGCGTCCGAGGACCGACCCGCCGTCCTCGAACGTCTCGACGCGGTATCCCTCGTCGCCCAGGATCTGCGCGAGCGTCTTCCGGATCCCGGCGGCGTCGTCGCAGACGAGTACCGTCGCTCCCCGCGGCCCGGGGGCGCTCACCGCCTCCTCCGCGGGCGAGACGTCAGGCGGCCGGCCACTCGAAGACGAATCGGCATCCCCGGGGGGCATTCTCCTCCAGGATCACGCGCCCGCGGTGCTCCGCCGCGATCCGCGACGTGATCGAGAGCCCGAGCCCGTACCCGTTCGCCTTCGTCGAGAACGTCGGCTCGAAGACGAGGTCGCGCTCCTCCGGCGGGATGCCGGGGCCGTCGTCGGCGACGACGACGCGGGCGAGGCCCCCGTCCACCGAGGCTCGGACCGACACGGCGCCGCCCGGCGGCGTCGCGGCGACGGCGTTGTCGACGAGGTTCACGAGGGCGCGCTTCACCTGCTCGGCGTCCCCGCGGACCGCCGGGAGGTCCGGAG
>JAKLER010000225.1 GCA_022711615.1 Acidobacteriota bacterium
CGCCTCCTCGACGGTGACGGCCGGGCGGGCGAAGTGCTCGAGGACGGTCGAGAGGGCGTCGTGGATCCCGACGTACGAGTCGAGGAGCGTCCCGTCGAGGTCGAAGACAGCGGCCCGGTACGTCACGACGCCACCGTGAGGACGATCTTGCCGACGTTCGCGTTCGACGCCATCCGCCTGTGGGCGTCGGCGGCCCGCTCGATCGGGAAGACGGAGTCGACGAGGGGCCGGAAGCGGCCGTCGGCGAAGCCGGGGAGGACGTCGCGGACAAAGGCGGCGGTCAGGTCGGCCTTCTCGGCGAGGGGCCGGGCGCGGAGCGTCGAGCCGACGATCCGGAGCCGTTTCGTCAGGACGGCGCGCAGGTCGAGCTCGGCCGCTCCGCCCCCCATCGTCGCGATGAGGACGAGGCGGCCGCCGCGCGCGAGGAGTCGGACGTTCCCCGCGAGCGCGGCACCGCCGACCGGGTCGAGGACGAGGCCGACGGACGCCTTGCCGAACCGCTCCTCGATCGCCTCGGCGAAGTCGCGCGCCGTCGTGTCAACGACGAGGTCGGCGCCGAGCGACTCGAGCGCGCCCGCCTTCGCGGCAGAGCGGACGGTCGCGACGACGCGCGCCCCCGCGTCCTTCGCGAGCGGGATCGCCGCCGTGCCGACGCCGGAGGCCGCCGCGTGCAGGAGGACGACCTCGCCGGCGGCGAGCGCCCCTTCGCGGAAGAGGTTCAGGTACGCGGTGAACCACGCTTCCGGGACCGCCGCGGCCTCCTCGAACGAGAGCCGGTCGGGGATCGGCATCAGCATCGCGCGCGGGACGGCGACCCTCTCCGCGTAGCCGCCGCCGGGCAGGAGGCAGAAGACGCGCTCGCCCGTCTCTTCGACGACGCCCGCCGCCTCGAGGCCGAGGATCTCCGACTCCCCCGGCGGCGGCGGGTACTTCCCCGCCGCCTGGAGGAGGTCGGCACGGTTGACGGCCGTCGCGCGGACGCGGACGAAGACCTCCCCCTCGCGGAGGACCGGCTCCGGCGTCTCGCCGAGGACGAGCGCTTCCGGGCCGCCGGGAGACGGGACGAGGATCGCCTTCATCGGGGACCTCCGAGGCCGAGGGCGTCGAGGACGAGCGGGACGAGCCGATCGACGTCGCCGAGCGGCAGACGAGGGACGGAGGAGGGGTGAGAAGTCTCGCGGTCCGTCATCACGGCGAGCACCTCCGGGTCGCCGGCGGCGACCGCGTCGCGGCCGGTCGCGGAACGGCAGACCTCGACCTTCGGGCCCGCTTCCTCGCGGAAGCCCTCGACGACGACCACGTCGACGTCGGGCATCTCCCGCCCGACGACGGTGTCGAGCGACGGCGCCTCCGCGTGTCGGGCGTGGACTCCCGTCCGCCGCCCCGAGACGAAGGCGACGGGGCTCGCACCCGAGGCGGCGTACCTCTGCGAGTCGCTTCCCGCGACGTCGGTCTCATGCTCGTGGCCGGTGTGCTTCAGGGCGCCGACGGAGAAGCCGCGCGCCACGAGCGCCTCGACGAGGCGGAGGGCGTGCGCCGTCTTTCCCGAGTCCTGCGCGCCGACGACGTGGACCCGCGGCGGCCCCGGCCTGTAAAGGAGCGCCGACTCGCGCGTGGGAGCGAAACGGGCGACGTCGTCCGGGAACGTCGCGATCCACGCATCGAGGCTCTCCCCGGCGTCGACGAGCTCGCGGTAGCGCGGCGTCCCCGCGAGGAGGTCGACGGCGGGGACGTCGCTCCGGAACTCGTACGTCTCGGTCCTCCAGCGGAAGCGCGACGGCTCGAGGTCGCGCAAGAGCTTTACGAGTCGAAGGCCCGTCTCGTACGGCCGGAACGCGTCGCGGTCCGTGACGTGGAGCTGGACGCCGCCGCAGTCCTGCCCGGCGAACTTGTGGAACGTCGGCCGGAAGACGTGCGGGCGGAAGAGGACGCCGGGGAGGCCGAGAGCGTTCGCGCGGTCGGCCGCGGACTCCGCGTCGAGCCAGGGCGCTCCGACCGTCTCGAACGGGCGGGTCGTCCCTCGCGCCTCCGAGAGGTTCGCCCCCTCGAGAAGGCACATCCCCGGATAGACGAGCGCGGTGTCGGGAGTCGGCATGTTCGGCGAGGGGAGGACCCAGGCCGGCGTCTCGCCGACGCGGCCGCGCGGGGCAGCTCCCGGCCGCCCTTCGACGCGCATCGGCACGACGGTGAGATCGCAGCCGAGCGCGCTCTCGGCGTTCGCCCAGCGGGCGAGCTCCCCCGGCGTCATCCCGTGGCGCGCCGGCACGGGCCGCAAGCCGACGAACGAGAGGAGCCGCTCCTCCGGGAGGTTCCCCTCGACGGCGAAGCCGCCGAGCGGGTTCGGGCGATCGAGGACGAAGACGGGCTTCTCCGCCGCGGCGCACGCCTTCAGGACGAGGAACGTCGTCCAGACGAACGTGTAGTAGCGCGAGCCGACGTCGGGGAGGTCGCAGACGACGGCGTCGAGGTCCGCGAGGTGCTCCGGCCGAGGCGAGAGGTCCTCGAACCGCTCGCCGTAGAGCGAGACGACGGGGAGCCGCCCCCTCGGCGTGTCGCGGTCGCCGACGGCGAGCATGTCCTGGACGGCGCCCGTCAGCCCGTGCTCCGGTCCGAAGAGGAGCTTCAGGTTGAGGCCGGCATCGAGGAGGGCGCGCGCCGCCGGGACGAAGCGGGACGTCACGGAGGCCGGGTTCGAGACGAGGCCGAGCTTCAGGCCCCGGAGCGGGGAGGTGTCCGCGAGGAGGACGTCGAGGCCGGAGAGGAGGCGGGGTCTCGTCATTCGGCTGCTCCCGCCGCGCCGAGCGTCGCGACGGCGGCGCCCCGATAGTAATGCGCGAGGATCGCGCCGCGACTCTCGCCGCGGCGGGCCCGCGCGATCGCGCCCGCCTGGCAGAGACCCGCGCCGTGCCCCGTCCCGCGACCGGTGAAGGCGTAGCCCGCGGGGCGCTCCTCGACGTCGAAATCGGTGGAGCGGATCGAGCTCCAGCCCCAGAGCTCCGAGGCGCGCGCCCGCACGTCGAAGGCGCGGACGACACGCGCGTGTCCGCCGGGCGCGACCAGGCGCAGGGCGGCGACGCGGCCGTCGCCGGCGTGGGACCAGACCTCCAGGAAGCGGGCCGTGGGAAGCCCGAGCCTCTCCGCGAGGAGCGGCACCTTCGCGCGCGGGAGGAAGAACGTCCAGCGGGCGCCCGGCGACGCGAGGCAGGCGTCGTCCTCGACCGGCAGGAGGTCGGGCGTCTCCTCGTCGTCCCAGATGTCGGAGGGTCGGGCGGTCCGGCCGCCGCAGACGGCGTGGAACGGAGCGGCGACGACGTGTCCGCCCTGGACGAGGACCAGCCCGCGCGTCGCCTCCGCGGCGCGCCGCGTCGCGTCCGTGGCGCGCTCGAGGCCGCGAAAGACCTGGCAGTGGACCGAATCACAGACGTCGGCGCCCCGGTCGGCGTGACGTCCCTTCTGCGCGACCGCATACGAGCGCGCGGCGACGGCCTGCGCCTCGAGCGCGGCCGCAGGCGCATTTCCGCCGATCTCGTCCGGGAGGACGGCCGCCACGTACGCCTCGAGCGGGACCGTCTCGACGGCGCCCGTGGCGAGGCGCAGGACGCGCCGCGTCGTCTCCCCCGTCGTGTCGACGGGAATACGGGAGGCGGCCCGGGCCGGGCGAAGGGCCGCGGCAGCAGCGAGGAGGAGGAGCGCACAGAGCGCGGCGGAGCGGGCGAGCTTCACGCGGCGGAATCCCCGGCGGCCGCTCAGGCGCGGAGGGAGGCCGGGTGCGCCTCGGCGCCCTCTCCGCGGAGCATCGCGACGGCGTGCGGCAGCGCCGCGGCGATCGCCTCGAGGCACTCCACCGCCCCGCGCGGCGAGCCCGGGAGGTTCACGACGAGCGTCTTCCCGCGGATCCCGGCAACCTGGCGCGAGAGCATCGCCGAAGGGAGCGCCGCACGGCTCGAGGCGCGCATCGCCTCCGGCAGGCCCGGCAGCTCGAGCGAGATGACGGAACGGGTCGCCTCGGGCGTCACGTCTCGATCGGAGATCCCCGTCCCTCCCGTCGTCAGGACGAGATCGGCGAGGACGTTGTCCGCGAAGCGGGTCAGGTGCCAGACGATGTCGTCCTTCTCGTCCGGGACGACCTGCGTCTCGACGACCTCGGCGCCGAGGAGCCGCCGGACCGCCTCGGCGACCGCCGGTCCGCCCCGGTCCTCCCGCTCGCCTCGGGCCGAGCGGTCGGAGACGGTCAGGACGGCGACACGCAGGGGGGCGGTCACGGCCGGGCTCCGCGTTCGATGGCGGCGGGCGTCTTCGACATGGCGGGATTCTAGGCGGTCTCTACAATCCGCACGGAGGCCCGTCTGCTCCCTCTTCGCGCCCGCCGGCTGCTCGTCGCCCTCCTCGCCGGAGCGGGGCTCGCCGCGCTGCTCGCCGGAGCGCTCCGGCACGACCTCCCGTACGCAGACTCCGTCCGGATGGCGAAGCGCTTCTGGGGAGCCGGGCCCCGCGGACGGCTCCTGAACGCTCCGGGCATCGCGCGCGACGCCGGCTTCAGCGCGACGGCCCTCCGCGCGGCCGAGGCATGGCCCGCGCGCTTCGACGCTCGGCTTTCCGTCGGTCCGCTCGTCCCGGCCGACGTCCGGGAACGGCTCCGTCGGAAGGCCGCCTACCTCCTCGCCCCGCGCCGGGTCGTCCTCGTCGAGGGGGACGGCGCCGAAGTCTCCCTGACGCCGGCCCCGGCGGGGAGCGCCGCGCGATGAGGCGCCGTGCCCTCTTGGCAGCGGCGTTCCTGCTCCTCGCCGCCGGCTTCGCTTCCGCCACGCTCTTCGCCCTTCGGCAACCCCTCTCGCTCGGCGACTACCTCGCGATCTGGGGGCTGAAGGCGCGCGCGCTCCACGCCTCCGGCGACCTCGCGGCCCTCTTCAGCGTCGACCCGGCGGGCGAGTTCTCCCACCCCGAGTACCCGCCGCTCTGGCCGATCCTCCTCGCAAGCGCCGCGAAGCTCCTCGGCCGCTACGACGAGCTCCTCCTCGCGCTCCTTCGGCCGGCTCTCCTCACGCTCGCGGCGGCGCTCACCTGCGCGAGGACGAGGGCGTCCCTCCCCGTACGACTCCTCGCGGCGTCCGCGCTCGTCCTCCTCCCCTACTTCCAGACGGCGGCGTACGTCGGTTACGCCGAGGCGCTTCTTCTCGTCCTCGTCCTGGCCGCGCTCCTCCTCCTCGAGAGCGCGAACCCGACGCCGTTCACTCCCTGGGCTGCCGGCCTCCTCCTGGCGCTCGCCGCCCTGACGAAGCAGGAGGGAGCGGTCGTCCTCGTCGTGGCGACCGCCCTGCTCCTCCACGCGCGGCGGTGGCGCGACGCCGCCGCCGCGGGGGGCCTCGGCTTCCTGCTCGGCGTCGTCCCGTGGACGCTCTACCGCTCCGCTCACGGCGTCGCGTCTCTCGCGGACTTCGCCCCGCGTACATTCGAGCTCGGGAAGCCGATCCGGGCCGTGGCGGCGTTCGGGGAGGTCGCCCTCCTCCCCTCGCTCCCCTGGCTGGCGGGGGCGGCGATCGTCCTCGCCTTCGCACCGGCGACGCGCCGGGCGCGCCGCCCGCTCCTCGCCGGCGCCGCGGCCTACGTCGCGCTCCTCGTCGCGGCCTTCGCGTTCGCGCGGGTCGACGTCGGCTGGCTCGTCACCTGGACCTGGGACCGGCTCGCGCTCCTCCCGGTCGCCGCGCTCCTCCCCGTCCTCGCCGAGGCGGCAGCGGAGCCTTTCCAGGAGGCCGCGCCGGCCGAGGTCTCAGGCGCGGCGCCGCGAGCCTGACCGGGCCGGCGCTCGCCGCCAGTCTCCGCTCTTGCCTCCGCTCTTCTCCACGAGCTCGATCGGCCCGACGACGATCCCCTTCTCCGCAGCCTTGCACATGTCGTAGACCGTCAGGGCCGCCGCGGCCGCCGCGACCATCGCCTCCATCTCGTAACCCGTCCGCCCCGAGCCCCGGATCGTGGCGAGGACCTCCACCTGCCGCCGGCTCCGGCGCCGCTCGAGGCGGACGTCGACGGCGTCGAAGACGAGCGGGTGACAGAGCGGGATCCAGTCCGAGGCCCTTTTCGCCGCCTGGATGCCGGCGATCCGCGCGACGGCGAGGGCGTCCCCCTTCCGGTTCTCCGAGGCATCGAGGGCGGACCAGGCCGCGGCCCCGAGCGTGAGGACCGCGCGGGCCGTCGCGCTCCGGATCGTTTCCGGCTTGCCGGAGACGTCGACCATCCGGGCGGCGCCCTCGGCGTCGAGGTGCGTCAGCTCAGGCGAGCTCTTCTTCGAGGGCACGGTACTCCTCCGGGGTGTTCACGTTGCGGAAGACGCCGGGCCGGTAGCCGGGCAGGCGCTCGGTCTCCGTCGCCGGGAGGACGATCGCGCCGGCCGCCCCCAGGGCGTGGCGGAGGGAGAGGTCTCCGGTGGCGACCGCCGCGCGGAGCGCCGGGAGCGCGCGCGTCGACCAGGCGGAGCAGAGCGGCTGCGGGCCCTTTCCGTCCCACGGGACGACGGCCGGCGCGTCGGTCGCTCCGCGCCGGGCGCGGAGCGACCCGAGCAGCTCCGCGGGAACGAGCGGGAGGTCGGCCGCGAGGACGAGGCACTCCTCCTCCGGAGAGGCGGCGAGCGCCGCGACGAGGCCGTGAAGCGCCGCCCGCTCTTCCGTCCCGTCTTCGACGAAGGGATAGCCGAGCGCGACGAGCTCACTCGGCTCCTTTCCGACGAAGCAGACCCGCGCGCAGAGAGTCTCGAGCTTCCGCGCCTGGAGGAGGGCCATCGGGACGCCGCCGATCGGCAGGAGCGCCTTGTCGCGCCCCATGCGGCTCGAGCGACCGCCGACGAGGACGAACCCGTATGCCACGCGCCGGGCATCGTACCCCGCCGGGCACGACGTGCGACGGACCCGCAGCTACACCAGCTTCAGCAGGTGCCCCATCTTCGCCTTCTTGACGGAGAGGTAGCCGCGCGTCGCGTCCGTGGGCGGGATCTCCAGGGAGACCCGCTCGACGATCTCGAGGCCGAATCCGTCGAGGGC
>JAKLER010000226.1 GCA_022711615.1 Acidobacteriota bacterium
GCCGACGCCGCGCCGGTCGTCCGCGTCGTCCTCGCCGGCCGGACGCTCGTCTCCCTCGCGCAGGGGCTCGTCGTCCTCGCCGCGCTCGGCCTCCTCTGGCGCTCGCGCGCGGGGCTGCGCGACGGGCTCCGGGCGCTCCGGGCCCGGGGCCGAACGGAGGGTCCGGCGGGCCGCTGACGCCCCATGGCGGCGATCGCGCTCATCCGCCCGGCGGGCCGGCGGCGGAGAGGGACCGATCGGCTTTGCTAACGTGACGCGCGCGCGGGACGCGTCCCGCGGGAGGCCCTCATTGACGACGAACGCGAAGCGCCACGCCACGGTGGCGGTGAAGGTCGGGAAGGTGACGGTGGGCGGGGGCGCCCCCGTCGTCGTCCAGTCGATGACGTCGACCGACACGGCCGACGTCGAGGCGACGACGAAGCAGTGCCGGGAGCTCGCCGAGGCGGGCTCGGAGCTCGTCCGCGTCACGGTGAACCTCCCCGAGGCGGCCGCGGCGGTCCCCGAGATCCGGAAACGCCTCGACGACGCCGGCTGCGACGTCCCGCTGATCGGCGACTTCCACTACAACGGCCACACGCTCCTGACGTCGTTCCCGGAGATGGCGAAGGCCCTCGCGAAGTACCGGATCAACCCCGGCAACGTCGGGACGGGGCGGAGGCGCGACGAGCAGTTCGCCACGATCTGCGCCGTGGCCCGAGACAACGCGAAGGCCGTGCGCATCGGCGTGAACGGCGGCTCCCTGAACCAGGAGCTCGTCCTCGCGAAGATGCAGGAGAACACCGACCGCGACCTGGGGAGGACGCCGGAAGAGATCCTGAACGAGTGCATGGTCCTCTCCGCTCTCCAGTCGACGGAGCTCGCGCTCGAGAACGGCCTCGCGAGGGAGCAGATCGTCATCTCCTGCAAGGTCTCCCGCCCGCCGGAGCTGATCTCGCTCTACCGCGACCTCGCCTCGAAGACCGACCAGCCGCTCCACCTCGGCCTCACGGAGGCCGGGATGGGGACGAAGGGGCTCGTCTGGTCGTCCGCCGCGATGGGGGTCCTCCTCGCCGAGGGGATCGGCGAGACGATCCGCGTCTCGCTCACGCCGCGCCCGGGAGGCGACCGGCGCGAGGAGGTGTACGCGGCCTGCGAGCTCCTCCAGGCGCTCGGGCTGCGCTCGTTCGCGCCGAGCGTCACCGCCTGCCCCGGCTGCGGCCGGACGACCTCGACGACGTTCCAGGAGCTGGCCGAGCGGATCCAGGGCTACGTGCGGGAGAAGATGCCGGCCTGGAAGGCCGAGCGCGAAGGGGTCGAGACGATGACGCTCGCCGTCATGGGGTGCATCGTGAACGGCCCCGGCGAGTCGAAGGCCGCGAGCATCGGAATCAGCCTGCCGGGGACGGGCGAGGCGCCGAGCTGCCCCGTCTTCGTCGACGGCAAGAAGTTCACGACGCTGAAGGGGTCGTACGAGGAGCTCGCCGCCGCGTTCCAGGCGCTCGTCGACGACTACGTGGCGACGAAGTACCCCCTCCGCGCCGGCGCCGGGCGGAGGGGCTGACGGGGGCAGCCACGGCCCGGCCCGATCGCGATAACCTTCACCGTCGATGAAAGCCGACGCGTCCGACCGGATCGACCCTCGGGCCATGGTGAAGGGAACGATGCTGAGGGCCCACCTGAGCTGGGCCACGAGCCGCTTCGGGACGGGGTACGAGCCCGTCCGCCAGCGCCTCTCCGAGCCGGTCCTCGCCCTCCTCTCGCGCCCCATCCTCCCGACCGACTGGATCCCGGTCTCGTCGCTCATCGAGCTCGACCGCGCGATCGCGGACGCCGCCGGAGAGCCCCCCGAGACGACGTGGCTCGCCCTCGGGCGGCACTCCGCCGCGCTGAACCTGACAGGCGTCTACAAGAGCTTCATCAGCAGCGAGCCGCATCGCTTCTTCGAGAGGATGACGGTCCTGCACCACCAGTTCCAGTCGTTCGGGAAGTCGGTCTACGAGAGGACCGGAGACCGCTCGGGCCGGATCCGGATCGAGAGCCCCTCGACGTATTCGCGCGTCTACTGCGTCTCGGGGAAGGGCTACTACGAGGAGGCGCTCCGGCTCCTCCAGGCTCCCGGGCCGATCGAGGTCCGCGAGACCGAATGCGCCACGGCGGGCGCCGCGGCCTGCGTCTTCGAGCTCGCCTGGTGAGCCCGGAAGGCCGGGGGGAAGAGGCCCCGGGAAGCGACCTCACGCTTTTCGAGCAGGTCGCGCGGGCGATCGACGACTACATCCTCGTCGTCGACCTCGAGGGACGGCTGACGCATGTGAACGACGCGGCCGTCGAGCGATCCGGCTGGGCGCGGGAGGAGCTTCTCGGACGACCGTGGACGGTCTTCCTTCCCCCGGACGGCCGCGAAGCGCTGGCCGCCCGGATCGCCGAGGAGACGCGGGCCGGGGGCTTCCGCGGCGACGTCCGGAACGCCACGAGGGCGGGCGAGGTGTTCTGGGTCGCGCTCCGGACGTCGGTCCTCCGCCACGACGGGCGGGCCGTCGGGTTCGTCTCGGTCTCCCGAGACATCGGGGAGCAGAAGCGCGTCGAGGCCGAGCTGACCGCGGCGCGCGACGCCGCCGAGACGGCGAGCCGCGCGAAGTCCGAGTTCCTCGCGAACATCAGTCACGAGATCCGGACGCCGATGAACGCGGTCATCGGGATGGCGACGCTGCTGCTCGACACGGCGCTCACCCCCGAGCAGCGCGACTACGTCGAGACGATCCGGACGAGCGGCGACACGCTCCTCGCGCTCCTGAACGACGTCCTCGACTTCTCCAAGATGGAGTCCGACCGGCTCGAGCTGGAAGCCCGCCCGTTCTCGTTCCGGGAGGCCGTGGAGGATTCCTTCGACCTCGTCGCCCCCTCCGCCGCGGCCAAGGGCCTCGACCTCGCCTACCGGGTCGACCCGTCCGTCCCGGCGAGCCTCCTCGGCGACGTGACGAGGGTCCGGCAGATCCTCCTGAACCTCCTCTCGAACGCCGTGAAGTTCACCGCCTCGGGCGAGGTCCTCCTCCGCGCTTCGGCCCGGCCGGCGGCCGAGGGCTCCCACCGCGTGGAGATCGTCGTCCGCGACTCGGGGATCGGGATCCCGAAGGAGCGCCTCGACCGGCTCTTCCGGAGCTTCAGCCAGGTCGACCCCTCGACGACGAGGCAGTACGGAGGGACCGGGCTCGGCCTCGCCATTTGCAAGCGGCTCGCCGAGAAGATGGGCGGGGGCATCGAGGCGGAGAGCTCCGGCCGGGGCTCGACGTTCCGCGTCTCGCTCGTCGTCCCGGCCGGCCCCCCTCTTCGCGAGGCGTCCGTCCCCGGGCTCGACCGGCTGGCCGGGCAGAAGGTCCTGGTCGTGGACGACGGCCCGGCCTCCCGAGACACGCTCTTCGAGACGCTGGCGGACTGGGGGATGCACCCGCGCGCCACCTCCTCGCCGCGCGAGGCGCTCGCCTGGGTCGACTCCGGGGAGCCGTTCGACCTCGGCCTCATCGACGAGGAGATGGCCGAGGTGGACGGCCGGAGGTTCGCCGAATCGCTCCGCCGGTTCCGGGACTCCGACGCCTTGCCGCTCGTCCTCGTCACCTCCCGCGGCCGGAGGGCCGGCGGCGCGCGGGCGCCGTTTTCGGCCGTCGTCGCGCGGCCCGTCCGGCCCCGCGCCCTCGCCTCCGTCCTCGCGGGCCTCCGCGACGACAGCGTCTCGCGGCGCCGCAGGCGCTCCTCGCCCGCCCTTCCGAAGGAGCTCGGAACGAGCCACCCGCTCCGCGTCCTCCTCGCCGAGGACAACGCCGTCAACCAGAAGGTGGCGCTCTCCTACCTCGCCCGGATGGGCTATCGCGCCGACGTCGCCCGCACCGGCATCGAGGCCCTGGAGGCGGTCCGGCGGAACGTCTACGACGTCGTCCTGATGGACGTCCAGATGCCGGAGATGGACGGCCTCGAGGCCGCGCGCCGCATCCGCAGCTTCGCCCCCGCCGAGGACGGCCCCTGGATCATCGCCCTCACGGCGAGCGCCATGACGGGCGACGCGGAGCGCTGCCTGGCGGCCGGGATGAACGACTACCTCGCCAAGCCGGTCCGGGGAGAGGACCTCGCGGCGGCCCTCCGCCGTGCTCCGCGCTCGGCCTCGTCGACCGGGCCGGCCTCGGCCCTCACCGCCGGCCGGCCGGTTCTCCTTCCGGGTCCCCTGGCGAAGCTGCGGGAGCTGGAGCGGCCTGGGGAGACGGGCTTCCTCGCCTCCCTCCTCGAGATCTTCCGCCGCGACACGCCGATTCGGCTGGAGGAGATGGAGCGGGCCGCCGCTGCGGCGGACGCCGAGGCCCTTCGCAGGGCGGCCCACACCCTCAAGTCGAGCGCGGCGACGCTCGGAGGCGCCCGGGTCGAGGCTCTCGCGACCCGCACGGAGGTGCTCGCGATGACCCCGGCGACGCTCGCCGAGGCGGCGGCCTTCCTCCCGGCCCTCCGGAGCGAGTCCGCGGCGCTGCTGGCCGCCCTCGGCCTGGCCGAAGGCGAGGAGGGCGCCCGGCTCTCTCTCGATCCGGGCGACTACGGGCGTTCCTGAGCCCTTCTCGGGAGGCCCGGAAGCGGCCTCCGCGGCGATAGACTCTCCGATGCGCGAGCACCCCCTCGAGGGCGCGCGCGCGGGAGCGTAATCCGATGAGCGCGTACAAGATCGCATGGCTTCCCGGCGACGGTGTCGGCGTCGAGGTCATGGAGGCCGCCCGCATCACCCTCGACGCCCTGAAGCTGGACGCCGCCTACACGCACGGCGACATCGGCTGGGAGTTCTGGCGCACGGAGGGAGAGTCGTTCCCGCAGCGGACGATCGACCTCCTGAAGGCCTCCGACGCCGCGATGTTCGGGGCCATCACGAGCAAGCCCGTGAAGGCGGCCGAGCAGGAGCTCGTCCCCGAGCTGCAGGGCAAGGGCCTCACCTACCGCTCCCCGATCGTGAGGATGCGGCAGATGTTCGACCTCTACGTCTGCCTGCGCCCCTGCAAGGCCTACCCGGGGAACCCGCTCAACTTCAAGGACACGATCGACCTGACGATCTTCCGCGAGAACACCGAGGACCTCTACGCCGGCGTCGAGTTCTCGCCCGTCCCCGACGCTCTCGCCACGACGCTCAAGGCGCTCAGCAAGCCGTTCGCCCACTTCGCCGACCTGGCAGGCGACCAGTACGCCGTCTCCTGCAAGGTGAACACCCGCAAGGGCTCCGAGCGGATCGTGAGGGCCGCCTTCGAGTACGCGCGGAAGTTCGGACGGAAGAAGGTCACGATCGTCCACAAGGCGAACGTCGTCCGCGCCACGGACGGCCTCTTCTTCGAGGAAGCGAAGAAGGTCGCCGCCGACTTCCCCGAGATCGCCGTCGACGACGCGAACATCGACGCGATCTGCATGTGGCTCCTGAAGAACCCGATGAGCTACGACGTCCTCGTCGCCCCGAACCTCTACGGCGACATCATCTCGGACCTCGCGGCCCAGATGGTCGGCGGCCTCGGCTTCGGCTGCTCGGGGAACATCGGGAAGAAGCTCGCGGTCTTCGAGCCGAGCCACGGCTCGGCGCCGAAGTACGCCGGGCAGTACAAGGTGAACCCTCTCGCGACGATCCTCGCCGCCAAGATGATGCTCGACTTCCTCGGCGAGCCCGAGAAGGGCGCGAAGCTCGAGGCGGCCGTGGCGAAGGTCATCGCCGAGGGGAAGGTCCGCACGTACGACATGGGCGGCTCGGCGACGACCCTCGAGATGGGCGAGGCCGTTGCCCGGGCGCTCTGACGTGGCGGCGCCCCGCATCGTTCTCCACGAGGTCGGCCCCAGGGACGGCCTCCAGGTCGAGAAGACGGTCGTCCCGACGGAGACGAAGCTCCGCTGGATCTCGGCCCTCTGCGAAGCGGGCCTCGACGTCGTCCAGGTCGGCTCCTTCGTCCACCCCGAGAAGGTGCCGCAGATGGCCGACACCGACGCGCTCTTCCGCGCGCTGACGGCGCCGGGCGCGGAGCGGAAGGGGCACGCGCTCTACTCGGGCCTCGTCCTGAACGAGAAGGGGCTCGACCGCGCGCTCGCCTGCGGCGTCGAGATGGTCTGCCTCGGCGTCTCGGCCTCCGAGACCCACAGCCGGAAGAACACCGGCATGGGGACGGCCGAGGCGACGGAGCGGATCGTCGCGACGGCGAGGAAGGCCGTCGAAGCGGGCCGGAAGGTCCAGGTCTCCGTCCAGTCGGCCTTCGGCTGCGGCTTCGAGGGGAACGTCCCGGAGGAGAGGGTGATCGACATCGCCCGTGCCTATGTCGACGCCGGCCTTCGGACGATCGCCCTCGCCGACACGGCCGGGCATGCGTACCCCGAGCAGGTCGAGCGGCTCTACGGGAGGCTCCTCGCGCTCCATCCCGGGATCGAGGCGGCCTGCCACCTCCACGACACCTACGGCGCCGGCATGGCGAACGTGTACGCCGCGCTGCGCGCGGGCGCCGTCTCCCTCGAGTCCTCCTTCGCCGGCCTCGGCGGCTGCCCCTTCACGAAGGTCGCCGCCGGGAACGTCGCGACCGAGGACCTCGTCCACACCCTCCAGCGAGACGGGAAGCGGACCGATGTCGACCTCGAAGGCCTGATCGCCGTCGCGAAGGACGTCGAGGCGTTCTTCGGACGCGAGATGCCCGGCCGCGTCCACCGCACCGGCCCCGTCCCCCAGCTGAGAAGAGAAGCCCGCGCGGAGGGGTTCGGGGAACCCGGCGTCCGGGTTGGCTCCGCCTTCGCCTCGCAGCCAGGCTGCTCGGCGGTCCTCCGAGAACATAACGAGCCGACCGATGGTGCCCCGGCGCTCTCCGCGATCGACGGTCGGCCACAACCCGGTGGACGACTCATATGAAAGACCCCGGCATGACGAAGAAGGCGCTCGACGGCGTCGTCGTCCTCGACCTGACGAACGTCCTCTCCGGGCCGTTCGCCACGCTCCACCTCGCCCTTCTCGGGGCCGAGGTGATCAAGAT
>JAKLER010000227.1 GCA_022711615.1 Acidobacteriota bacterium
TCGATCTCGTACAAGATCGTCCATGAGCGGTTCGTCCCGCCCGAGACCTACGACGCCGGGATCCCCACCGAGTTCGTCGGAGTCCTCGACAAGGCGCTCGCCAAAGACCCGGCGGAGCGATTCCAGCGGGGGAACGACTTCGCCCTCGCCCTCTTCGAGTTCAAGGCCCGGGAAGAGGAGCGCCAGATGCTCCGCGATCTCGGGCAGATGGTCGCGGAGGCGGAGAAGCTCGGCCCCGTCGCGACGGTGACGGCACCTCCGTCGACGCTGCCGACGCCGGCTCCGGCCGCGGCGCCGGCGATGCCCGCGCCCCCGGCGATGGGGCGTTCGCCTTTCGAGATACTGGCGGCGGCGCCCGTGGTCCCTGCTCCGCCCGCAGCCCCGAGTCTGCGGGCGCCGGACGACGACCTCGCCACCCGCGAGGTCCACAGACCTCTTCCCGCGACGGCCTACGTGGCCGGCCCGGCTCCGGCGAGCGCCGGCGGGGGCGAGGGCGCGCGTTCGGGAAGCTCGGAGGAGTGGCAGCTCGACGAGCCGACGCGCTCGAAGAGGAAGGGAGCTCCTCCTCCGCCCCCGCCGGTCGCGGGCGACGTCGACGTCGAGGCTTCGCTCCCCGGCGCCGAGGTCGTGGAGGCGGCCGTGCCGGCACCTGTGCCGCCGTCTCCGGCGGCGAGCGGCCTCGCGGTTTCTCCGTTCGACGACGCGCCGGCAGAACGACGGCCGGACGGCGCGACGGAGATCCTCCGGATCGACGCGATCCCGGGGCTTCCCGCGCCCGTCGCCGATCGCCCGACGGAGATCCTGAAGCCGATCGTCCCGCCGACACCGCCTGCTCCGGCGGCGCCACCGGTTCCGTCGGCGGCCCCTCCCCCGGTCGCGGACCGTCCGACGGAGATTCTGCGGGTCGTACCGCCGCCGCCGCGCGTCGGGGCTCCGGCGACGCCGACCGATCAGCCGACGGAGATCCTCAGGCCGATCGCTCCTTCGCCGGCCCCGGCGACGCCGCCGGCGCCCGTGATGGCGCCGCCGGCCTCCGCGCCCTCGACGCCCGCGCCCTTCGCCGATCGTCCGACGGAGATCCTCAAGCCGATCGCGCCGCCGGCCGCGGCGGCACCGCCGGCCGTGACGGCCCCTCCTGCGCCGGCCGCCCCCTCGATTCCGGCCGCGGCGACGGCGGCTTCCGCCCCTGCGCCGGCGGTCTCGGATCGCCCGACGGAGATCCTCCGCAGCCCGTTCCCGAGCCCTGCGCCCGTCGCGCGGCCCCCGGCACCACAGGCTCCCGGAGACGCGGCCGGCGAAGAGGGCGCGACCGAGCGGATCGTCGACGCCATGAAGCTCGCGCGCTCCGGGGCGCCTTCGACACCGGCTGCTCCGAAGGCGCCGCCGTCCCCCAAGACGCCGCCTTCCTCGAAGACGCCGCCCCCGGTCGCCACGGGCGCGCCGGCCGCTTCGAAGGCCGTTCCGGCGCCGTCGCCCGCCGCGCTCCCGCCGCTGGAGCCCGCTCCGATCGCGGAGTCCCGGCCCGCGCCCCCCGCGCCTCCGGCGGAGCCCCTGATGAAGCGATCGGTGAACCTGAGGTTCGTCGCGCTGATCATCGCCCTCGTCGCCGTCGCCGGCGCCGTCGTGACGGGCGTCCTCTGGTCCCAGAAGAAGAAGGTCGAGGCCCAGGCGGCCGTCGACGAGCTCCGAGAGAAGGAAGTTCGGGAGCAGAAGGCGCTCATGGACGAGGGGACCAGGCTCCTCGACGCCGGCCAGCCGTCGGCGGCCCTCGAGAAGTTCCGGGAGCTCGTCCGGCGCAAGCCGGATTCCGAGGCGGTCCGGACGGCCATCGCCAGGGCCGAGGAGCTGGTCCGGGCGCAGCAGTCCGGAGAGGAGCTCTCCCGCGAGGTCGAAACTCGGATGGCGACCGCGCGGGAGGCGACGGAGAGCGGCGAGTTCGACCGGGCGCTCGACCAGCTGGCTGCGGTCCTGCTTCTCCAGCCGGAGAACGCCGAGGCGCTCGCCCTCCGCGAGTCCGTCCGCACGGCGCAAGCCGAGCAGACGGCCGCGCAGAAGAAGGCGGCCGCCGAAGCCGCCCGCCGCAAGCGCCCCACCCCCGTCCCGACGGCCACACCGCTCCCGCGGGTCGCCCTCCCGGCCGAGGCGCCCAGGGCCGCGACCCCGACGCCGGGTGTCGCGCGCCTGCGCATCGTCTTCCAGAGCCCGGCCCCCGAGGGGTACGTCATGATCCGGCGGAACGACAAGGAGGTCTTCCGCAGGAACTTCGACTTCGGGCGCAAGAGCGCCGGCGGCCTCGTCGAAGGGACGATCGAGGTGCCTTCGGGCGGCGCGAGCTACAAGGCCTGGGCCATCCCGACGAACCGGTCGTTCAACGGGTACAAGGCGGTCGACCTCGTCGTTCCGGGCGGCGAAACGCAGACGCTCCTCCTCGAGCTGAATGCGGAAAAAGAGCTCGTCGTCCGGCTCCGTTAGGCCGCTCCTTCTCGCGCTCGCGTCCTTCCCGCTCTTCGTCGCGGTCGCCCGCGGCGACGAGCGGGCGTCGTTCGGAGGCGCCGGGCATCAGGCGCCGGCCCCCGTCCTGACCTCGAGCCGCGGCGTCGTCGTCTCCGCAGCGCCGGAGGCGTCGCAGGCGGGCGCCGAGGTCCTCGCGGCGGGCGGAAACGCGATGGACGCCGCTCTGGCGGCGGCGTTCGCTCTCGCGGTGGTCTATCCCCAGGCGGGCAACCTCGCCGGGGGGGGCTTCCTGGTCGTCCGGACGCCGGACGGAGTCGTTCGCGCGCTCGACTTCCGGGAGACGGCCCCGGCCGGCGCGACGCGCGAGATGTTCCTCGGACCGGACGGCCGGCCGGTGACCGGATCGTCGACGGAGACGATGCTCGCGGTCGCCACGCCCGGGTCCGTCCGTGGCTACGCGGAGGCGCATCGCCTCCTCGGACGCCTTCCCTGGGCCAAGGTCGTCGCGCCCGCGGAGCGTCTCGCGCGCGAAGGATTCGTCGTTCCCGAGGGGCTCTCTCGCGATCTCGAGGAAGAGCGCAGACTCCTCACGCGCTGGGAAGAGACGCGCCGGCTCCTTTTTCCGCGGGGCCGACCTCTCGCCCCGGGAGCGCGCCTGGTGCAGCCGGAGCTCGCCGAGACTCTCGCGCGGATCGGGCGCGACGGGCCCGACGCGCTCCACCGCGGCGAGATCGCGGCACGGATCGCGGCCTACGTCCGGGCGCACGGAGGCGTCCTCGCGGAAGGGGACCTCGAGGGCTACGCACCGGTCTGGCGTGCGCCGGAGGAGATCCGTTTCGGAGACCTCGTCGTCCACACCATGCCCCTTCCATCCTCCGCCGGCCTCGTCCTTCGATCGGTCCTCGGCCAGCTCGAGGTGGCGCGCGGAACGGGCCCGTTCCGCCCGGATGCGGCCGGATACCATCTGCTGCTGGAGGCGGAGAGGCGAGCCTACGCCGACCGGAACCGTTGGCTCGGAGATGCCGACTGCGTCGAGGTCCCGCTGAAGGAGCTCCTTGCGCCGGGGCACCTCTCCCGGCACGGTGGTTCGATCGACCCCGGCCGGGCGACGCCCTCGGCATCCGTCCCGGGCGGCCTCCCGCGCGAGCGGGAGGAGACGACCCATCTCTCCGCCGCGACACCGGACGGCTTCGCGGTCTCGCTCACGACGACGCTGAACGGCTCCTTCGGGAACGGGGCGATCGTGCCGGGAACCGGGGTGCTGCTGAACAACGAGATGGACGACTTCGCGGCGGCGCCGGGGACGCCGAACCTCTACGGTCTCGTCCAGGGGAGCGCGAACGCGGTTCGGGCCGGTGCGCGGCCTCTATCCTCGATGGCTCCGGCGATCGTCGAGAGGGCGGGTCGGCCGCTCCTCGTCGTCGGTTCGCCCGGAGGGTCGACGATTCCGACGACGGTGCTCCAGGTGCTTCTCCGGGTCGCCGCGGGCGAGGACCTCGCCTCGGCCGTCGCGGCTCCGCGGCTCCACCACCAGCACACGCCGGACGTCGTCTTCTTCGAACGGGGACGCGAGGCTTCCGCGGTCCTCGAGGGGCTCCGTCGGCGAGGGCATGTCCCGAGGGAGCGAGGTCCGATTGGCAAGGTCCACGCCGTCGTCTTCGCGCCGGACGGCCGGCTCGTCGGCGCGGCGGACCCGCGGGGCTACGGCGCGAGCGCGGCGCCCTGAGGCGCGCGGCCCTCGCCGCGGGACACTTCGCCGTCTTCCTTTCCGCGAGGGCTCGTGCTATCTTCCGCGTCCGCGCTTCCGTCGGGGCGTAGCGCAGCCTGGTAGCGCACACGGTTCGGGACCGTGGGGTCGGAGGTTCGAATCCTCTCGCCCCGACCATCATCGCGATCGACGACCCCGCCTCCCGAGCGGGGTCTTTTTCCGTTAGGCTTTGTGAGCGCGGTCCGGTCGCCGCGGCAGGAGGACGACGCGATGGGCAACGGCGGCGTCTCGGTCACGGTCGACGGCAGGTCCGCGACGGTCACGTTCCACAGGCCTCCCGACAACGTCCTCGACAGGGAGACCGTCGTCGCCCTCGAATCTCGCCTCCGGGAGGTCGCGCGCCGGCGGGACGTCCGGCTCGTGGCGCTCGCCGCGCGGGGAGAGGACTTCTGCAATGGGACGGAGATCCTGCCGCCCGGCGACGGACGCTCCGACTCCCTCTTCGAGGCCTGGCATTCCCTCGTACGCTTTCTCCTCACCTGCGAGGTCCCGACCTGCGCCCTCGTGCAGGGGCGTGCCCTCGGCGCGGGCGCCGAGCTCGCGCTGGCGTGCGACTTCGTCTTCGCCGAGACGACGGCGACGTTCGGCTTCCCGGAGATCCATCGCGGCTCTTTCCCTCCCGTCGCGGCCGTCCTCCTCGAGCGCCGGACCGGAAGGACGAAGGCCGCGGACCTCATCCTCTGCGGCGCCGCGATGACGGCCGAAGCGGCCGAGCGGCGGGGCCTGATCAACGCCCTCGTGAATCCGGGCGACCTGATCGAGGCCCTCGACACGATGAGGACGAGGCTGGAAACGCTCTCGGCCTCGTCGCTCCGGCTCGCGAAGCGAGCCCTCAATCAGGGCTGCTCGGGCGACCTCCTCGCGGCGCTCTCGGCGGTCGAGAGGACGTTCTCCCGCGAGCTGATGAAGACGGAGGACGCGGCGGAGGGGGCGAAGGCGTCCCTCGAGGGGCGCCCGCCGGTCTGGATCGACCGGTAAGAAGAGGAACGCCCCGCCGCGGGGAGGACCCGGGCGGGGCGCGGGGAGGGTCCGGCGCCGCGGAGGGGCGCGGCGCCTTCCGGGGTCAGGGAGGAGAGAGCGGAAAAGGAATCGAACTCACCCTTCGCCCCGTAGTGACGGAAGTCCGCGAGACCTAACGCGGCGCGGCGGCAGGGGGCTCTGCGATCTGGAGGAGGGCCGAGAAGACGGGCGTCCCGCCGGACCAGAGCGTCACGCCGCTTCGACCTCCCGCCGGGACGCCGGGCGGCAGCCGGACCGCGAGGTCGGAAGACGCCGCGGCCGGAACGGTCTGGTCCCCGCTGTCCCAGATGACGGCCCCCGACTCCTCGCGCAGGACCACTCTCCAGCTCGTCGCGTCGTCCGGAAGGAGGTCGCGCGGGAAGACGAGGACGAGCGGCGACCCCGCCAGTCGCTCCACGCGGCGAACGGAGACCCCGGCACCCTCGGTTGGCTGCAGGACGACCGAGGGGGTCGACGGCACGACGCCGCCGCCGGCCGCGGTCACCGGGGCGGGCGCGGAGGTCGAGAGCTCGGCCCGGAGCGTCGCGAGCTGCTGCTTCAGCCGGAGCGCCGTCACGAGCGCCGCGAGGAGCAGCACGCAGAGGAGGCCGATCGCGACCACGATTCCCGTGCGGCCGGGGAACAAGCCGCCGCCGGGCCGGGGCGCCGCGCCGCGGCCGAGGTTCCGGACTCCCTGGTCCCGCGCGATCCGCCGTCGGAGCCGCGTCGTCGTCTCGACGCGCTCGCGGTAGTAGGGGGTCCCGAGCAGAGCCTGCTCGAACCTGCGGCGGTCCTCCTCGGAGAGGCGGCCGAGGACGTAGTCGGTGACGAGGAGGTCCTCCTCGGCCTCGACGCGGTCGAGGAGGGCGTCGTCGGCGAAGTACGACTCTTCGAAGCTCTGGCGCTCGTCTTCCGCGAGGCGCCTGAGGAGGTAGCCGCGGATCCGGCCGCGATCCACGGCAGGCTCGCGGCTCACGCCTCGCCCCCTTCGTCGTCCGGACCGCGCCGGGCCTCCTCCTCGCGCTGGGTCCGCACGGCGGATCGCGCGGCGGTGGAGTCCATCTTCTTTCGAAGCTCGCGCTTGGCGCGGTAGACGCGCATGTCGACGGCGTCGGTCGTGATCCCCTCCTCGCGGGCGATCGTCCGCGAGGGGACCTCCTCGACGAAGCGCCGGACGAGCAGGCTCTTCATCCGGTCGGGGAGGAGCTCGAGCGCCTTCCGGACGATGAGGCGCCGGCTGCTCGAAAGCGCGTCGGAGAGCGGGTCCTCGGTGCCTGCGAGCTCGAGGACGCCGGAGAGGCCTTCGTGCTTGTTCGCCTTCTGGACCCGACGGCAATACTCGAAGAAGACGTTCTTGGCCACGCCGAGCGCGAACGCCTCGGGAGAATCGAGCGGCTCGCCGCGGCTGGCCCTCTGAAGGACCCGGAGCAGGGTCTCCTGGACGAGGTCGCAGGCCTCGTCCTCCGTACGAACGCCGCGGGAGAGGAAGAACCTCCGCAGCTTCTCCGGGAGTCGCCCGAGCTCGGCCTCGAAGGGGTCCGCCCAGGAATTCGTCATCGTCCTTCTCATCATCGAAGCAAACGGCGGGCCGCGCCGTGCGTCACCACGAGGGGATTCTATGTCGAGAGCGGTCACTGTGGAAATTTCCCGAATACATTTCGGAGAACTCAC
>JAKLER010000228.1 GCA_022711615.1 Acidobacteriota bacterium
ACCGTCGACTGCCCGCGCTGCCGGCGGGAGGGCCGCATCCGTTTCTTCTCGTTCCAGTGCCCTCGCTGCGGCTTCGTGGGGCCCGAGTCGGAAGGGCACCTCGACGAGCTCTACGCCGACCTCTGCCCGAAGTGCGGGAGCTACTGACGCCGCGCGAGCGGCGAAGCGGGGCGTCGCGCCAGCTTCAGCCTCCCCGCCCGGCCCGCGCCAGGACCGCTTCGCCGACGATGCCAGCGGCCTCGTCGATCGGGACGCGGTCGACGTTGACGACGACGTTGTAGAGGAGCGGGTCGGCGACGTCGACCTGGAAGTAGCGGCGGATGAAGCGCCGCCGGGCCTTGTCCTCCGCCTCGACCCAGGCGCGGGCCGCCTTCTTCGAGAGGGCCCGCGCCTCGGCGACGTTCTCGAGGCGGCTCTCGAGCGACGCGACGAGGCGGACGTGGAACGCCTGCGGGAGGTGCCCCAGGATCACGTTCGCGCCGCGCCCGACGAGGACGACGTTGCCCATCTCCCCGAGGCGCAGGATCGTCTCCGTCGTCTCCTGCATCGGCTTCCAGGTGGCCCGGTGGAGGCCGAGGAGCTCCTCGATCACGAACGAGACCCCCGCGAGGTGGTCCTCCGGCGACCAGGACGCGAGCCGGTCCGGGAGCGCGTCGTCCTCCAGGATCTTGTCGACGAGCTCGCGGTCCACGAGCGCCCAGGGGCCGCGTCCCTTCGGCTGGTGCTCCTCGAGCCACGCGCAGAGCGCCTCGCCGAACGTGTTCCCGCCGGCCCCGGTCTCGCGTGAGACGGTGACGACCGGGCGCCGCCTCTCGCGCGAGCGCGGCGGCCCCTTGGGGGAGGCCCCGAGGTGCGCGGCGACGAAGGCGAGGGTCTTCTCTTCGGACGAGACGAAGGACATGGCGATCCTCCTTCCGAAGCGGGGCGGGTGGCTTCAAGTGTACGCCGCGGGGCGCATGCCGGCGGGGGAGCGCGAAGCCCAGCGCGACGCCCGCTCGCCCCGTAGAGTGTAGATGGTAGACCTGACCCCTCCTCTCTCTCCTCTCGGGCGTGCTGCGGCGCGGCGGATATGATCGCGGACCGAACCCGACCGGATTCCCGTATGGAGCTGAGGAAGGAGCAGAGGCGGATGAAGTACGAAGGGAAGGCCATCCAGACCGTTCCGCTGGACGAGGGATTCGTCGAGCTGCGGTTCGACCTGCAGGGCGACTCCGTCAACAAGTTCAACAGCCTCACCCTCGGCGAGCTGAAGGAGGTCGTCGCGGGGCTGACGGCCGCGCCGCCGAAGGGGCTCCTGATCACGAGCGGCAAGGACGTCTTCATCGTCGGGGCCGACGTCACCGAGTTCCTGACGCATTTCAAGCGGAGCGAGGAGGAGCTCGCCGGCTGGCTCCTCGAGACCGACGCGACGTTCTCGGCGATCGAGGACCTCCCTTGCCCCTCGGTCGTCGCGATCAACGGCTTCTGCCTCGGCGGCGGCTTCGAGCTCGCGCTGTCGGCCCACTTCCGCGTCGCTTCGACGGCCGCGAAGGTCGGCGTCCCCGAGACGAAGCTCGGGATCTTCCCCGGCTGGGGCGGCACCGTCCGCCTCTCGCGGATGTGCGGGGCCGACAACGCGATCGAGTGGATCGCCACGGGAGAGCAGTACCCCGCGGCCGAGGGGCTGAAGATCGGCGCCGTCGACGCCGTCTGCGAGCCGGAGAAGCTCCGCGAGGTCGCGCTCCGGATGCTCGCCGACGCGGCCGACGGGAAGCTCGACTGGAAGGCCCGGCGCGAGGAGAAGAAGGCCCCGCTCCCGCTCAACAAGGTCGAGGCGGGGATGGTCTTCGAAGGGGGCAAGGCGTTCGTCGGCGGGAAGGCCGGCCCGAACTACCCGTCCCCCGTCGCCGCGATCGAGGCGATGCAGAAGGGCGCGACGCTCGGGCGCGACGAGGCGCTCAAGATCGAGGCGGCGACTTTCGCGCGGATCGCGAAGACCCCGACGGCCCACGGCCTCGTCTCGGTCTTCCTCGGCGACCAGCTCGTCAAGAAGCTCGCGAAGAAGGCCTCCGGCGGGGCGAAGCCGGTGCAGCGGGCGGCCGTCCTCGGGGCCGGGATCATGGGGGGCGGCATCGCCTACCAGTCGGCCTCGAAGGGCGTCCCGATCCTGATGAAGGACATCGCCCCGAAACAGCTCGAGCTCGGGATGGGCGAGGCGGCCAAGCTCCTCGAGAAGCAGGTCGAGCGCGGGAAGATGACGGCCGGGAAGATGGCGCAGGTCCTCGCCGGGATCACGCCGACCCTCTCCTACGGCGACTTCGGCGCGGTCGACATCGTCGTCGAGGCGGTCGTCGAGAACGAGAAGGTCAAGAAATCGGTCCTCGCCGACCTCGAGAAGTCCGTGAAGCCGGGGACGATCCTGGCGTCGAACACCTCGACGATCTCGATCACCCGACTCGCCGAGGCGCTCGCGGCCCCCGAGAACTTCTGCGGGATGCACTTCTTCAACCCGGTCCCGCGGATGCCGCTCGTCGAGGTGATCCGCGGCGCGAAGTCGAGCCCCGAGGCGATCGCGACGACGGTCGCGTACGCGACGGCGATGGGGAAGACTCCGATCGTCGTCGGCGACTGCGCCGGGTTCCTCGTCAACCGCGTCCTCTTCCCCTACTTCACGGGCTTCGAGCTCCTCCTCGCGGACGGCGTCGACTACAAGCGGGTCGACAAGGTGATGGAGAAGTGGGGCTGGCCGATGGGCCCGGCGCTCCTCCTCGACGTCGTCGGGATCGACACGGGCGTCCACGCCGACAAGGTGATGGCCGCCGCCTTCCCCGACCGGATGTCGCACGCGGGCGAGAGCGCGATCGAGAAGATGGTCGCCGCCCAGCGCTACGGGCAGAAGAACGGGAAGGGCTTCTACGTCTGGGAGCCGCAGAAGAAGGGCCCGCCGAAGAAGGGCGTCGACCCGTTCACCGAGGAGGCGATGAAGGCGCACGCGAAGGCCTCGCCCGAGGTCGCAGACGCCGAGATCGTCGAGCGGATGATGCTGCCGATGCTCCTCGAGTGCTCGCGGTGCCTGGAGGACGGCATCGTCGCGACGCCGACCGAGGTCGACCTCGCCCTCGTCTACGGCCTCGGCTTCCCGCCGTTCCGCGGCGGGATCTTCCGCTGGGCCGACGCCACCGGAACGAAGGCGCTCCTCGCGGCCGCCGAGAAGCACGCGCCTCTCGGCGCCCTCTACGCCCCCACCGAGCAGCTGAAGGGCCTCGCCGCATCCGGCAAGGGCTTCCACGGAGAGTGATGAGATGAAAGACGTCGTCATCGTCGATGCCGTCCGCACCCCGATGGGCCGCTCCAAGGGCGGCATGTTCCGGAACGTCCGGGCCGAGACGCTCTCGGCCGAGGTCATCAAGGCGCTCCTCGCCCGCAACCCCGAGGTCGACCCGGCCGACGTGGACGACGTCGTCTGGGGCTGCGTCCAGCAGACGCTCGAGCAGGCCTACAACGTCGCCCGCTTCGCCCAGCTCATGACGCCGATCCCGAAGCAGGTCCCGGCCCAGACGATCAACCGCCTCTGCGGGTCGTCGATGACGGCCCTCCACTCGGCGGCCATGGCCATCATGGCCGGCTACGGCGACCTCTTCGTGGTCGGCGGCGTCGAGCACATGGGGCACGTCCCGATGACGCACGGCGTCGACTTCGCCCCGCAGAACGCCAAGCGGAACGCGAAGGCCGCCGGCGCGATGGGGCTCACCGCCGAGTACCTCGGCCGCCTCCACGGGATCACCCGCGAGCAGCAGGACGCCTTCGCGTACCGCTCGCACATGCGGGCCTGGCAGGCGACCCAGTCCGGCGCCTTCAAGCCCGAGATCGTCCCCCTCGAGGGGCACGACGAGGACGGGGCGCTGAAGCTCTTCGACTTCGACGAGGTGATCCGCCCCGAGACGACGCTCGAGGGCCTCGCCAAGCTCAAGCCCGCTTTCGACCCGAAGAGCGGGACGATCACGGCCGGGAACTCGTCCGGCATCTCCGACGGCGCCGCGGCGCTCCTCGTCATGTCGGCCGAGAAGGCGAAGGAGCTCGGGAAGCACCCGATGGCCCGCATCCGCTCCATGTCGGCCGCCGGCTGCGACCCTTCGATCATGGGCTACGGCCCGGTCCCGGCGGTGAAGAAGGCGTTCGCCCGGATCGGGATGAAGTCGGGCGACGTCGACCTCTGGGAGCTGAACGAGGCGTTCGCGGCGCAGTCGCTCCCGGTCTTGAAGGACCTCGGCCTCCTCGACGTGATGGAGGAGAAGGTCAACGTGAACGGCGGCGCGATCGCCCTCGGGCACCCGCTCGGCTGCTCGGGCGCCCGCATCACGGCGACGCTCCTCCACGCCATGAAGGCAAAGGGGGCCCGCGTCGGGGTCGCGACGATGTGCATCGGCTTCGGCCAGGGCGTCGCGACGGTCTTCGAGAGGGTCTGACGCGATCGGCCGGCCGGACGGGCCCGCGGGGGCCGTCCGGCCGGCGAGCCCGCGAGAGGAGGGGCGAATCGGCATGCGGCTCGTGACCCGGGGAGACCTCGACGGCCTCACCTGCTCGGTCCTCATCACGTCCGTGGAGAAGGTCGACGCCATCGAGCTCGTCCACCCGCAGGAGCTGACGGACGGGAGGTTCGAGGTGCGGGACGGGGACGTCCTCGCGAACCTCCCGTTCCACCCGGGCTGCTCGATCTGGTTCGACCACCACGAGCTCGTCGACGCGAACCCGCGGCCCGAGGCGGCCTTCCAGGGCCGCTACGGCCTCGCCCCGTCGACGGCGCGCCTCGTCCACGACTATTACTGCGAGCGGAAGGGGTGGCGGCTCTTCGAGCGGTACGGGGAGCTCGTCGCCGGGACGGATCGCCTCGACTCGGCGAACCTGACCCGCCGCGACGTCCTCGACCCGCAGCGGGTGATCCTCCTGGGCTTCACGATCGACTCGAGGACCGGCCTCGGCGGCTTCCGGGACTACTTCCTCTTCCTCGGGATGGCGCTCCGCTCGATGCCGCTCGACGAGGTCCTCCGCTCGCCGCAGGTGACGGAGCGCGTCGCGAAGATGAAGGAGGCCGACGAGGAGTTCCGCAGGGCGCTCCTCGCCAGCTCTCACGTCGACGGGAACGTGGTCGTGACGGACTTCCGGGGCCTCTCCCCGATCCCGGTCGGGAACCGGTTCCTCGTCTACACGCTCTTCCCGGAGGCGACCGTCTCGGTGAGGCTCCAGTGGGGCCCGCGGCGGGACGTCGTCATGGCGACCGTGGGGCACAACATCTTCGAGCGGTCGAGCTGGAGCGACGTCGGCCACACGATGGCGCTCTTCGGAGGCGGAGGGCACCGGGGAGCGGGCTCCTGCCCCCTCCCTCCCGACGACGGCGACGCGACGCTCCGCCGGCTGGTCTCGGAGCTGAAGCGGCAGGGCTGAGCGGCTACAGCCAGCCCTTGCGCTTGAAGATCCAGTAGGGGGCGATCCCGGACAGGACCATCAGGACGAGGGCGAAGGGGTAGCCCAGCGGCCACGCAAGCTCCGGCAGGACGCGGAAGTTCATCCCGTAGATGCTCGCCACGAGCGTCGGCGGGAGGAAGACGACGGCGGCGATGGAGAAGATCTTGATGATCTTGTTCTGCTCGAGGTTGATGAACCCCATCGTCGCGTCCATCAGGAACTTGACCTTCTCGAAGACGAACCCCGAGTGGCTCGTGAGCGACTCGATGTCGCGCAGCGCCCCCTTGATGACGTTGGCGCGGGGCGTCGTGCCGACGACGTAGCGCATGAGGAACGTGAGGCTCCGGCGCAGGTCGAGGAGGACGAGACGGGTCTTCCCCTGGAGGTCCTCCTCGGCGGCGAGCTTCTCGAGGAGGTCCTCGAGGTCGCGGGCCCCCTCCGTCAGGACGGAGCGGCTCACGCGCTCGAGGCGGGCGTAGGAGGCCTCGAGGACGTCGGAGAGGACGTCGATCTCCGCCTCGACGATGCCGAGGGGGATGTCGATCGGCTCGCGGACCTCGTCGGGTTGGCTCGTCGCGCGGAGGCGGAAGAGGCGGAAGGGGGGGAGCCGCTCCGGCCGGACGGTGAAGAGGCGGCCCTTGTGGAGGTTGAACCAGACGTCGATCGTCCGGGCGGGCCCGGGCTCCGTCGCGATGAACGCCGTCAGCAGGTGGAGGCTGTCGGCCTCCTGGTAGCAGCGGGAGCTCGCCTCGAGCTCCCGCATCTCGGAGCGGGAGGGGACCTCGATGCCCCAGGTCTTCTCGACCCAGGCCTTCTCCTCGGGGTCGGGCTCGAGGAGGTCGACCCAGGCGACGGTGTCCCACGCAGGGCCGCCCGCCTCGCCGAGAGGCGCCAGGTGGAGGGCCTTGAGCCCCCCGTCGACGAAGCCGTAGAGCCGGATCACGTCCCTTCCTCCCGGCGGAGGTTACGACGGGCGCGGCGCTTCCGGCGTCAGTAATCGCTCGTCATGATGAAGACGGGCTTGTCCTCGAAGTTCTCGTACCGCGGCCGGAGCCGCTCCGCGACGTAGTGCTTCTCGACGTCGACCGTCTTCTTCCGGCTCGTGACGACGTCGACGGGGACGTCGTCGTACCGCCCGTTTCGCACGCAGACGAGCCGGCCGGTGGTCCCCTTCAGGATCAGGTCCATGGCGAGGTTCCCGAAGGCCATCGGGACGATCGAGTCGAGGGCGTCGGGGTCGCCGCACCGCACGAGGTAGCCGAGGCGCTGGGCGATCGTGTTCACGCGGCGGCCGCCGGCGTGCTTCGGCGAGAGCTGCTTCAGCCGCTCGGCGACGACATCGCCGACGCCTCCGAGCTTGCGGTGTCCGTAGGCGTCCGCCTCCTGGTCGGTGAAGACCATCTCGCTCATCCCGGCGATCTTGGCCCCCTCCGACACGAGGACGACGCTG
>JAKLER010000229.1 GCA_022711615.1 Acidobacteriota bacterium
CATCAGCTTCGCGTTCGTCCCGTAGCCGAGCTCGGCAATCGCCCGCTTCTTCGCCGGCGAGAGCGGGACGTCGAGCCTCACGTCGCGCAGGAGCGTGAACGGCAGGGCGAGGACGACTTGGGAGGCGCGCTCCTCGCGGCTGACCCCCTCGCGTCGGACCGTCGCGACGTACCGCCCGTCGCTCCCGGTCCGGAGCGCCTCGAGCCGCGTCCCGCGGAGGACGGCGTCGTCGAGCTTCCCGGCCAGGAGCGTCGGCACCTGGTCGTTCCCGCCGCGAACGTGGTAGCGCTCGTCGCTCTCGCCGTAGAGCTTCGGGTGCTCCGGGTCGAAGCTCGCGAAGAGGAGGAAGTTGAGGCAGCTCTGGTCACCGGGCGGCAGACCGCACTCCGACTCGAAGGCCACCTCGACGAGCGTCCTCGCCCAGCCGGAGATCCCGTGCTTCTCGAGCCACGCTGGGATCGAGAGGGCGTCGAGGGCCCGGGCCGCCTCCGGCCCCTGATACG
Organism: Acidobacteriota bacterium; assembly: GCA_022711615.1. Lineage (GTDB taxonomy): Bacteria > Acidobacteriota > Thermoanaerobaculia > UBA5066 > UBA5066 > UBA5066. The sequence goes on from JAKLER010000229.1 coordinate 504, forward strand.
AGGCGTCGGGCTCCTCGCCGAGAAGCGCGAGGTCGCGCCGCGCCGCCGCGACGACGGGGCGCATCGCCTCGACCATCTCGGCCTCGCTCCGGCGCGCGCCGGCGAAGAAGAGCGTCTCCGTCACCCCCGGCGGCTCGACGAGGAGGTCGTCCAGCTCGAGGCCGAGCTCGGCCGCGAGGCGGCGGAGGCTTTCGTGGGACGTGTCGATCAGCTCCGCGCCGAGCTCGGCGACGAGCCCCTCCGGGAAGTGCCCCGTCAGGCTCCGCATCCTCCCGCCGATCCGCTCCTGGGCCTCGAGGACGCGGACCGCGACTCCCGCCTGCTTCAGGCGATAGGCCGCCGTCAGGCCGGCGAGCCCGCCCCCGACGACGAGGACCTCGTCCGGCCCCGAGTGCGCCGCCCCCGGGACGACGGAGGCGCAGCGCGCCGCGGCGAGCCCGGCCAGCGCGACACCTCCCGCACGGAGCGCGTCCCGGCGCGACGGCCGGGAGAGACGGGACGCGTTTGCGCGCCCGCCCGAAGCGGGGTCGGCTCCCTCGGGGAGCGATGCGAGGCGCAGGGCGCGGGCGAGGCGTCGGCAGAGCGGGCTGCGGGCCATCGGGAGACCTCCGATTTGTGGGGTGCCGGGATTCTAGCCGGGTCAGAATGCGCACCGCAGACGATGACGAACGAGCCTCGCGTCCGCCGCCGACCGCCTCTCGCGCCGCTCGCCCTGCTCGCCCTCGCCGCGGCTTCCGCGACGGCGCCCGCCCGTCCGCCCGCCCCCACGCCGCAGGCGGAGGCACCCGCCGCGACGGCCCGCCGTGCGCTCGCCGAGCGGGACGTCCCATTCGAGGCGCACGCGTTCGTCTCGGCGGCGGCGGACGGCGACCTCCCGCTCGTCGAGCTCTTCCTCGACGCCGGGATGCCCGCGTCGACGCGCGACCGCTTCGGCGTCAGCGCCCTCGTCGAGGCCGCCCGCGCCGACCGGCCCGAGATCCTCGCGCTCCTCCTCTCGCGCGGCGCGAAGCCGGGCGAGGCGCAGGGGGGCGAGCCGCCGCTCGTCGCGGCGGCGGAGGCGGGGAGCCTGCGGACGCTCTCGACGCTCCTCTCCGCCGGCGCCGACCCCGACCAGCCGGCCGATCCCGCGAAGGGGCCGGGCGGAACGGCGCTGCAGCGCGCCTGCGCCGCCGAGGCGTGGGAGGCGGCCCGGCTCCTTCTCGAGGGGGGCGCGAGCGCGACGGCCGCCGCGCCGTCGATGCCGTCCCCGCTCTTCCTCGCTGCCGAGAGCGGACACGCCCCGACCGTCGCCCTTCTCCTCGCGAAGGGGGCCGACCCGAACGTCCGCGGCCCGGGCGGCGCGGCGCCGATCTGGCTCCCGGTCTGGAACGGACACGTCGAGGTCGTACGGCTTCTCCTCCTCGCCGGCGCCGACGTCCGCTCCGATCGGCCGACGCTCCTGAAAGGACGCCCCGGCCATCCGGTGAAGCCCGAGATCCGCCGGCTCCTCCGGACCCCTCCGAAGCCGGTCGCGACGAAGCGGCCGGCGCCCGGGCCGCGCTGAAGAGCGTCCGATCCGGCGGCGCCGACGCGCCCGCCGTCGTCCGGGGTATGGTCCGCGGAAATCGCCGCCGAGGAGCTCTCCCGAGATGTCCGTTGACGTTCCCGTCGACCCCGCCCCGCTCGCCGCGCCCCAGCGGCGCCTGACGACGCTGCTCGACGCCGCACTCGTCGTCGGGAGCTCCGCCGTCCTCCTCGCGTGGATCGCCGGGCGCCCGATCCTCTACGAGGCGGCGTCGCCGGTGATGTCGGCGTTCACGGCGCTCTCCCTCCTCCTCATGGCCCTCGTCCGCCAGGCGCGCCTCCACGTCGGGACCTGGCCGATGGCGCTCAGCCTCGCGATGAGCGGCCTCGTCCTTGGCGGCAACGTCTCCTCGATCGTGATGCTGGCGTTCCTGCCGCCCGGCCTCTGGGCGAGCTTCTCCGGCGTCGTCCTGACGTCGACGATGACCTCCATCGGCCTGATCCTCTTCTGCCTCCACGACCTCGCCGTCGAGCTCCGGGAGACTCCCGAGTCGCCCTTCCTTCTCGACGACCTTCTGATCCACCTCGCGCTCGTCCCCGGCGGCGTCAGCCTCCTCGGCTACCTCCTCGGGAACCCGACCTATCTGAGCGTCCACGCCGACCCGCGCGTCGGGATCTCGCCGCTCGAGATGGCCTTCCTCGCGACCTACGCCGCGAGCGCGATCCTCTCGAACCCGCGGCTCTTCCTCTGGAGGTTCCTCGCCGCCGGGTGGACGAACCGCCTCGTCTTCGCCGGGCTCTTCGCGAATCAGTTCGTCGCGCCCGTCGTCGTCGCCTTCCTCTTCTCCGAACGGCGCCCGCGCGGCCCCGGCCTCGAGCTCTTCGCGATGCTCGGCGGCGTCGTCGCGACGCTCACGTTCCTCCTCCTGCAGGCGCGGCTCCAGCGCCGGCGCGCTGCCGCGCACGCGACGGGCTGAGCCCCTCTCTCCCGTCCGACGACGCCGGACGCGGCGTGCCCGGAGGGCTCAGGAGAGCCCGGCGAAGACCGGCGCGTGGTCGGAGGGGAGCTTCCCCTTCCTCTCGTCGCGGTCGATGAACGCCCCGGTGCAGCGCGGGACGAGCGCGGGCGCGAGGAGGACGTGGTCGATCCGGAGGCCCTCGTTCTTCGGGAACGCGAGCATCCGGTAGTCCCACCAGGAGTAGAGCCCGCCCTCGGCATGATGGAGGCGGAACGAGTCGACGAGGCCGGCGGAGAGGATCCTCTCCCACGCGGAGCGGACCTCGGGGTGGCAGAGGACGGAATCGGCCCACGAGGCGGGGCTCGCGACGTCCCGGTCTTCCGGGGCGATGTTGAAGTCGCCGCCGAGAACGAGCGGCGGGCCGCCCGACTGGCGCTCGACCCACGCCGCGAGGCGCGCGAGCCACTCGAGCTTGTAGGGCCACTTCTCCGAGCCGACCTCCTTGCCGTTCGGGATGTAGGCCGACGCGATCCGCAGGCCGCCGACCGTCGCCGCGACGAGGCGAGCCTGGCTCTCGTCGCCGCCGTCGCCGAATCCGGTCGAGACGTCCGCCGGCTCCTCGCGGGAGAGGACGGCCACCCCGTTGTACGTCTTCTGCCCGAGGACCGCGGCGAAGTAGCCCGCGGCGCGGACCTCCTCGAACGGGAAGCCCTTCTCCTCCGTCTTCAGCTCCTGCAGGCAGACGACGTCGGGGGCGTGCCGCGCGAGGAACGCGAGGAGCCGTTCCCTGCGGGCCTTCACCGAGTTCACGTTCCAGGTGGCGATCTTCATCGGGCCTCCCGCGCCGCCGGGCGCGGCGCGATTCTAGGAGGCCGCGGGGCCGGAGCCGTCCGGCGGGTCGCCCGGCCCGCGCTCGAGCTCCTCGGCGATGAACCGGGCGACCGCGCCGCGCGCCTCGTCAGTGCCGCCGACGAACTCGATGCCGAGCTGCGCCGCCACCGAGCCCTTCTCCGCCTCCTCGCGCTGCACGAACGCGACCCGCCCCTCGAGAGGGACCGTCCCGGACCGGAGGCGGAGCTCCAGGGCGAAGCGGCTCTCCACGGACGCCTCGAGGGCGGTCCGCACGAGCATCCCGGAGAGGCTCAGCCGCAGGACCTCGAACTCGTCCCGCGCCTCGAGCGCCGCCGGGAGGAGCGCGTCGGCCCGGAAGCGCCCCGTCAGCCGCTGCTGCGGGGAGAGGACGACGTGGTGCTCGAGGAAACCGAGGAGGGAGCGGCCGCTCCCGGTGAAGACGTCGTCGAACGCGAGGCCCGCCTCGTAGACCGCGCGCGTCTCGCCGCCGGGGCGCGGCCGCGCGCTCGAGAGGTGGCACCAGCGGATCGTCCCGTGAACGTCGACCGCTTCGCCCGCCCCGGCGAGCCGGATCGCGTAGGCGCGGCCCAGCTGGAGCCGCTCCGCCGACTCGAGCGAGAGCCCCGACACGCTCACGTTGCGGACCTTCACCGTCGTCCTGTAGAGGAGAGATCCGTGGACGTTCTGGACCTCGTACCTCGGATGGCGGCGCTGGCCGGGCTTCGGCATGCTCTCGTCGTCCTCCGCTGCTGTGCCGCTGGCCCCGCGATTATCGCGCCGCTGCGCCCGGGCCGTACACTGGGTCGTCGTGCCGAACGCCGCGACGGCCGCCGCGCCGGACCCCGCCGCCGTCGACGCCGCCGCCCGGATCCTCCGCCGGGCCCGCTCCGTCCTCTTCGTCACCGGGGCCGGGATCTCCGCCGACTCGGGCCTCCCGACCTACCGGGGCGTCGGCGGGCTCTACGAGTCGGACGCGACGGAGGAGGGGCTCCCGATCGAGGTGCTCCTCTCCGGCGAGACGTTCCGGCGAAGGCCGGCGACGACCTGGAAGTACCTCGGCGCCATCGAGCGCGCCTGCCGCGGCGCCCGGCCGAACCGGGCCCACGAGGCGATCGCCGCGCTCGAGGGCGCTCTCCCGCGCGTCGTCGTCCTCACCCAGAACATCGACGGCCTCCACCGGGCCGCCGGCTCGCGGGACGTCATCGAGATCCACGGCGACGTCCACCGGCTCGCCTGCACCCGCTGCGCCTTCAGGGCTCGCGTCCCGGACTACGAGGGCTTCGAGATGCCTCCCCGCTGCCCCGAGTGCGCCGCGCTCGTCCGGCCGGAGGTCGTCCTCTTCGGCGAGATGCTCCCCGACGAGGCGGTCGCCCGCCTGGAGGAGGAGCTTCGACGCGGCTTCGACGCCGTCTTCTCCATCGGGACGACGAGCGTCTTCCCTTACGTCGCCGCGCCCGTCCGGATGGCTCGCGCGTGGGGCGCGGGGACGGTCGAGGTGAATCCGGGCGAGACCGAGGTCTCCGGAATCGTCGACGTCCGTCTGCGCTGCGGCGAGGCGGCCGCCATGGACGCGCTCCTTTCCTTCGTGGAGCGGTCGCCCGTCGGATAGACTGACCCGGAACGGACAGCACGAGGGAACGCATGACGCTCCGATTGAGGGTCGTCTCTGCCGACGGTCGCCGCTTCGATCACGTGGTGGAGGGCGACGCCCTCGTCATCGGCCGCTCCTCCCGGGCGGACCTCGCCCTCGCGGATCGCGCCATGTCCCGCGAGCACGCCCGGTTCCGGCGCGACGAGGCGGGCTGGTGGGTCGAGGACCTCGGCTCGCACAACGGGACCCGGCTGAACGAGGTGCCCCTCGACGGAGCGCACCGGGTGCACGACGGCGACACGGTCTCCGCCGGAGGGAGCGTCCTCGTCGCGGAGATCCACGGGGACGGCGACACCGGGAGCGGGGACTCCGTTATCTACCGCTCCGCCCGCGAGCTCCTCGAGGCGGTGTCCGGCTCCACCGACGCCTCCGGGATCGGGGGCTCGGGGAAGAAGGCAGCCGAGCGTCTCCACATGCTCAACGGCGTGAACCAGGCCCTCGCGAGCTCCATCTCGCTCGAGGAGCTCCTCGAGCTGATCCTGGACCGGGCGTTCGAGCACCTCCGGCCGCAGGAAGCGGCGATCTTCCTGCGCGACCCTTCGGGAGTCGACGTCTGCGCCGCCCGCCGGACGACGCCGGGGCGCGAGGCTCTCCCGGTGCACTCGAAGAGCCTCTTTCACGAGGTGATCGACAAGGGGATGGCCGCCCACGTGGTCGACTCCGCGGCCGACTCCCGCTTCGCCGCGAGCCGAAGCCTGATCCTCTCCGGGCTCCGGAGCTTCCTCGCCGCCCCTCTCCTCGACGCCCAGGGGGCCCTCGGGATGATCGTCGTCGGCGCGGCCCTCGGCGTGAGGAGCTTCAAGAGCGAGGACCTCGAGCTCCTCGTCTCGCTCGCCTCGGTGGCGGCGCTCCGCATCCGGAACGTCCGCCTCGTGGCCGAGGCCATGGAGCGCCAGCGCCTCGAGCAGGAGGTGCGCCTCGCGCGGCAGATCCAGGTCGCCCTCCTCCCGGCGACGCTGCCGCAGCTCCCCGGCTGGGAGCTCCACGGAGGGACGCTCCCCTCGCGCGGGGTCTCCGGCGACTTCTACAAGCTCCTCCTCCGCGGCGACGGGGCGTCGTGCGCGCTCTTCGTGGCGGACGTCTCGGGCAAGGGGATCGCCGCCTCGCTGCTGACGGCTTCACTCGAAGCGCTTTCCGCGCTCCCTCTCGAGGGATCGGACCCGCCGGCCCGGATCTGCGAGCAGGTCGGGGCGCTCCTCCACCGTCGGACGCCGCCCGAGAAGTACGCCACGGCCTTCCTCGGCGTCTTCGAGCCGGCCTCGGGGCGCCTCTCCTGGACGAACGCCGGACACAATCCCGCGCTCCTGCTGCGCGCCGGAGGGGAGGCGGAATGGCTTCGGTCGAA
>JAKLER010000023.1 GCA_022711615.1 Acidobacteriota bacterium
AAGAACACGACCGGCTACTCGCTGAACGCCTTCCTCGATTTCGAGAGGCCCGTCGAGATCTTCCGGAACCTCCTCGTGGGGGCGGAAGGGACGCTCGCGTTCATCTCCGAGGCGGTCCTCTCCACGGTCCCGGACCTCCCGGTCAAGTACACCGGCCTCCTCCTCTTCCCCTCGATGCACGCGGCCTGCGCGGCGATCGTCCCGCTCCGCGACTCGGGCGCGAAGGCGCTCGAGCTCCTCGACCGCGCCTCGCTCCGTTCCGTGGAGACGCAGCCGGGGGTCCCGCCCTCCATCCGGACGCTTCCCGAAGGCGCCGCGGCGCTCCTCGTCGAGTACCAGGCGGGGGCCGAGGCCGAGCGGACGGGGCTCGAGGCCGTCGCGTCCGCGGCGGTCGCGCCGCTCGCCCTCCTCGAGCCGGCCCGCTTCACGCACGACGCCACGGAGCAGGCGCTCCTCTGGAAGGTGAGGCAGGGGACGTTCCCGTCCGTCGGCGCCGCCCGGAAGAGCGGGACGACCGTCCTCATCGAGGACGTCGCGTTCCCGATCGAGCACCTCGCCGACGCCGCCGTCGACCTGACGCGGCTCTTCGCGAAGCACGGCTACCCGGAGGCGATCCTCTTCGGCCACGCGAAGGACGGGAACCTCCACTTCGTCATCACGCAGTCGTTCAACGACCCGGCGGCCGTCGAGAAGTACGCGCGGCTCATCGACGACGTCGTCGAGCTCGTCGTGAAGAGGTACGACGGGGCGCTGAAGGCGGAGCACGGCACGGGCCGGAACATGGCGCCGTTCGTCGAGACGGAGTGGGGCCCGGAGGCCTACGCCGTCATGAAGCGGCTGAAGGCGCTCTGCGACCCCGAGGGCATCCTGAACCCGGGCGTCATCCTGAACGGCGACCCGCTCTGCCACCTGAAGGACGTCAAACCGATGCCGACCGTCGAGGAAGAGGTCGACAAGTGCATCGAGTGCGGCTACTGCGAGCCGAAGTGCCCGAGCCGCGAGCTGACGCTCACTCCCCGCCAGCGGATCGTCCTCCGCCGCGAGATGACCCGCCTCGAGGCGGAGGGGACGAACGCGCCGCTCCTGGCGGCCCTCGAGGCCGAGTTCCCGTACGCCGCGGTCGACACCTGCGCGGTCGACGGACTCTGCGCGACGGCCTGCCCGGTCTCGATCGACACGGGCCAGCTGACGAAGCGACTCCGGAAGGCGCGCCACTCGGCGCGCGCCCGAAAGGCCGCGCTCTCCGTCGCCCGCCGCTTCGCGACGGTCGAGCCGCTCCTCCGAACCGGCCTCCGCGCCGGGCACCTCGTCCAGTCGGTGCTCGGGGCGGGCGCGATGGCGGGGATCACGCGCGCGATCCGGGCGGTCGTCGGGAAGCCCTTCCCGCAATGGAGCGCCGAGATGCCGCGGGCCGCGAAGGCCTCGCGCCCGGCGACGACGAAGGAGGGCGCCTCCGCGGTCTACTTCCCGGCCTGCATCTCGCGGACGATGGGGGCGCTCCCCGGCGAGCCGTCGGAGACGTCGCTCATGGAGGCGTTCGTCGCGGTCGCGCAGCGGGCCGGGACGCCGGTCTTCATCCCGGAGGACGTCGAAGGCGTCTGCTGCGGCGTCCCCTTCTCCTCGAAGGGGTACACGGAGGCGAACGCGTTCGCCGCGAACCGGGCGATCGAGCGTTTCTGGGCCTGGTCCGACGGCGGGCGCCTGCCGGTCGTCGTCGACACGAGCCCCTGCACCTACGGCGTGAAGGGGAGCCGCCCGAACCTGACGCCCGAGAACCAGGCGCGGTTCGACCGGCTGACGATCCTCGACGGCGTCGCGTTCACGCACGACACGCTCCTCCCGAGGCTCACCGCGAGGCGGAAGTCGGGGCCGGTCGCCCTCCACCCGGTCTGCTCGCTGACGAAGATGAACCTCGGGGCGAAGCTCGAGGGGATCGCACGCTTCTGCAGCGACGACGTCACCGTGCCGCTCTCGGCGGGCTGCTGCGCCTTCGCCGGGGACCGCGGCTTCCTCCACCCCGAGCTGACGGCCTCGGCGACGAAGCACGAGGCGGCCGAGGTGAAGGCGAAGGGGTGCGAGGAGCACCTCTCGAGCAGCCGGACGTGCGAGATCGGGATGACGCGGGCGACCGGCGAGGTCTACCGGTCGTACATGTTCCTCCTCGAGAAGGTCACGCGGGCCTGAGCGCGCCGCCCGGCGAGGCGCCGGGCGGGAGCGCTCCCGCCCGGCTCAGACGTCGACGACCGTTCCCTCGTAGAAGCCGTCGAGCGTCTGCCGGTACTTCCGCTCGACGTCCTTCCGCTTCAGCTTCATCGACGGGGTCAGGTCCCCGGTCTCGAGCGTCAGGTCGGCCGGGAGGATGGTCCACTTCTTCACCTGCTCCCAGCTCGCGACGTCCTTGTTGACCTCGTCGATGTAGGGCGCGATCAGGTCGCGGACCTCCTTCGAGGAGGCGACCTCCGCGTAGCTCTTCCCCGCGAATCCATGGGCGGCGGCCCACTTCGTGATCGCTTCCGGGTCGAGCGCGACGAGCATCGAGACGAAGTTCCGGTTGTCGCCGTGCGCGAGCGAGTGGCTCACGTACGGGCAGGCGACGGCGAGCTTCCGCTCGAGCATCTGCGGGGCGACGTACTTTCCGGCCGACGTCTTGATGAGGTCCTTTTTCCGGTCCGTGATCTTCACGAAGCCGTCCTCGACGTGCCCGATGTCGCCCGTGTGAAGCCAGCCGTCCGCGTCGAGCGCCTCGGCGGTCTGCTCCGGGAGGTTGCGGTAGCCGCGCATGACGCCGCGCCCCTTGATGAGGATCTCGCCGTCCTCGGCGATCTTCACCTGCGTCCCGGGAAGGGGGTGGCCGACCGTGCCGAAGCGCAGGTGCTCGAACGTGTTCACGCAGCTCGCGGCGCTCGTCTCCGTGAGCCCGTACCCTTCGGCGATGAGGACGCCCGCCGCGTGGAAGAACTCGCCGAGGGCCTTCGCGAGCGGCGCGCTCCCCGAGATGAAGAAGCGGAGGCGCCCGCCGAAGAGCGCGTGGAGCTTGCTGAAGACGAGCTTGTGCGCGAGCTTGTGCTTCAGGGCGAGGAGCCCGGCCGGCTCTTTCCCGGCGAGCCGGAGCTTCGAGACCTCGCGGCCCACGCCGACGGCCCACGAGAAGATGGCCCACTTCGCGCCCCCGGCCTCCTTGGCGCCGCCGACGATCTTGTTGTAGATCTTCTCGAAGATCCGCGGGACGGCCGCGACGAACGTCGGGCGGACCTGGCCGAGGTTCTCGACGATCTTCTCCACCCGTCCGTCGACGGCGGTCGAGAAGCCGATCCGGAGCTGCGCCGCCTCGAGGACCTTTCCGAAGGAATGGGCGAGCGGGAGCCAGAGGAACTGCCGGTCGTCCTCCGTCAGGAGGCCGAGCGCGTCGATCCCTTCCGCCTCGTAGACCCAGCAGTCGTGAGTGAGCTCGACGCCCTTCGGCCGGCCCGTCGTCCCCGAGGTGTACATGAGCGTCGCGAGGGCGTCGGGGCGGACGGCCTCGACGAGCGCCTCGAACCGGCCGGGGTTCGCCGCGTCCCACGCCCGCCCCTTCCCCATGAGGGTCTCCGTCGTCAGGACGAAGCCGTCCGCGGCCGCATCCCCCTCGAGGAGGACGATCGCCTTCAGGCCGGGCACCTTCGAGCGCTCCCGCGCGATCCGCTCCGCCTGCTCCGGGTTCTCGGCGAAGAGGACCCGGGTGTCCGAGTCCTGGAGGATGAAGAGGGCGTCGGGCGTCGTCGTCGAGGGATAGATCGTCGTCGTGGCGCCGCCCGCCGAGAGGATCCCGAGGTCGGCGAGGATCCACTCGAGCCGGGTGCTCGCGAGGATCGAGGCGCGCTCCTCGTCCTCGAGGCCGAGCGCGCGCAGGCCGCACGCGATCGCGCGGACCCTGTCGCCCACCTCGCGCCAGGAAAGGGCCTCCCAGCCGTCCGGGACGGGGCGCAGGTAGGCCTCGCGGTCGGGCGTCTTCGCGACGCGCCGAAGCAGCATCTGCGGGACGGAGCGGAACGTCTCGGGCACGGCACTCCTCCTCGGTTCGTTCTCCGGGCGGAGACGGTTCTACCACGAGAGCGGCCGCCGACCGCGCTAGCGCGCCCGGAAGCCCGTTACGCCGCCGAGGCGGCGCGGACCCGTAGACTCCCCGCGCCATGCGCCACCTCCTCCGATACTTCCTCCAGGGGCTCCTCGTCTTCGTCCCTTCGGTCCTGACGATCGCGATCGTCGTCTTCGTCTTCCGGGCGGTCGACGCATGGATGGGGCTCCCCGTCCCCGGGGCGGGGTTCCTCGCCACGATCGCGCTCATCGTCGTCGTCGGGGCGCTCGCCTCGAACTTCGTCACGAAGCGCCTCTTCGAGCTCGTCGAGGGAGTCTTCCGGCGCCTCCCGTTCGTGAAGCTCCTCTACTCGGCGATCCGCGACGTGACGGACGCGTTCGTCGGCGAGAGGAAGGGGTTCGAGCGGCCGGTCTTCGTCACGCTCGACGAGGCGAGCGGCCTGAAGGCGGTCGGCTTCCTGACGCGGGATTCGCTCGACGGCGCCGGCCTCGCCGACCACGTCGGCGTCTACCTGCCGCAGTCGTACAACTTCGCCGGGCAGCTCCTCGTCGTCCCGCGGCGGCTCGTGACGCCGGTCTCGGCGCGCGGGGCCGACGCGATGGCCTTCATCGTCTCGGGCGGGGCCGCAGAGCTCCGCGGCGGCGCACAAAGCGAAGCGGCCGCCCCGGAAGGGCGGCCGCGCGCGGACCTCGAGGCGCCCGGAGGCGCTACTTCGTGACCGAGAACTTCACCGTCGCCGCGAGCTGCTTGCCGAGGTAGAGCTCGACGCGGTAGGCGCCGGAGGCCCACTGCGGGTTCGGCTTCGTATAGGAGAAGGGGATCCAAGTCGCGCCGCCGGGGAACTTCGTCGTCCGCTCGGCGAACTTCGTGTTCGGGGGCTGGCCGTCGCACTTCTCCGCGATCCAGACCGCCCGGACCGGCGTGTCCGGCGCCGCGTCGGCGACCATCGCGAAGACGTAGATCTTCGGCTGCGTCGGAGGGAACGAGTCGCGCTCGGCCATCGTCTCGCGGCTGTCGGACGCGATGGCGGTGTCGATGCGCCCCCCTTCCTGGGCGACGAGGGCCGGCGCCAGGACGAGGGCGACGAGTGCGACGAGGAGGAATCGGGTCGGAACTCTCACTTCGGTCTCCTTTCGTGCTTCCGGATCGGGTCGGACGCCGGCACTCTCCGTCTCGCTTTCGGCGGCTCGCTCCGCCGCCTGCCCCGCCGACGCCTCTGCCGCCACGACCACCTGCCGGTCCTTCGGACGCGCGGCCACGACAGGGAATTTGGAACCCGATCCGGCGTGATGTCAACGGGATACGCGGCTCCGCCGGAGCCGTTTCGGAATGATCCGTTCGCATCATTGTGCCGGCCACGCTCCTCCCCTAGCCTCTCGCGGTTGCCGGTCCGCGCCCGTGGTCCGGCTCCGCGGGGGGCAGGGAGAAGGCGTCCCCCGGAAACGAGGAGGCCGTCATGGCGATGATGATCACCGAGAACTGCATCAGCTGCGGGACCTGCGAGCCCGAGTGCCCGAACCAGGCGATCAGCCCGGGCGACATGACCTACGTCATCGACGCCGCGAAGTGCACGGAGTGCCAGGGGCACTACGACTCGCCGAAGTGCGTCGAGGTCTGCCCGACCGAGGGCTCGATCGTCCCGGCGGTGGCGTAGGGGCGACCGGCAGGCCGGCGACGACCTCTACTTCGTCGGCCTCGTCCGGGTCGGGCGTGGCATCCCGCTCGGCTGATTCCGCGACGCCGTCTCGATGCGTCGCGTTTGGGAGATCGGGGGGCCGGGAGCGCCGAAACGTCCCCTTTCCCGGATGGCAGGGATCTTGAAAACGAAGGACTCGAGAAGGGGCTCAGCCCCACCGGAAGGAGCCACGAGATGAAGAAGACCACCGCCGTCCTCCTCGTCGCCGTCCTCGCGATCGTGCTCGGCTCGGCCGCCGTCGCCACGATGGACATGCAGAAGGACATGAACGCGAAGTACCCCACGGCGAAGGCGAAGTGCGCCACCTGCCACGTGAAGGCGATGGCCAAGAAGGGCGACGCCGAGGTGAACGCGTTCGGCAAGGACATGATGAAGTTCGTCGTCGACCCGAAGGCCGAGAAGAAGACGTTCGACTGGGCGAAGCTCGAGCCGCTCGACAGCGACGGCGACGGCCAGAAGAACGTCGACGAGCTCAAGGCCGGCACGAACCCCGGCGCCAAGTAAGACCCCTCGCGCCTCGCGCGAGAACGGGCCGGACGCTTTCGGGCGCCCGGCCTTTTCGTCTTCCGGGATTCAGGCGCGCGGGAGCCGCGCGAGCTGGCGGTCGTGGAGACGCGCGAGGAGCGCCTGCGCGAGGAGGGCGCCGCAGAGGGCGAGGAACATGTCCCACTGCGTGTCCCACACGTCGCCCTGCGTTCCGAGGAAGGCGGTCGCCGCCTCTCCCGTCGCGAGCGCCGCCGCCCATTCGATCAGCTCGTAGAGCGCGCTGAACGCGAGGCAGACCGAGGTGACGGCGAGGCGGAGCCAGCCGCCGGGCCGGAGCGGCGAGCGGCGGAGGAAGACCTCGCGCGCCAGGACCGCCGGGACGAAGCCCTGCATCAGGTGCCCGAGCCGGTCGTAGTGGTTTCGCGCGAGGCCGAACGCCTCCTTCGCCCACTCCCCGAGCGGTACCTCCGCGTAGGTGTAGTGCCCGCCGAGCATCAGGACGAGGGCGTGGAGGAAGAGGAGCCGGTAGAGGAGCGGCGTGAGCGGGAAGCGCCGGACCGTCGCGACGAGGATCGGGGCGCCGATCAGCACCGGCGCGACCTCGAGGAGCCAGGTGAACCGGTCCTTCGGGCCGATGCCGGAGACGACGAGCGCGGCGAACGCGAGCGCGAGGAGGACGGGCGGCTCGCGCCGCGGCGGTGCGGGGTCGAACGGCACGGGGACCTCCGCGCCGATTAGACCAGACGGCGCCGGGCGACCGTCCCTGCGGCATCATTCCCGGATGGCCGAGCCGAAGCCTGATGCCGCCCCCGCCGCGTTCGAGGACGTCTGCCTCCCCGACGGCGCGTTTCGCCCGCTCGCCCCGGGCGAGACGTACGAGCCCGTCGTCCCCGCGGGGGCGTCCGTCCCGGAGGTGACCGTCCGCTCCGTCGCGCAGGGGTTCCTCTGGTCGGTCGTCTTCTCGGCCGCGGCGACCTACATCGCGCTGAAGCTCGGGCAGGGGATCGAGTCCGCGATCCCGATCTCGATCCTGGCCGTCGGCGCCTCGGTCCTCTTCGTGAAGCTCCTCGCCGCGCGCGCTTCGACGCTCCTCGAGAACGTGAACGTCCTCGCCGTCGGGGCGACCTCCGGGATCATCGCGGGGGGCTCCGTCTTCACGATGCCGGCGATCCACATCCTCGGCCTCGAGGGCCGGTCGTCGTTCTGGCAGATCTTCCTGGTGCCCCTCCTCGGAGCGGTCCTCGGCGTCTTCTTCCTCGCGCCGTTCCGCCGCTACTTCGTGAGGGACCTCCACGGGAAGCTCCCGTACCCGGAGGCGCGGGCGACGACGGAGATCCTCGTGGCGGGGAAGCGGGGCGGCCGGAGCGCCGTCGTCCTCTCCTGGTCGGCGGGGCTGGCGGCGGCGTTCGACTTCGTCGGGCCGTCGATGAAGGGGTGGGCCGAGAACTTCTCGACCGCCGCGATCCCGGCCCTCTCCGGCTTCACGAGCCGCTTCAAGGCGGTCTTCACGATGAACACCTCGGCCGCCGTCTTCGGCCTCGGCTACATCATGGGGCTCGACTACGCGGCGATCATCATGGCGGGGTCGATGGTCTCCTTCCTCGTCCTCGTCCCGCTCTTCGCGTGGCTGTCGCAGTGGGTCCCGGGGGCGATCTCGGCGGGGGCGCCCGCGCTCGCCGCGATGCCGGCGGAGGACATCTTCTTCGAGTACGTCCGGCCCATCGGCATCGGCGGCATCTTCTGCGCCGGGCTCCTCTCGATCCTGAAGATGTCGCCCGTCATCGTCCAGGCGACGCGGCAGGCGTTCGGCGAGGTCGCGCGCCTCGCACGGGGCGGCGGAGCGGCGGCCGAGGCCGAGCGGACGGACCGGTCGCTCCCGATGTGGGTCGTCCTCGCCGGGATCGTCGCGACGGCGCTCGCGATCCTCCTCTACTTCCGGCTCTCCGTCCTCGCGGGCGCGCCGGGCGCCACGCGCCTCGCGCTCGTCTCCACCGGCCTCACGCTCCTCATCTCGTTCCTCTTCGCGGCGGTCTCCGCCTGGGCCGTCGCGATGATCTCGATCACGCCCGTCTCGGGGATGACGCTCACGACGCTCATCGTCACGGCCGTCGTCCTCTCCTCGCTCGGCCTCTCCGGCCAGGACGGGATGCTCCAGACGCTCCTCGTCGGGGGCGTCGTCTGCACGGCCCTCTCGATGAGCGCCTCGCTCGTCACGCAGTACAAGATCGGCTACTGGCTCGGCGCGACGCCGCGGCGGATCGAGGTCTGGAACCTCCTCGGCTCCGTCGCCGCCTCGGCGGCGACGACGGCCGTCATCCTCCTGATGGCGAAGGTCTACGGCTTCGCGCCGTCGACGCTCCACGCCAACCCGCTCCCAGCGCCGCAGCCGAACGCGATGGCCGCGGTCCTCCGCGGGGTTATGGGCGACACGGGGGCCCCGTGGTTCCTCTACGCCGTCGGCGCCGTCTTCGCGGTCGTCGTCGAGCTGTGCGGCGTCTCGGGCCTCGCCTTCGCGCTCGGGATGTACCTGCCGATGGAGCTGAACTCGCCGCTCGTCCTCGGCGCGGCCGTGGCCTGGCTCGTGAGGCGGTCGACGCCCGACGAGCCGCTCGCGAAGGCGCGCCACGAGAAGGGGACGCTCATCGCCTCGGGCTTCATCGCGGGCGGCGCCCTCGTCGGGGTTCTCGCGGCGCTTCTGAGGTTCGTCGAGGACTCGACGGGGCGGACGCTCGTCCCCGACCTGACGGCGGTCCCCGGGGTCGGCGCGTGGCTCTCCGCGTGGGGGAACTGGCTCGGCCTTGCCGTCTTCCTCGCCCTCGCGGCGTTCGTCTACCGGAGCGCGAAGCGGGAGACGGTGGAGGGCTGACGGCGGGACGTCAGCGGCCGGGGTCGTCGCGGCGGACGACCCGGATCACGGTCCCCTCGCGGAGGAACGCCCAGCCGTTCCCCGCGAGGACGAGGTCGAGCGCCTGATCCCACGGGACGTCGCGCAGCGAGGCGGTGACGGTCCCGCGGAAGGACGGCGGCGCGACGACGGAGAGGCCGCGCCCCTCGGTCAGCCGCCGGACGACGTCGCCGAGCTCCGCGTCCTTGACGTCGAGCGAGACGGGCTCGCCCGCGAACCGGGCGGCCCCGGACGGGGGCGCGGCGAGCGGGCGGGCGGAGAGAGGCTGAGCCCGACTCTCGTCGCCCCAGAAGAACGTCAGCGCGTCGGCGAGGCGGGCGCGCCACGAGCCCCAGCTGTGCCCCTCGGGGACCTCGCGGTACTGGACGACCTGGCGCCGCGAGAGCTCGGCGCGCAGGTGCCGCGTGAGCGAGAGGAGGTCGAAGCCGTGGAAGAGCGCCTCGAACGTCCCGGCGTCGAGGTGGACGCGGAGGCTTCCCGCCGGAAGCCTCCCGAGGTCGGCGAGGAGCGCCTCGAAGCCTCCACCGTCGCCGCCCCCGGTCGACTGCGCACCGCAGCGGCCGAAGGTGCCCGGGCGGCGTGCCGTGATCGAGAGCGCGGCGAAGCCGCCGAGCGAGGCCCCCATCACGCCGCGCCCCGCGGCGTCCCTCCGCACGGGCCAGCGGGCCTCGACGGCGGGGACGAGCTCGTCGACGAGGAATCGCGTGAAGGCCGCGTGCGTCGGGGCGATCGCGGTCGCCTCCCTGCGCTGCGGCCGGTCCGTTCCGCGTCCGCCCGGCGCCGAGCGGTCGTCGTCGTACTCCGCGCGCCGGTCGACGGGCGGGACGAGGACGAGGACGACGGGCGGGAGCCGCCCCGCACCGACGAGGTTCCCGACGACGACGTGGGCCTTCGCGAAGTCGCGGTAGTCCGTGCCGTCGAGGAGGTAGAGAACGGGGTACGGGCCCGTCGCGCCCGCGGGGGCGGACGACCAGACGAAGGCGCTTCGCGCTCCGCCCATCGCGCGGCTCTCGACCTTCAGCTCCTCCCAGGCCCCCTTGACCGTGCCGGGGCCCGGTTCGACGCCGGCGGGCGGGACGTACGCCGGGGTGCGGAGCTCGGAGTTCGGGCCGTAGCCGCCGGTCATCGTCTTCGGGTTCCACGGGTCGAGCGTCCACTCCGTTCCCGAGACGACCAGCTTGTAGTCGAGGCGCGCGCCGTCGGGGACGTCCATCTCGAGGACGTGGAGGTCGGTACCCGTGAGCCTCTCGAGGGGCTGCGCCGACGTGCTCCAGCCGCTCATGTCGCCCGCGAGGAAGACCTTCTCCGCGGGCGAGCGGAAGGCGAAGAGGGCGCGGACCCGGCCCGGCGCGCTTCCATCCGAGAGCAGGGGAGTCCCGTGCCGGGCGGCGCACGCGGAGAACTCGGCTTCGGCCGTCGTGCGGGCCGCATCGTCGGGTGCACCGGCGAGCCGCGACCGGAGCTGGGCCAGCGTCCCGCAAGGGGGGCCGGCGGCCTCGCCGCGATGGGCGAGGAGGAACGCGAGGAGCGCCGCGACGGCGGCCGGCGGGATCGTGGCCCTGCGCATACAGGCCCATTCTCCGGCCGCTCCTGCTAAGTTCGACGCGTGAGGATCGCCCGCTCCGCGTCCTTCAAGGCGACCGTCGAGCGGTCGCGCTTCTTCGCCGTCGCCTTCCCGGCGGCGACGGAGGAGGACGTCCTCCACGCCGTGAAGTCCGCGAGGAGCGAGCACCGGAAAGCGAACCACCACTGCTGGGCCTTCCGCGGCCGCGACGTCGCGGGGGCGCTCGTCGAGAGGTCGAAGGACGACGGGGAAGTCGGGCACCCGGGCCGACTTCTCCTCGAGCTCCTCAGGCGCGACGACCTCGAGGGCGGACTCCTCGTCTCCCGGGTCTTCGGCGGCGTGAAGCTCGGCGTCGGCGGTGTCTCCCGGGCGTTCCGCGAAGCGGCCGAGGGAGCGCTCGAAAGCCTGAAGTCGCCCTAGCGCCGGGCTCTTCCCGGGGAATACCGGCGTTGGTGGACTCGGTTCTGCCGTGGAACGGACTTCGTCCCCGACGACGGGGGCCCAGGTCAAACTACTCAACATGAGTGACATACCTCCGTTCACCGCGTGGCTTGAAAATCTAAGCCGTATTTACTAAAGTTTATTCTTGAGTCCAGCACTTTAGGTTGGCTCGAAAGGTCCAGATGCACCCATCGAAGGTCCTCCCGGTCATCCCGCTCCGCAACGCAGTCCTCTTTCCCGGCGTCAGCTTCCCGATCGCCGCCGGCCGCCCCGGGACCCTCCACGCGATCGAGACCGCGATGAAGAGCCCCGAGCAGCTCGTCTTCGCCGTCACGCAGAGGCAGGACCTCGAGGCGGTGACGCCCGAGCTCCTCCACACCGTCGGGACGATCGCCACGATCGGGCCGATCCAGCGCGGCGTCGGCGGCGCGCGGCTCCTCCTCCAGGGGAAGGCGCGCGGAATCGCGATGCGGATCGAGGAGAAGGAGGGACGCCTCGAGGCCGTCGTCGTGGAAGCGGAGGAGATGGCCCCGCTCGACTCCACCGACGCGGCGTTCGTCGCGCTGCTGAAGGAGCTGCGGGAGCGCTCCGCCGAGCTCGCGAAGAAGCTCGGCCTGCCGGACGAGGCCGTCGGGAACGTCCTTACCGACGCCGACGATCCGGGCCGTCTCGCCGACCTCGTGGCCGGCTACATCGACATCCCGACCGCGGAGCGGCAGCTCCTCCTCGAGACGCTGCCGGTCGAAGACCGGGTCCGCCGGACGCTCGTCCACGTGCAGCGGCAGATCGACGTCCTCGACGCGCAGGAGGAGATCAAGTCGAAGGTCCAGGAGGAGCTCGGCGACCGCCAGCGCGAGATGTTCCTCCGCCAGCAGCTGAAGGCGATCCAGAAGGAGCTGGGGGAGGGCGAGGACGACGGCGACGACCTGAAGGCCCTGAAGGAGAAGCTCGACGCGCTCGTCCTGACCGAGGAGGTCCGCAAGGAAATCGACCGGGAGTGGAAGAAGCTCCAGCGCCTTTCGCGCGAGTCGATGGAAGCCCAGGTCGTGCGGAACTACCTCGAGCTCGTGGCCGAGCTGCCGTGGTCGGCGCGGAGCGAGGAGCACCTCGACGTCGTCGAGGCGCAGCGGATCCTCGACGAGGACCACTACGCCCTCAAGGACGTGAAGGACCGGATCCTCGAGTTCCTCGCCGTCCGTCAGCTCCTCGGTCGGAAGAAGGCGGAGCCCGCAGCTGCGCCGTCCGCGGACGGCGCGCCGGCGGACGCTCCCTCCGCCGGCGGGGCGCCCGCCCCGGCGCCGGCCGGCGAGAAGCAGCCGAACCGCGGGCGCATCCTCCTCTTCGCGGGCCCTCCCGGGGTCGGAAAGACCTCGATCGCGAAGTCGATCGCCCGCGCCCTCGGACGCAAGTACGTGAGGATCTCCCTCGGCGGCGCGCGCGACGAGGCGGACATCCGCGGCCATCGGCGGACCTACGTCGGCGCGATGCCCGGGCGGATCCTCCAGGGGATGCGCCAGGCCGGGACGAAGAACCCGGTCTTCCTCCTCGACGAGGTCGACAAGCTCGGCGTCTCGTTCCAGGGCGACCCGGCCTCGGCCCTCCTCGAGGTCCTCGACCCGGCCCAGAACGACAGCTTCACCGACCACTACCTGAACGTCCCGTTCGACCTCTCCGAGGTCCTCTTCGTCGCGACGGCGAACTTCGTCCAGTCGATCCCGGGGCCGCTCCTCGACCGCCTCGAGGTGATCGAGTTCTCGGGCTACACGGAGCGGGAGAAGACCCTCATCGCGCGGAACTACCTCCTCCCGAGGCAGCTCGCGGAGAACGGCCTGGGGACCGACCAGCTCGAGGTGACCGACGCGGCGCTCGCGGAGATCATCTCGTCCTACACGCGCGAGGCGGGCGTCCGCCAGCTCGAGCGCGAGCTCGGGAAGCTCGGACGGAAGGTGGCGCGCCGGATCGCCGCAGGAGAGATCGAGAAGGCCGCCGTCGACGCGGCCGACGTGTCGCCGATCCTCGGCCGCAAGAAGATCCAGCCCGAGAAGATCGTCCACGAGGACCAGGTCGGCGTCGCCACGGGGATGTACTACACGCCGGCGGGCGGCGACATCATGTTCATCGAGGCGGCGCTGATGCGCGGCAAGGGGGAGGTCCTCCTGACGGGCCAGCTCGGCGACGTCATGAAGGAGTCGGCGCGGGCCGCCTGGACCTTCGCCCGCTCGCACGCCGCGCTCCTCGGGATCGACGAGACCTCGTTCGAGCGTGACCTGCACATCCACGTCCCCGCCGGGGCGATCCCGAAGGACGGGCCCTCGGCCGGCGTCGCGATGGCCTCGGCCCTCGTCTCCGCCCTCTCGAAGCGGCCCTGCCGACGGGACGTCGCGATGACCGGGGAGGTGACGCTCTCCGGGCGGGTCCTCCCGATCGGCGGCGTGAAGGAGAAGCTCCTCGGCGCGGTCCGCGCCGGGATCCGGACGGTCGTCCTCCCGAAGGAGAACGTCCCGGACCTCGAGGACCTCCCGCAGGACGTTCGCGACGGGCTCGAGATCGTCCCGGTGCAGGACCTCAGCGAGGCGCTCGCCGTCTCGCTCCGCGGCCGGGTGTCGGGCGGCCAGCTGATGTTCGCCGAGGAGCCGGCCGGGACCGGGACCGGCGCGCCGCCAACGCACTGACCGCGCTCCGCAGAGCTTCCCGGCGCGGGGTCTTCGTGGAAGACTCCGCGCCGTGAAGAGCCGGATCGAGAATCGCCTCGACGACCTGGACCGATGGAAGGACGCCTTCCTCGGCTCCCTCGCGGACCTCGGACCCGAGCGCCTCGCGTTCCGGGCGGACGGCGTCGGCTGGAACGCGCTCGACGTCGTCCAGCACCTCGTCCTCGTCGAGGAGGGCGTCCTCGCCTACGCGAGGAAGAAGCTCCTCGCGCCGCCGCAGCCGATCTCGATCGTCGACCGGGGGAAGCTCGCGCTCCTCGTCGGGGTCCTGCGATCGCCGATCCGGTTCCGGGCGCCCGTGGCGCAGGTCGTCCCCTCGGAGACCCTTCCGCTCGAGGCGAGCGCCACGCGCTGGGACCAGTCCCGGCGCGACCTCCGGACCCTTCTCCTCGGCCTGCCCGAGGAGCGCCGCGCGGCGCTCTTCTTCCGGCACCCCGCCGCCGGCGGACTCGACCCGGCCGGGACGCTCGTCTTCCTCCACGAGCACGCCCGGCACCACGAGGCCCAGGTCCGGCGGATCGGCCGCGCCCCAGGCGCGCCCCGCTGAGTCGGGCCGGCGCGCGACGGCCGGGCCTCGCGGCGCGGGACGCCTCGTCTCGTCAGGTCCGGGCCGCGGTCTCCTCGTGCGCGAGGAGCCACGCCTTGCGCGCGAGGCCGCCGGCGTAGCCGCGAAGGCCGTCCTTCCCGACGACGCGGTGGCACGGGACGAAGACCGCGACCGGGTTCGCGCCGTTCGCCCCGCCGACGGCCCTCACGGCCGCCGGCCGGCCGACGCGCGCGGCGAGTTCGGCGTACGTCGCCGTCGTGCCGGGAGGAATCTCGCGGAGCGCGGCCCAGACGTCGCGCTGGAACGGCGTGCCGCCGGCGTCGAGGGGGACTTCCTCGAGCGCGTCCAGGTCGCCGGAGAGAAACCGCCGCAACGCGCTCGCCGCGCCGGCGGGGTCGGCCGCGTCCCGGAGCTCGAGCGGGCCGAAGCGGGCCTCGAGCCGGGAAAGGCGATGCGGCACGCGTTCGGCGAACTCGGCGGCGACGAGCGCGCCGTCCCGGGCGGCGAGCCAGAACCCTCCCGCGGGCGTTTCGATCGTTGCGGTCTCGAGCGTGGTCGTCATGAGTCCTCCCGTGATGCGAGGTCGGTCCAGAGGTGGACGAGCGCGTAGGCCCGCCAGGGGCGCCAGGCCGCGGCCCGCGCCTCGGCCGCGGCGGTCGTCGGGGCCACGCCCCGTACCGCGAGCGCCTTGCGGACCCCGAGGTCTCCCCCCGGGAACGCGTCGGGCTCGCCGAGCGAGCGGAGCGCGATCGCCTGCGCCGTCCAGGGTCCGACGCCGGGAATCTCCGCGAGGCGCCGTTCCGCCTCCTCGAGCGACGCGGCCGGGCCGAGGTCGAGGCGGCCGGCGGCGACCTCCCGCGCGAGGACGCGGATCGTCTCGCCCCGGCTCGACGGGAGCCCGATCGACGCGACGTCGGCCTCGGCGAGGTCGACCGGGCGCGGGAAGAGGTGCGTGAGAGAGCCGCGCGCGACGCCCGGAGGGAGCGGCCGGCCGAACCTCGAGACGAGCCGCGCGGCGAGCGTCCTCGCGGCCTTCACCGACACCTGCTGGCCGAGGACGGTCCTCACCGCCGTCTCGAACGGGTCCCACGCGCCGGGGACGCGGAGTCCCGGCCGAAGCTCGACGAGCGGCGCGAGGAGCGGGTCCTTCCCGAGGTGCGCCGCGATCGCGGCCGGGTCGGCATCGGTGTCGAAGAGGCGTCCGGCCCGGCGCGCCGCGTCGAGCGCCGCGCCGGGCGGCAGGCCGACGAGGCGAACGACGATCGAGGAGCGCGCCGCGTCGACCTCCGCCTCGACGATCCCGGCGACTCCCGCGAGCTCCGCCGTGCGGCGCCAGGCGCTTCCGTCGACGGACTCGACGCCGGGGATCGCCCGAGCCCCGAGGAACGCGACGAGCGCGGCGGAATCGAACGGAGGGCGAAACGGGAGCCGCAGCGTCACGCCGGCCGGAGACGCGGTCCGGCCGGCCGCAGCGCGCCGGAGCTCGGTCGGCGGGGCTCCGAACGCCGCGCGCATCGCCTCGTTGAACCGGCGCACGCTCGAGAACCCGGCGGCGAGCGCGACGTCCGACATCCGGAGCGGCGTCTCGTCGAGGAGGCGCCTCGCGAAGTGGAGCCGGCGCGTCTTCGCGACCGCGACGGGCGAGGCCCCGAGATGTTCCGCGAACAGGCGCCGGAGGTGCCGCTCGCCGACGCCGAGCCGGGCCGCGAGAACACCGAGCGGCGCGTGGTCGACGAGCCCGGACTCGATCTGGCGGAGCGCCCGGGCGACGGTGGCCGACGTCCCCGCCCAGGCCGGCGTCCCGGGAGCCGTCTCGGGCCGGCAGCGGCGGCAGGCCCGGAACCCGGCCTCCTCGGCGGCCGCCGCGCACGGGTAGAACCGGACGTTCGAGGGCCTCGGAAGCGGGGCGGGGCAGCCGGGCCGGCAGTAGACGCCGGTCGACGTCACTCCGGCGTAGAAGCGGCCGGCGAAGCGGCGGTCGCGTCCGAGGAAGGCGGCGAGGCAGGACTCCCGGTCGATCTCCACGGGCGGAGTGTCGCGCAGGGAGCCGGGTCTGTCTGGCGGTTTTCGGACATGGCTGCCGGGGGAGCCGGGTCGCTCGGTCGGGCAGGTGCCGGAGTCGGTTCGGTCCCTCGGGTCCGAGAGGCCGCGACGGGCATCGGCGGGGGTATCGTCGGGCCGGAGCGAGAGCATGTCCCGACCGAGACCCCTTCCCGAGAAGGCCCGCTGGCTCGTCCTCGTCGCCGGCCTGACCGCGTCGATCCCTCTCTACGCTGTCGTCGTATTCGTCCTCGCGACGACGGGCGCCCCGGGCGCATCCGCGCCGATCGGACTTCGCTACGCGGTCTACGGAGCCGCGTTCGGAGCGGCGCTCCTCGCGCTCGTCCTCGCGCCGCGCGTCGGATCCGACGCCGCGACGAGCCCGGCGTACCCCGAGTTCCTCCGGCGGACGCTCGTCTCGCTCGCGGTCGCGGAGGTCTCCGCGATCCTGGGTGTCGTCCTCTTCGTCCTCGGCCGGAACCTCGGCGACTTCCTCGTCCTCGCCGGGCTCGCGCTCGCGGTCATCCTCCTCGGGATCGTCCCGCGCGGCCTCCGCTGGTTCCGGCTGCACGAGGAGCCGGGCGGCGGCGGGGCGCCTCCGCTCGGCCCGGGCTGAGCCGTCCCCGGAGCCCGCGCGGCGGGGCTCGACGGGACGGCCGGCGTCGCGTAGCGTCTCCGGCATGGCCGTCGACATCGACATCGTCTACACCGGGGGCCTCCACTGCGAGGCGACCCATCGTCCCTCCGGCTCGAAGCTCGTCACCGACGCCCCGCTCGACAACGGCGGAAAGGGCGAGGCGTTCTCGCCGACCGACCTCTGCGCGACCTCTCTCGGCTCCTGCCTCGTCACGACGATGGCGCTCGTCGCGACGCGGCACGGCATCGAGCTCGCCGGGACGACCGTCCACGTCGTGAAGGAGATGGTCGCCGACCCGCGCCGGCGGATCGCGTCGCTCCCGACGACCGTGACGTTCCCGACTTCCCTCGCGACTCTCCCCGCCGAGAAGAAAGCCCTCCTCGAGGCGACGGCCCGCGCCTGCCCGGTGACGCAGAGCCTCGGCCCGAACGTCGAGGTGCCGATGACGTTCGTCTGGCCGGGCTGAGCCGGGCGGACGCCGCCGTCGCCGGGGCAGGGCTGGGGTAGCCTTGCGGGATGGTGCGCCGAAGCCTCGTCCCGACCCTCGCTCTCTTCCCGCTCCTCGCCGTCGTCGCGACGGCCGCCGCCCAGGAGAACGTCGCCTTCCGCACTCCGCCCGAGGAGATCCGGAAGCTCGTCGACGCGCCGCTGCCGCCGTCCGTCCTCGTCGACCCGGCGGGGGCGCGCCTCGTCCTCCTCGACCTCCCCGGCTACAAGACGCTCGCGGAGGTCGCGGAACCCGAGCTCCGGCTCGCCGGGCTGCGGCTCAACCCGAAGAGCCACAACCGCGCCCGCCTCAACGTCACGACGGGGATCTCCGTGAAGGAGATCGCGTCCGGGAAGAACGCGCGCGTCGAGGGGCTCCCGGCCGCGCCTCGCATCCAGTGGACCCGCTTCTCGCCGAGGGGGACGTACTTCTCGTTCGTCCAGTGCGACCCCGACGGCCTCTCCCTCTGGGTCGTCGACCTCGCGAGCGCGAAGGCTTCGCGCGTCACGCCGGCGAGCGTCTCGGCCGTCCTCGACTTCCCGTACCAGTGGCTCCCGGACGAATCGGGGCTCCTGGTCCACGTCCGCCCGTCGCTCGAGCCGTTCGCCGCTCCCGCCGAGCTCCCCGCGGGCCCGGTCGTGAAGGTCGCCTCGGGGCGGAAGGCGCCCGCCCGGACCTGGCAGGACCTGCTGAAGAGCGAGAACGACGAGAAGACGTTCGCGCACTACGCGACGACCGAGGTCCGCCGGTTCGCGCTCGACGGGACGAGCGCCGCGATCCTCCCGCCCGCGATTCGCCGGTCGGTGCGGCCCTCCCCCGACGGGAAGTGGATCCTGGCCACGACGATCGTCCCGCCCTTCTCGTACCGTTTCCCGGTCTACCGATTCGGGTACCGCGTCGACGTCCTCGACGCGGCGGGGAAGAAGGCCGCGACGCTCGTCGAGAAGCCGGTGCAGGACGCGATCCCGGTCGCGTTCGACGCGACGGAGGCGGGACGCCGCGATTTCGACTGGCGCGAGGACGCGCCGGCGACGGTCTTCTTCGCCGAGGCCCAGGACGGCGGCGACCCGGCGAACGACGTCCCGTTTCGCGACCGGCTCTACCTCCTCGACGCGCCGTTCGACGGGACGCCCCGGGCGTTCGCGAAGACGCGCAACCGGTTCGGCGAGGTCACCTGGGGCGCGGGAGGGATCGCCGTCCTCTCGGACTTCCGCTGGAAGGACCGGAACACGAAGACCTACCTCGCGAAGGCCGACGCCGGGGACGCGGAGCCGAAGGTCCTCTTCGACCTCTCCTCCGAGAACCTCTACGCCCTGCCGGGCGACTTCGTCACGAGAGTCGACGGCCGGGGCCGGCCGCTCCTCCTCGCGAGCCGCGACGGGAAGCGGCTCTTTCTCTCCGGCGAGGGCTACTCTCCCGAGGGGAACCGGCCGTTCCTCGACGCGTACGAGCTCGCGACCGGGAAGACGACCCGGCTGTGGCGCGCGGACGGCACGACGACGTACGAGCGGATCGTCCGGGTCCTCGACGCGGAGCGGGGCGTCCTCCTGACGCGCGTGGAGGGCTCGAAGCTCTTCCCGAACTACCAGGTCCGGAACGTGAAGGCGCGGATCGCGCCGCGTTCCGTCACGTCGTTCGAGAACCCTTACGAATCGCTCCAGGCCGTCGCGACGCGGAAGCTCCGCTATCGGCGCGCCGACGGCATCGACCTCGCGGGAGACCTCCACCTCCCGCCCGGGTACGACCCGAAGCGCGACGGGCGCCTCCCGCTCCTCCTCGAGGCCTACCCGACCGAGTACAAGGACAGGGCCGCGGCCGGCATGGTCGACTCCTCCCCGCACGCGTTCGTCCGGCCCTACTGGGGCTCGCCCGTCTTCTGGGCGCTCCGCGGCTATGCCGTCCTCGAGAACGCGCAGTTTCCGATCGTCGGCGAGGGGGAAAAGGAGCCGAACGACACGTTCGTGGAGCAGCTCGTGGCGAACGCGAAGGCCGCGATCGACGCGCTCGAGAAGGAGGGGATCGTCGACCCGAGGCGCTGCGCCGTCACGGGGCACTCCTACGGCGCGTTCATGACGGCGAACCTGCTCGCGCACTCGGACCTCTTCGCCGCGGGGATCGCGCGCTCCGGGGCGTACAACCGGTCTCTCACGCCGTTCGGCTTCCAGGCCGAGGAGCGGACGTACTGGCAGGCCCGCGACGTCTACTCGCGCATGTCGCCGTTCGACCACGCCGCGGCGCTGAACGAGCCGATCCTCCTGATCCACGGCGAGGCCGACAACAACCCCGGGACCTTCACGCTCCAGAGCGAGCGGCTCTTCGAGGCGATCCAGGGGCTCGGCGGCCGGTCGCGGCTCGTCCTCCTCCCGTTCGAGAGCCACGGCTACGCCGCGCGGGAGAACATCCTCCACATGCTCTGGGAGACGGACACGTGGCTCGAGACGTGGGTGAAGGGGAAGAAGGACTGAGGCGGGGCCGGGCCCTCAGGGCATCTCGGTGCCGTAGTAGTACCTCTCGAACCAGGGCTTCCAGTCCTTCTTCGTGGCGAACGAGAGGAGGGCGACGAAGTCGTCGGTCGTCACGTCGCGCTGCTTCTCGAAGCTCCGAAGGAACGACCGGAGGACCGTGAAGAAGAGGTCGTCCCCGAGCTCGAGCCGGAGCGTCTGGAGGAGGTGCGCCCCCTTCGAGTAGACGAGCTCGACCCGGTCGATCGCCGTCGAGCTGTCCCAGGTCGAGGCGATCTTCGGCGCCAGGCCGTTCGCGAGGTCGATCGGGGCCGCCTTCGCCGAGTGCCGCGCGGACCCCGCCCACGTCCCCGCGAGCTTCTTCCCCTCCGCCTTGCCCTTCAGCCTCTCGATCGCGTACATCGAGGCGATCTCGGAGAACGCCTCCGAGATCCACTGGTGCTCGGGGGAGGCGTCGGCGACGACGTACCCGAACCAGGCGTGGGCGATCTCGTGCGCCACCCGCTGGTTGATCCCGTGCGAGAACAGGGACGAGACCTCGTCCGTGAAGATGCTCGACTGGAACGCCTCCTTCGTGATCCGCATCATGCCGGGAGGCGCCTGGCCGAACCCGTAGTCGTTGATCTCGACGATCGTGAACTCCTTCCAGGGGAACGGTCCGAGGAGCCACTCGTAGAACTTGCGGACCCCGTGGAAGACGCTCAGGAGCATCTTCCCCGACATCTCCTTCGGGATGCCGTAGCTCGCGACGCGGCAGGTGACGCCGTCCTCGGTCGACTCCTGCGTCGTGTACTTGCCTGCGAGGACGGTCGCGAACGGGACGGGCCTCTCGAGCCGCGTCTCGAGGACGTTCCACCCGTCCTCCTCGGTCCGCCGGACCGTGTCCCCGGAGGCGAACGCGAGGAACGGCTTGCGGGCGCGGACGACGGCGTGGAACGTGTGGTGCGACGCGTTGAAGGAGAGCGGCTGCGGGTACCACCCGCTCGCGATCGGGAGCTCCCAGAGGTTGTCTCCGCCGGCCCGCTCGAAGTAAGGCGCCTCGTAGTCGAGGCGAAGCGTGAGCCTCGCGCCGGGTGCGAGGGGCTTCGGGAGGGCCACGACGAGCTCGCCGTCTCCGAGCGCGTAGGGGAGCGGCCGGCCCTCTCCGTCGGTGAGGGCGCGAAGGCGCGTCTCGAGGAGGTCGTTCCGATGGATCGTCTCGGTCGCGAAATCGAGGACGAGGAACGAGACGGGGCGAACGGCGACGAAGGTCTCGGTCACCTTCAGCTCGCCCCACGGCGCCGGCCCCTCGCGTACGTCGACGTCCACGGCGACGAGCCGGGCGTCGACCCGCGGCGCCTGCCGGCGCGTCCGCCCGAGCGGCCGGCGGGAGAGGTCCCGGGAGAAGCGCATCTCCGGGAATCCCCCCGGGAGTCCGGCCGGCCGGTCGACGACGCGGAGCACCTCCTCGTCGTCGGTCACGGGGTCGAAGACGTGACGGAGGTCCGGGTCCGCCTCGAGCGTCGCGGCGAAGAACGCCCCCTTCGCCGCCTCCGCGATCGCGAGCCGGGAAGCGACCTGCGGCGTCCGGTCGCGCGCGAACCGCTCGACGTGCGCCGCGAAGCGGCGGACCGGTGTCTCCTCCCCGGCGGCGTACGTCCACGCGGGGCGGAGCGCCGCGGAGAAGAGGAACGTCGCTCTCGAGAAGGCCGCCCGGAGCTCCCCGTCGACCTCCTTCGCGCCGCCGACGTGCTTCGCGTTCCGGGCGGCGAGGCGGGCGGCCTGCGGGTCTCCCGCGGAGAACGCGAGCGTCCCCTCCCCGAGGAAGAACGCGCCGACGGGCGTCCCGTCCTTCGTCGTCACCTCCCAGAGGCTCCCCGTCGCGAGCTCGTAGCGCGCGGCGCCGACGGTGAACGAGAGGCCGGCCGCGTTCGCGGTGCGGCCCGAGAGGACGGCGTCGCGGTACGGCGCGCCGGGCGAGGGCGCGGGGGGCGCGGCCGCCGGAACGGGAAGCGGGCCGTCCTGGGCGGCCGCCGGGACGGCGAGGAGGAGTCCGAGCGCGAGACCGTAACCGAGTCGCATGGTTCCGCGAT
The DNA here is from genome assembly GCA_022711615.1 of Acidobacteriota bacterium. Classification (GTDB taxonomy): domain Bacteria; phylum Acidobacteriota; class Thermoanaerobaculia; order UBA5066; family UBA5066; genus UBA5066. Next base: position 22,124 of record JAKLER010000023.1, read on the forward strand.
CGTACCGGGATCGCACACCCGGCGCACCGGCGCGTCAGCGGCCGGTGCCGAAGGCGCGGGCGAGCAGCAGCTGTCCGAACGCGAAGGCGACCGCCGCCTCGACGCGGAGGACACGCGGGCCGAGCCCGAACCGTGCGAATCCGCGCGCTTCGAGGAGTCCGGTCTCGAACGGGACCCAGCCGCCCTCGGGGCCGATCGCGACGACGGCGGCCGGGCCGACCCGGGGCGCGTCCGGCGCGCCGAGCCCCGGGGCGTCCGCAGGATGCGCGAGGAGCCGTCCGAAGACCTCCCTCGGCCAGAGCGTGTCGAGCTCGTCCTCCACGAACGGCCGGAAGCGCGGACGGACGAGCACCTCGGGGAGGACCGTGTCGCGCGCCTGCTCGAGGCCGAGGACGAGGTTCCGCTCGATCTCCTCCGGCGCGAGGAACGGGGTGTCGAAGTAGCTCTTCTCGACGCGCGCCGCGTTCACGAGGACGAGCCGCTTCGCGCCGAGCGACGCGGCGGACTGGAGGACGCGCCGGAGGACCTTCGGGCGCGGCATCGCGAGGAGGAGGTCGATCCCGGCGGGGGGCGGCGGCACGTCGACGAGCGCGACCGCGAGCCGCACCTCGTCGGCCGCGACGGCGAGGACGGTGCCCCTCCCGGTGGCGCCGTCGCGCAGGCCGACGACGAGCTCGTCGCCGACGCGGGCGCGGTGGACGTCGTGGACGTGGCGGGCGCGGCGGCCCGTGATCCGCGCGGTGCCGTCCGCTCCGAGCTCTTCGGGGAAGAGGAGGATCAGGTTCACGGTCGGGTCTCGCGTCGCATACGAAGCAGAGGTCGATTATCGGCGCGAGATCGCGCTTGAGACGGGCGGCGGCCTTCCCGGCCGGCTTCCCCGGCCGGGGCGACGCGCCCGGCGCTTGACCGTTCTCGAAAGCCGTATATAGTGTGCATATCGATATGCACGCTGAGCTCACCATCTCGCAGGCCGACCCGAGGCCGATGTACCAGCAGATCGTCGACCAGGTCTGCCGGCGCATCGCGGTCGGCGACTGGGAGCCGGGGCAGGAGATCCCGTCGATCCGCGCGCTCGCCGCGTCTACGCGCGTGAGCGTGATCACCGTCAAGCGCGCCTACCTCGAGCTCGAGCACCAGGGGGTCCTCACGACCCGTCAGGGCCGCGGGACGTTCGTCTCCGAGAACGTCCGGCTCCAGCAGGACCTGCGGGAGCAGGAGCTCGACGGGCACCTCGCCAGGGCCGTCGACGTCGGACGCGAGCTCGGCCTCGGGACGAGGGAGCTCGAGCAGCGCCTTCGCAAAGTCATCCGCCAGAGAGAAGAAGACCGATGACCACGACCGCGACCCCGGCGATCGCCCTGCGCGGCGTCTCGAAGCGCTATCGCTTCTTCGCGCTCGACGACGTCTCCTTCCGCCTCGAGCCGGGGCAGATCCTCGGCTTCGTCGGCCCCAACGGCGCCGGGAAGAGCACCACCATCCGGATCCTCATGGGTCTCGTCCGTCCCGATGCCGGAGACGTGGAGGTCCTCGGCTGCCGCATGCCCGAGGAGCAGGTGCGCGCGAAATGGGACATCGGGTTCGTCTCCGAGGAGATGCGTCTGTTCCCCGGATCGGCGCTCGGCGGGCACCTGGCATTCGTGCGCTCCCTCTTCCCCGGCGCCTGGGACGACCGCTACGCCGCGCGCCTCCTCCGGCGATTCCACCTCCACCCCGAGCAGCGGGTCCGGGAGCTGTCGCGCGGCGAGCAGGTCAAGGCGGCCCTGCTCCTCGCCCTGGCGCGCCGGCCGCGTCTGCTGCTGCTCGACGAGCCGACGGCCGGCCTCGACCCCGTCGCGCGCCAGGAGGTCATCGGCGAGCTCATGGAGGTCCTGCGGGACGAGGACCGTTCGATCCTGCTCTCGTCTCACAACACCCTCGACGTCGAGCAGGTCTGCGACCAGATCGTCTTCATCGATCGTGGACGGATCGTCGACTCGGGCGACAAGGAGGCGTTCCTCGAGCG
>JAKLER010000230.1 GCA_022711615.1 Acidobacteriota bacterium
TCCACGTCGCCTCCGGGGCGACGCTCGCGCTGGAGAACGTCACGCTGCGGGGAGGGGCGGCCGGCGTGAGCCCGGGCGGCGCGGTCTACAACGCCGGCACGTTCGCGGCGACCGGGTGCACCTTCTCCGGGAACTCCTCGGACGAGCCGGGAGGCGCGATCTACAACTCGGGCGCGATCCCGGCGATCCGCAACAGCACCTTCTCCGGGAACGCGGCGTACGTCGGCGCCGGCCTCCACAACGACGGCTCGGTCGGCGCGCTGACGAACAGCACCTTCGCGCTCAACGCTTCGGGCTACCAGGGCGGAGGGATCTCGAACGGGCAGTCGGGCACGATCGGCGCGCTCGTGAGCTGCATCGTCGCGACGAACAGCGGCGGCGACGGACCGCCCGACTTCGCCGATGGCGGGACGACCTCGACGGCGAGCGACAACGTCGTCGGCATCGGCGACGGGAGCGGCCTGACGGACGGCGCGGACGGCAACCAGGTCGGGAGCGGCGCGACGCCGCTCGACCCGCTCCTCGGACCGCTCGCGGACAACGGGGGGCCGACGTTCACCCACGCCCTCCTCGCCGGGAGCCCGGCGCTCGACACCGGAAGCAACCCGGCCGCGCTTGCCAGCGACCAGCGGGGAGCCCCCTTCGCCCGAACGTCCGGCGCGGGAACGGACGTCGGCGCGTTCGAGGTGCAGGTCGAGGCCGACCTCTCCGTCACGAAGACCGACTCCCCCGACCCGGTCACGGCCGGGACGAACCTCGCCTGGACGCTCACCGTCTCGAACGCCGGGCCGGCCAACGCGGCGACGGTCGCGCTGTCGGACACGCTTCCGGCCGGCACGACGTTCGTGTCGCTCGTCTCGCCGGGAGGGTGGAGCTGCGCGACGCCCGCCGTCGGGGCAGCCGGCGCGGTCACCTGCTCGATCGCCTCGCTCGCTCCGGGGAGCGCGGTCTTCACGCTCACGGCCGCCGTCGGGGCCTCCGTCCCGGACGGCACGGTCCTCTCCAACACCGCCACGGTCACGTCCACGACCTCGGACCCCGACTCCGCCGATCTCACCGCCACCGCGACGACCACCGTCTCCGCCACGGCCGACCTCTCCGTCACGAAGACCGACGGAGTGACTCAGGTGGATGCCGGCGGCTCGCTCACGTACACGATCGTCGCCTCGAACGCGGGTCCGGTCGGCGCGGCCGGCGCGACGCTCACCGACCCCCTCCCCGCGTCGCTCTCCTGCACCTTCACGTCGGTGGCGGCTGGAGGCGCCACGGGGGCCACGGCGAACGGGTCGGGGAGCATCACCGACGTGCTGGGACTCCCCGTCGGCGCGAGCGTGACGTACACGGTCAGCTGCTCCGTCTCGGCCGACGCATTCGGATCCGTCTCCAATACGGCGACGATCGCGGCGCCGGCCGGCGTGACGGACCCGAACGGTGCGAACGACGCCGCGACGGACGTCGACACGGTCCGGACCGGCGCCCTGCTCTCGGCGACGAAGACGGTGAGCGGCACGTTCTCGGCGGGCGCGACGGTGACCTACGCGATCGTCCTCCGGAACGACGGAATCGGGCCGCAGGCCGACGCGGCGGGGCCGGAGCTCCTCGACGTTCTCCCGACCACGCTCGCGCTGAGCGGCGCGACCGCGAGCGCGGGGACGGCGAGCGCGGATGCCGGCACGAGGACGGTGACGTGGAACGGGGCCCTCGCGGCGGGCGCCTCGGTCACGATCACGATCACGGCGACGGTCCTCCCGACGGCGGCCGGGACCGTCGTCTCGAACCAGGGAGCGCTCTCCTGGGACGCCAACGGCGACGGCACGAACGACGCGGCCGGATCGACGGACGACCCGCGTCTCCCCGGCGCGTCCGATCCGACGGACTTTCCCGTTCCGGTGGAGGCCGCACGGGACATCCCGGTCCTCGGTCCGTTCGGCGCGCTCCTGATGGCCGCGCTCGTCGCGGCCGCGGGGCTGCGCTTCCGGACCCGCTGACCTCGAGGCCGGGAGCCCTCCGCGGAGGAGGGCTCCCCGGCCGACGCCCGTTCGGCGGCCCGGCTCGCCGTGCAAGAGGCGTTCGGCACGTCGCGGGAGCCGGGCCTGAAGCTCGCCGAGGCCGCCGCCGCCCCGAACGCCTCGACGAGCACTCCGGCCCGGAGGCGCTCGCGTGGGCTGCCCGGCCGCGTCGCCAGGACATCGCTCGCCGGGCCGGTCGCGTCCCGACTCCTTCCGTGTCGCCCCGGCGCGCCGGCTCGCCCCGGCTCGTGACGTCGTGCCGGGAGCGGGCCCGGCCACACGGGAGGCGCCGGCGTCAGCTCGACACCGCCCGGGCGATCGACGCCGCGAGGCGAGCGTGCGCCGAGGAGAGGCGCGCGTAGCGGAGCTCGTCAGGGGCGGCCTTCGCGCGGAGAAGGGCCGCGACGGCGCGGCGGTGGGAGAGCGGCCAGGAGGTGAGGTCGTCCAGAAGCGCGAGGACGGGAACGAGAGCCTCGAGGGGCGCGCGGAGGGCCGGGGGGACGGGATCGAGTCCGAGGGCGCGCGAAACGCGGCGGGCGGCACGGGCGCGGAAGGCCTCGGGCGAGAGCTTCGAGGCCGCGAAGCGTCGTGCAGCCGCGAGGCCGAGGCCGGCGAGGCGGAAGGAGTCCGGGAGGAACGGGGTCTCGCCCGGGACGTCGAGGAGGAGCGGGGCGGCGGCGAGGCGGCGGAGGGTCGCCGGCGGAGTCCGGCGGCCGGGGGACGCGGAGGAGCGCGCCTCCTCTCGGCGGGCGAGCCGCTCGAGGCCGGGGTCCGCGGAGCGGAAGCCGAGCTTCCGGTAGAACCAGAAGGCGCCCGAGGCGATCGCCTCCTCGTTGCCGAGGCCGATCTGGTACGGGTCGACGGAGAGCTGCGCGGCGTGGGTGACGGCGCGAGCGACGGCGAGAAGCCGCGCGTAGAGCCAGGCCGACTCGCCGTCGCGGAAGGCGTAGAAGACGTTGAAGCTGACGTCGGCACGGCCGAGGGCGGCGTGGAGGTCGCCGTAGCCGACGAGGACGCCGTTGCGCGCGAAGAGGGTCCCGAACGCGGCGCGGAGCGGGAGGCGCGCGGAGCGGTCGAGGCCCGTGACGAAGATGGAGACGCCGCGGCCGACGTCGCAGCGGAAGACGGCCGACGGGTCGCCTGCGGAGAAGGCCGGGAGCTCCCGGTAGCGGACGGCCATCGCCGCGCGCGCCGCGTCGAGGAGGGCGGCGCCGTCGCTCCGCGAGAGGCGGACGAGGGGCGGCGGCGCCGCGGCGAGCTCGGCGGCGACGGAGACGTCGCGCCGCGAGAGGAGCGGCCCGTCGGAGCAGAAGGGCGCGGGCGACGGGACGCGGGCGAGGCCGCGCGAGTCGGAAGCGCGGGGCGTCCAGGCGAGCTGGAGGGAGAGCGCCTCCCAGAGCTCGGCGCGGACGGAATCGGGCAGGGGGAGCCCGGCGAGCCTCTCGAGGAGCCAGGCGGCGTCGGGCCGCGCGCCGCGCGCGCCGTCGACGTACTCACGGAACGGGACGTTCGCGTCGACGCGCGCCTGCTCCTCGAGGAACGGGACGAGCCGCGGGAGGGACGCGGCGAGGCGGTCGGGGAGGTCTTCGGCGTCCCAGTCGACGCGGAGCGCCGACGCGTCGCGCCGCACGAGCCACGAGGCGGCGGCGTGGGAGAAGGGCATCGCGACCGGGACTCCGGCGATCCCGGCGGCGGACGGATCGTCGAGCGGCCCGAGGTCGGCCCCCTCGCCGGCGAGGCGCGTCACGTGCACGGGGACGCGCGCGAGAAGCGCCTCGGCGAGGGCGAGGACGCGCGGCGACTGCGGGTACGCGCGAAGGAAGAGCGCCGCGTCGTGGAGCCGGGCGAGGTGCGCCGCCTCGCGCGGGAGGAAGCGGGCGGCCGCCTCGAGCGCCTCTTCGGCCGCGCGCGCTCCGGGGCGGAGACGGCGCGCCTCCTCGAGGCGGGCGAGGAGATCGCTCCTCACGGCGCCGTCTCGGGAGTCCGCGAGCGGAACGGCGACGGCGGCTCCCCGTCCCGCGCGGGGACGACGGGCGAGCGTCCCTTCGGGGCGGCGAGGCCGAGCCTCACGACGAGGCCGTCGTGGTCGGTGAGACGCTCGGGGCGCGCCGCATCGCCGCGCATCGCCTCGGGGAAGTCGGCGCCGAGGCGCGCAAAGGCGACGCCTCGGACGAGCGGGAGCGTCGCCGCCGACGCGAGGGCGTGGTCGAGCAGCTGGGCGTTGCCGTCGAAGACGTAGGAGTAGCGCTCGGAGGGAGGGACCAGGGCGTCGACCGCGCAGAGGTCGACGAGGTCGGGGTCGACGAGGTCGACGCTCCGGTTGACGACGACCTGGTCGGCCGGAGCCGGGGCGCCGCGGACGGTGCCGATCACGTCGACGAGGCCGTCGCTCACCTCGAACGCGTTGAAGTCGCCGACCGCGAGGAGCGGCGCGCCGCCCCCCTCGGCCTGGAGGCGCGCGAGGAGCGCGGCGAGGAACTCCGCCTGCGCCTGCCGCTTCGCGCGGACGCGCCGACCCGTCGTCGAGTCGGCCTCGGAATCGTTGAGGGAGCGGAGGTGGTTCGCGACGACGGTGAAGACGAGATCGGTCCCGCCGGGGGCGGCCCACCGGGCGGTCAGGACGAGAGGGGGCCGGTCGTTCCGCGTCGCGGCGCTGCCGGTCGTCGGGTCCGTGTAGGTCGACGCCTTCCCCTCCTGGATCACGGAGAGGACCGACACGCGCGAGGCGACGAGGAAACCGACGTCGATTCCGCCCGGGTCGTTCCCTGCCTCGAGGAAGGCCTGGTACGCCGGGTCGGGATCGCCCGCGGCGAGGGCATCCGCCGAGAGGCGCGCCGCGAGAGCGCGGAGCGTGGAGAGGTCCTCGACCTCGACGACGGCGAGGACGTCGGGGGTGCGCAGGAGCGTCCGGATCACGAGGGACGCCTTCGCGAGGCGCGTCGAGAACGCGGCCGCGTTGAGGGTCGTCCCCTCTCCGTCGTCCTCGGCGTCGAAGAAGCGCTGGAGGTTCAGGGAGCCGACCGTCAGCTCGTCGGCCGACGGCGCGGGGACGGCGCGCGCGGCGGGCGAGCCGGTTGCGACGGGCCGGCTCTCCGGGAGAAGGGTGTACGTGCGGAAGCCGTAGTCGAGCGGGCCGACGACGTCCGGGAGCGTCGTCCCGGAGGCGACGTCGAGAGGGGCGGCGCCCGCGAGGCCGTCGGTGTCGACCCGGAGCCGCTCGGGGTTCCCGTCGAAGCGCGGGACGCAGCAGGGGCTTCCGGCCGGGAGCGGCGTCAGCGGGTCGGAGCCGGCCTCTCGGAAGGGGCGCGGCGTCCCCGGCAGGACGCCGACGAGGACCCCGTTCGAGCGCCCCGTCGCGTTCGCCTCGTCGACGGACCCGCCCGTCGGGGCGACGACGAGGAGCGCCGGGACGTGGACGCGCATCCCCTCGTACCGCTCGAGGCGGTCGGCGGGCCCCGCGGGCGACAGGTCCGCAGAGGTGAGGAGGACGGGTGCGGGAAGCGGGTTGGCCGCCGAGAGGAAGGTGACCGAGACGCTCCCGCCGATCTCCGTGAGGGGCGGGCTCGCCGGGTCGGCCGAGGGGCGGTACTCGACGACGCTGCCGCTCACGCGGACGCGGTTCCCGACCGCCGCGGCGGCGGGGGGCGTGGAGGAGGTGAAGACGAGGACCCCTTCCGACGTCGCCGGGTCGGCGTCGGCCTCCGCGTCCGGGGCCTGGAGGTAGAAGCCGTTCGTCCTCAGCGCCGTCACGACGCCCGTCGTCGTCACGGACTGCCCGACGAGCGGGCTCGACGCCCCGGCGCCCTGGATGCCGTGGATCGGGACGTCGGCCCCGGCGAGCGGGAGCCCGGAGAGGAGGAGCGCGAGGAGGGGGACGGAGCGAAGTCTCATGCGGCGAGTTCCCTCAGAGGAGCGGCGCGAGGAGGCGGGCCAGGCCGATCCGGGCCCGTTGGGCGAAGCCGCGCCGCTCCACGGCGGCGAGCGTCACCTCCCGGGAGTCGGCGAGGTCTCGGGTGAAGCGCTCCTCGAGGAGCGCGGCGAAGGCGCGATCGTAGACGACGGCGCCGAGCTCGAAGTTGAGCGCGAAGCTGCGGAAGTCGAAGTTCGCGGAGCCGACGAGCGCCCAGGAGCCGTCGACGACGACGGTCTTGGCGTGCAGCACGGCCGGCTCGTACTCGAAGATCCGCACCCCGGCGCGCAGCAGCGGACCGTAGAAGAACTGGCCCGCCGCGCGGGCCACCGGGACGTCGCTCTCGGCCGGGACGAGGACGCGGACGTCGATGCCGCGGAAGGCGGCGTTCGCGAGGGCCCGCGCCGTCGGCTCGTCGGGGACGAAGTAGGGGGTCGTCAGCCAGCAGCGCTCGAGCGCGCCGGAGAGGGCCGAGAAGTAGACGTGGGCGTTCGCGTTCGCCGTCTGATCGGGCCCGCTCGGGAGGACGGCGACGACGGAGCCGCCCGCGACGGGCATCGGGATGCGGCCCGGGACGAGCCGGTCCCCCGTCGCGAAGCTCCAGTCCTCGGCGAAGACGGTTGCGAGGTCGAAGACGGCCGGCCCTTCGACCCTCAGGTGGGCGTCCCGCCAGGGGCGGTTGCGGAGCGGCCCGCCCGAGCCTCCCGCGAGCCGGCTCCCGCGCGCGTACTCGTCGCCGACGTTCATCCCGCCGGTAAACGCGATCTCCTCGTCGACCACGAGGAGCTTCCGGTGGTTGCGCAGGTGGGCGGACCAGCGCCTTCGGAGCGGGTTGAGCGGGAGGAAGGAAGCGGTCTTCCCCCCCGCCGCGCGGAGCGCCTCGAGCCCTTC
>JAKLER010000231.1 GCA_022711615.1 Acidobacteriota bacterium
TCCGGCGGGGTGCGCGGCGCAGCGGGCGGGCGGCGGGAGCGGCGGGATGCCGGAGAGCCCCTCGCCGCGAAGGAGCCGCGCGGCGCGGTCGGGGCCGTAGGCGGCGCGGACGGCGCGCGCGAGGAGCCACGGCTTGCCGGTGCGGTGCTCGAGGAGCGGGAGGTCGACGGACCCCGCGGTCTCGCCGGGGACTCCGCGCACGAGCGCGAGGTAGCTCTTCGTCACCCGCGACGGCCAGGCGGCGTGCGCCGCCCGGAGCGCCTCCTCGCCCCGCGCGAGGAGGAGGAGACCGGAGGTGATCCGGTCGAGGCGGTGGACGAGGTGCAGGTCGTCGCCGAGCGCGCGCCGCGCCTCCTCGAGGAGGCCGCCCGCGCCGTGGACGGCCTGGCCCGCCGGCTTGTCGAACGCGAGGTACGCCTCGGCGCCGGCCGGGACGGGAAGGGTCCGGAGCGTCACGCGGGGCGGCCGCGGTAACGGAGCGCCGAGAAGATGACCGCGAGGCTCCCGGCGAGGTTCGCCGACATCCCGAGGACGATCTCGAGGAGGCCGAAGCGGATGCCGTACGTCAGCCAGATGACCTGGCCGAGGAGGAAGAGGAGGTAGGTGAGGAGCGACACGTCGTCGCTCGACCTCCGCTTCCAGATCCGGACCGCCTGCGGTACGTAGGCCGCGCCGCTGCCGACGCCGACGGCGCCGACGAGGACCTTGAGGACGGAATCGAAGGTCTCCATGGGGCGGGGAGCCTAGCAGGGCGGCCGGCCCTACAATGGAGGCATGAGAGCGGGACCGCTCCTCGCCGCGTTCCTCCTCGCCGGGCTGACGGCGTCGGCGCCGGGGGCGGAGCTCTACGGCCGCCCGCTGCGCGGGCTGACGCCCGTCCCGATCGCCCAGCTCCAGCGGAAAGCCTCCGAATACGACGGCCGGACGGTCCGCGTGCAGGGCGAGGTCCGCTCGGAGCGCGGGACGTTCCGCCTGGTCGAGGGAGACGCGTCCCTCCGGGTGACGATGCGCGACGCGGACTCGGCCCTCCCGTCCGACGCGAACGGCGCGTCGGCGGCGGCGGAAGGGGTCTTCCGCGCGAACGGTCCGGGAGGCGCGCCCGGCCTCGAGGCGACGGGCCTCGAGCTGACGCGCTGAGGCGGCTCTCGGCTCCGCGCGGGAGGCCGGGCCGCGCCCCTTCCGAAAGCCCGTAAACTCGGGACGCCATGCGCCTCGGCGTCGACTTCGGAACGACCCACACGGTGGTGACGATGGTCGACCGCGGGAACTACCCCGTGGTCGGCTTCGAGGGGGGCGACCCGCTCCCGTCGCTCGCGGCGGTCCTCCCGTCGGGGGAGCTCCGCTTCGGCTTCGAGGCGGCGGCCGTGAGGCACGAGCCGGGGGTGAGCGTCCTCCGCTCGTTCAAGAGGCTCCTCGCCGACGCGGGACCGCGGACCGGGATCGAGGCCGGCGGCCGTTTCGTCCTCCTCCTCGACCTCCTCGCAGGGTTCCTCTCGCAGGTGCGGGAGGACCTCCTCGCCCGCTCGAACGCCGGGATCGGCGAGGACGAGCCGCTCGAGGCGGCGGTCTCCGTCCCCGCGAACTCCTCGAGCGCCCAGCGCTTCCTGACGCTCGAGGCGTTCCGCGCGGCCGGGTGGGTGCCCGTCGCCCTCCTGAACGAGCCGTCGGCCGCGGGCTTCGAGTACGCGCACCGCTTCCGGTCGACGATCACCTCGCGCCGGGAGCACGTCCTCGTCTACGACCTCGGCGGGGGGACGTTCGACGCCTCGCTCGTCAGGATGACGGGGAGGACGAACGAGGTCGTCACGAGCGAAGGGGTGCGCCGCCTCGGCGGCGACGACTTCGACGAGGCGATCCTCCGGGCCGTCCTCGAGCGGGCCGGAGCCGGGGAGCCGGACGAGGAGACCCGCGATCTCCTCCTCGAGGAGTGCGCGCGGCAGAAGGAAGCGGTCGGGCCGAACACGAGGAAGCTCGTCCTCGACCTGTCGCCGCTCGACCTCCCGCCGGTCGCCCTTCCGATCGAGGAGGCGTACGAGGCCTGCGCGCCGCTCGTCGAGCGGACGATCGAGGCGAGCGAACCGGTCCTGGCCGCGGCGGGAGTGGAGGAGTCCGAGCTCGCCGGCGTCTACGTCGTCGGCGGGGCGGGGGCGTTCCCTCTCGTGGGGCGGCGGCTCCGGGAGCGGTTCGGAGAGCGGCGCGTGAAGCGCTCGCCCCATCCGTTCGCGGCGACCGCCGTGGGCCTCGCCCTCTTCCTCGACGGCGAGGCGGGCTACACGCTCGCCGACCGGCTGACGCGGCACTTCGGCGTCTTCCGCGAGGCGGCGGCGGGGGAGGAGGTCGTCTTCGACCCGATCTTCCCGAAGGACCTCGCCCTTCCGTCGCCGGGCGAGGCGCCGCTCGTGGCCGTCCGCCGCTATCGGGCGGCGCACGACCTCGGGCACTTCCGATTCGTGGAGTGCAGCCGGATCGTCGACGGCCGCCCCGACGGGGACGTCGCGCCGTGGCAGGACCTGAAGTTCCCGTTCTCCGCCGCGCTTCGCGGCCGGCGGCTCGACGGCGCCGCGGTCAGCCGGCTCCCCGAGCCGGGCCCGGAGGTGGAGGAGGTCTACTCCTGCTCCGACGCCGGGGCGGTCTCGGTGACGATCCGCGTCCCGGCCGACGGCTTCTCGCGCACCTTCCGGCTGGGCCGGCCGGCGCTCTGAGAGCCGTTCGTCGACCCCCGGCGCCCGTTCGCCGAATCGTCCGGGCGGAATCCCCGCGGCCGACGTAAGGTGGAGGAGACCCCCCGGAGAGGGGGCGCGGAGGCAGGCCATGAACATGAGAAACCCGAGACTTCCGGCCGCGGCGGGCGCAGTGAGGCTCGTCTTCGGCATCCTGATCATCGTCGCGGGCCTCCTCTTCACGCTCGACAACTTCGGCTTCGTGTCGGCCCGCTTCCTCATCCGCCTCTGGCCAGTCGCGCTGATCGCGGTCGGGCTGACGAAGGCGCTCCAGCAGAAGGGCTTCTGGAACGGCTTCTGGGGATGGGTGATCTCCCTCGCGGGGCTCCTGCTCCTCCTCGACAACCTCCACGTCCTCCGCTTCCCGGTCTGGAAGCTCCTCCCGCTCGTCCTCGTGGCGCTCGGGATCCGGCTCGTCCAGAAGGCGGGCGGGCGGACTTTCCCCGACCGGACGATCGAGAGCCGGACGGCCGCCACGCTCGACGAGACGGCGATCTTCGGCGGCTGGGACCGCGCGATCTCGACGAACGAGTTCCTCGGCGGGGAGATCAACGCCCTCTTCGGCGGCTTCGAGCTCGACCTGTCGGGCTGCCGGATCCCCGACGACGAGGCGGCCGTCACCGTCTTCATCGCGTTCGGCGGCGGCGACATCCGCATCCCGCGCGACTGGAACGTCGAGGTCCGCGCGTTCGCGATCTTCGGCGGCACCGACGACAAGTCCCATCACCCGCCCCTCGACGGAGACGTTCCGCCGAAGAAGCTCGTCATCGACGGCTTCGTGGTCTTCGGCGGCCTCGACATCAAGAACTGACGTGCACCCGATCCTGGCCCGCCGGGAACGGCTCTTCGCCTACGTTCTCGCCTGGGTCCCCCTGGCGGGGATCCAGGCGTACCTCCTCGCCCTGCCCGGGAGCCTCTCCTGGGGCGAGGCGGCGGCCCTCTCGGGCCCGCTCGCGCTCGTCTACGCCTTCCTCTGCCTCTCGTCCTTCTACGCCTGCCGCAGCGCGCCGCTCACCCGCGCTCGGACGGCCTCCGTCCTGGGTGTCCACGTCGTCGGCGCGCTCATCGCCGCCTCGCTCCTGACGCTCGCCGGCTCGACGCTGGCGAGCCTGCTCGGGTCGTTCCCCGCGTTCTCGACCCTCCCCGAGCGCTTCGGGCAGGCGGTGCCGCCGCTCTTCGTCCTGGGGGTCCTCCTCTACCTCCTCTCGGTCACGCTCCACTACATCCTCCTCTCTCTCGAGTCGTCCCAGGCGGCGGAGCGTCGGGCGATGGAGGCGCGGGTCCTGGCGCGCGAGGCGGAGCTCGAGGCGCTCAAGGCCCAGCTGAACCCCCACTTCCTCTTCAACGCGCTCAACTCCGTCAGCGCCCTGACGACGAGCGCGCCGGCGAAGGCGCGCGAGATGTGCGTCCTCCTCTCCGACTTCCTCCGGCGGAGCCTCTCCTCCGGCGAGCGGACGCTCATCCCGCTCCGGGAGGAGATCGTCCTGGCGCGCCAGTTCCTCGCGGTGGAGCAGGTCCGCTACGGGCGGAGGCTCGAGGTGGAGGAGGAGGTCGAGGACTCCCTCCTCGGCGTCCCCGTCCCCCCGCTCCTCCTCCAGCCGCTCGTCGAGAACGCCGTCCGCCACGGCGTCGCGACGCTCATCGAAGGGGGGACGGTGACGCTCCGCGTCGAGAAGGCGGGCGACGGCGTCAGGATCGCCGTCGAGAACCCGTACGACCCGGAGACTCCGGCCCCGGCCGGGAGCGGTCTCGGCCTCTCGCTCGTTCGCCGCCGTCTCGCCGCCGTCTGGGGGCGCGCGGCCGAGCTGGAGGAGGGGGGGGACGGGAAGCGGTTCCGCGTCGCCGTCGTCGTCCCGCCCGGGAGGCCGGAGGAGGCGTGAGCCTGCGCGTCGCGGTCGTCGACGACGAGGAGCTGGCGCGGGGGCTCGTCCTCGAGCACCTCGCGGCGCATCCCGACGTGACGGTCGTCGCCGAGTGCGCGAACGGCCTCGAGGCGATCGAAGCCGTCGCCGCGCACGCGCCCGACCTCGTCTTCCTCGACGTCCAGATGCCGCGCCTGACCGGCTTCGAGACGCTCGAGCTCCTCGAGCCGCGCCCGGCCGTCGTCTTCGTCACCGCGTACGACCGCTGGGCGCTGAAGGCGTTCGAGGTGCACGCGGTCGACTACCTCCTCAAGCCGTTCTCGCGGGAGCGGTTCGACGCGGCGCTCGCGCGGGCCCGGGCGCTCCTCGGCGCCGGCGCGCGCGGCCCCGACCCGTCCCTCCTCGCGGCGGCGGCCCGGCCCGAAGGGCAGGCTCTCGAGCGGGTCGCGGTGCGCGAGGGGACGCGCGTCACGGTCCTCCCGGTCGAGGCGATCGACTGGGTCGGCGCGGAGGGGGACTACGTGAGGATCCGCTCCGGCGACCGGAGCGTCCTCAAGCTCCAGTCGCTCGCCGACCTCGCCGCGCGCCTCCCGGCCGACCGCTTCGTCCGCGTCCATCGCTCCTGGGTCGTGAACGTCGCCCGCCTCGCCGCGCTCGAGGAGGGGCGTACGGCGGTGATGGCCGACGGCACGCGTGTTCCGGTGAGCCGGGCGGGCGCGGCCCGGCTGAAGGAGCTCCTGCCGAGGGGCTGACGCCGCGGCGGGTCGCCGCGCCGCGCGGCTCAGGCCGCGGCCCGCGCGAGCACTTTGACGACGACGACAGTCCGATCGTCCTGCGGCTCGTCGCCTCCGGTGTGCGCCCGCCACGCGGCGAGGACGGCCTCGAGGACCTCTCGGGCGCTCTTCCCGCCGCAGGCGGCGAGCGTCGCCTCGAGCCGGTCGAAGCCGAAGGCCTCGCTCCCGTCGGGCGACATCGCCTCGACGACGCCGTCGGAGAGGAAGACCCAGACCTCGTCGTCGACGAGCGGGACGGTGACGGTGACCCGCTCGACCGGGCGGCCCGCGCCGAGGGGCTTCGCGGGGTTCTCGACCCAGGAGACGGAGCCCCGCGGCGCGACGCGGACGGGGTAGACGTGTCCGGCGTTCGTGAACTCGGCGCGCCGGCCCTCGAGGTCGAACCGGACGTGGGCGAGGGTGACGAAGGCCCGCCGCTCCGTCGTCCGCCTCACTTCGTCGTCGAGGAGGCCGAGGAGCGTGGGGGTGTCGGTCCCGCCGCGGGAGAGGGCGGTGAGGCTCGCGAGCGCCGAGGCCATGACGATGCCGGCCGGGAGGCCGTGCCCGGCGACGTCGGCGATGACGACGGTGAGCGCGGTCTCCCCTTCGCCGAGGAAGTGGTAGAAGTCGCCCCCGATCGCGGCGGCCGGGCGGAAGTCGGCGGCGAGCTCGACGCCGGGGAAGGCGAAGTCGGGCGCGGGGAGGAGCCGCCGCTGGAGGTCGCGAGCGAGGGCGAGCTCGCGGCCGAGCGCCTCGGCCTCGGCGCGCGCGGCGACGCTCGCCTCCAGGTGGCCGGCCATCTCGTTGAAGCCGGAGACGAGCTCCGCGAGCTGGTCGCGTCCGCGCAGCCGCTCCCGGACGGCGAAGTTCCCCTTCTCGATCTGGGCGAAGCCGTGAGAGAGGCGGCGCGCGGCGCGGGCGATGCGCGCGACGAGGAGGGCCGCCACGCCGAACGCGACGAGGTAGACGACGAGCGTGGCCGTCGCGAGCCCCTTGATCAGGGCGAGCGCGATCGTCCCGGACGCCGCGCCGGAGTCGGAGAGCTTCGCCTGTCCGAAGAGCGCCCGAAACTCCGCGGGGAAGGAGGTCCGGAGGAGGAGCGCGCCCCCTTCGTCCTTCACCCGGGCGCCCGTCCCGGCGTCGAGGACCGGCAGGTCGAGCGCGAGGAACCAGACGACCCAGCCGTCGTCGCCGGGGCCCGGAGGCCGGGCTCCCTGCGCCTTCCGCTCCTCCCGGTTGACGGAGGCGACGCGCGTCCGCTGGCCCGGCGAGTCGATCGTCAGGCTCCCCCTCCGGCCCTCGGCCTGGGCGACCCTCGTCCCGTCCGCGGCCTCGGTCTTGCCGAGCCCGAAGCGGACGTTCAGCCCCGCCTCGCGCGAGAGCTCGTCCTCGAGGGCGGCGTCCGCCGTCCGGTAGAGGAAGAGGGTCCCTCCCTTCGTCCGGCGGCC
>JAKLER010000232.1 GCA_022711615.1 Acidobacteriota bacterium
CGGCGACGAAGAGCCACTCCGGTGCGACGACTCCTTCGCCCCAGCCGAAGCGGAGCCGGAGGGCGGCGCCGAGGTTGACCTGTGCTCCACCGTGCGCGGCCCGCGGCCGCGGCGTCATCATGTAGATGCCCCGAGCGATCTCCCCCTGCGAGCCCTCCGGCTCGCGCTCGAGCCGCTTCTCCAGCTCGAGGAAGCTCCGGACGGGATCATTGACCGGGTTCATCGGGGCGAGTCTACCGGCCCGCCGGGCGCCGGGCCGAAGGGCCTCGCCGCCCGCCCCGCCCCCTCAGACGATCCGCTCGCGGATCCGCGCCGAGACGAGGTCCATCACCCAGACGGCGACGGCGATGAGGAGGACGAGCGTGCCGACCTCGCCCCACTCGCCGAGGTCGACGCGGGGCTTGAGGATGTAGCCGATGCCGCCGCCGCCGACGAAGCCGATGATCGTCGACATGCGGACGTTGATGTCCCACCGGTAGATCGTGAAGGAGAGGAACGGCGGGATGACCTGCGGGACGACGCCGTAGCGGAGGACCTGGAGCGTCCCGGCGCCCGTCGCCTTGATCGCGTCCATCGGCCCGCGGTCGATGCTCTCGATCGACTCGGAGTAGAGCTTCACGAGGGACGCGACGGAGTGGACCCAGAGCGCGAGGACGCCGGCGAACGGCCCGATGCCGACCCAGGAGATGAAGACGAGCGCCCAGACGAGCGGCTCGACGGCGCGCGTGAGGTTCATCAGGGTCCGGAGCGCCGTGTAGACGACCTTCGCCGCCGTGCTCTCCCGCGTCAGGTTCCGGGCTGCGGCGAAGGAGAGGACGAAGGCGATCGGGATCGAGAACGCCGTCGCCATGAAGGCGAGGAAGAGCGTCTGGGCGAGGAGGATCAGCCCCTCGAAGAGGACCGCGCCCGACGGGTGAAGCAGGCCGCGCAGGACGCCGGACGCCTTCTCGAAGTTCGTGAAGAAGGTGCCGAGGTCGACCTCGGTCACGAGCCAGCCCGTGAAGAACGTCAGCTCGACGAAGAGGAGCGTGAACCAGCCACGAAGCGTTCGGTCCCACGGCCGCTCGGCCGGCTCCTGCGGGAGCGCCCCGGCGAAGGCCTGGCCGGGCGTCCCGCCGACGAGTCCGGCGGCCCCGTTCCAGGCCAGGGCCAGGAGGAGCCCCGCCCCGCCGAGGACCGCGTAGTGGAGCTTCTCGAGGATCTCCTGGGCGGTCCGGAGGGTCCCCTCCTGCATCGGGAAGACGAGGGCGCGAACGAGGAGCTCGCCCATCAGGAGGAACGTCGCGAGGAGCGCGGCGTCGACGACGAGCGCGAGGAGCCGGGCGCCCGGCCCGGGCGGAGGCGGAGCGGCGCGCCTCACGAGGCCGCCTCGAAGCCGAACTCGGCCTCTTCGCCGTAGATCGACCGGAGGGTCGGGAGGTCGAACTCCTCGGGCTTCCCCTCGGCGACGAGCTTCCCCTCGCGGAGCGCGACGGCGCGCGTTGCGTAGCGCTTCATCAGGTCGAGGTCGTGGAGGGAGCAGATCACGGTGATCCCCTCCTCCCGGTTCAGCGCCTCGACGTGCCGCATGACGGAGTTCCGGAGGGCCGGGTCGAGCGACGCGACCGGCTCGTCGGCGAGGATCAGCTTCGGCCGCTGCATCAGCGCGCGGGCGATGGCGACCCTCTGCTGCTGCCCGCCCGAGAGGGCGTCGGCGCGGCTGTCGCCCCGATCCCCCATCCCGACCCGCTCGAGGCACGCCTGCGCCTCGGCCCGATCGGCCTCCGGGAAGAGGAGGAGGAGGCTCCGGAGCGTGCCGGTCCTCCCGAGCGCCCCCGAAAGGACGTTGTCCCGCACCGTGTGCCGCTTCACGAGGTTGAACTGCTGGAAGATCATCCCGACCTCGCGGCGCAGCGCGCGCAGGTCGGCCCCCTCGGCGCCGGTCACGTCGCGGCCGAAGATCGAGATCTTCCCCTCCGTCGGGTCGACCAGGCGATTGATGCAGCGCAGGAGCGTCGACTTCCCCGAGCCGGAGAGTCCGAGGACGGCCAGGAACTCCCCCTCGCGGACCTCGAGCGACACGTCGTCGAGGGCCTTGATGCCGTCGGGCCAGACCTTCGACAGGCGCTCGACCGCGACGGCGACGGGCGGGGTCACTTCTTCCCCTCCCGCTTCTTCCGGAGCTTCTCCTCCTCGGCCTCGAGGAGCTGGACGGCGCTGACGCCGGTCGACCGGAGCGTCGCGCGGAAGCCGTCGAACGTCCCGTCGTCGCAGGAGCGGGCGTCGACCGAGGCGACGAGGTCGAGGTAGGCGCGAAGCCCTTCGGGCGTCGCGATGAACTTCCGGAGCGATCGCTCGAAGCGGTCCCACGTCGCCTTCGGGAAGCCGCGCCGCACGCAGCAGACGTCGTTCGGGATCGGGTCTGTCAGAGCGAGGACGCGGACCTCGTCGAGGAACGCGAGGCGCCCCTCGTCGGTCGGGATCCGCTTCATCAGGAGGTGCCGCGCGTCGGCGACGAACGTCCGCTCCACCTCGTTCACCTTCCCGGGGGGCGAGTAGAACGAGGAGCCGCCGGCGACCTTCCCGTCCGCGACCGCCTGGACGACGTTCGCGTGCCCGCCGGCGTAGTAGACGTGCCCGAGCTTCACGCCCGTTGCGTTCAGGAGGTTGAGAGGGAAGATGTAGCCGGAGGTGGAGGTCGCGTCGGAGAACGCGAACGGCCGGCCGGCGAGGTCCTCGAGGCGCGAGACGCCCGAGTCGGAGCGGGTCATCACCGAGCCGTAGTAGACCGTCACCCGCTCTCGGGCGGGCTCGGCCGTCTTGAACGCGACGCGCGTCTTCTCGAGGGTCCCGGGCCGCTCGTATTCGAGGAGCTTCCTCCCGTCGCCGACGAGGTCCTTCGGGCCGGAGAAGACCCAGCTCGAGGCCGCCGCGTCGACGACGTCGGCCCGGTCGAGGAGCTGCCGGACGGCCTCGCGGTCGTCCTCCGCCGGCACCTCTCTCCAGCCCGGCGACCACTTGTCGAGCTCGGGGACGAGCGTGGCGCGAAGCTCGGGCGAGAAGCTCTTCGGGATCGCGATCCTCTTCCCGGCGAGGTCGCCGAGCTTGGCCGGCTCGCCGGGGCCGTTGCGCGTCACCACGACCGCGTATCGCTCGGCCTCGCGGACGACCTGGAGCCGCGCCTCGGCGCCGAAGCGGGCGTTTGCGACGACGTACGCGAAAGCGGGGACCCAGGCGATGTCGGCCTGCCCGACGCCGAGAGCCTGGACGACCGCGGCGTAGCTCGTCGGGACGGCGGAGCGGATGACGAGGCCGGTGTCCTTCCTCACGAACTCCGCGAGCTCGTTCCCGCGCCGCGCGAGCGTTCCCTGCTCGACGGAGGGGACGAAGAGCATCCGGATGACCTGCTCCCCGGCCTGCTCGATCCGGCCGCGTCTCACGAGGCCCGCGACGAACGCGAGGAAGAGGAGAGCGGCGAGGAGCCAGCCGAGCCTCGGGAGGAGCGCTCCGCGACCCGGCGACGGACGGGACCCCTCCCGGGCCTCTTCTCCTCGCCTCCTCATCCCGGTCGGGGAGTCTAAGGCATCCGTGTGAAGCGCCCCGTCGCGGGTCGTTCCCCAGGAATCCTTGACGCCCTTTCGGCGCCGGGGATACCGTCGCGCCGAATGGACACGCCGCTCGGCCGCACGCTCGCCGTGACGAAGGCGCTCGCCAACCCGGCCCGCCTCCGGATCCTCGCGATCCTCGAGCGGGGCGAATGCTGCGTCTGCCAGCTGACCGCCGTCCTCTCCCTCGCACCGTCCACGGTGTCGGCGCACCTCTCGGAGCTTCGCCGGGCGGGCTTCCTCCTCGACCGGAAGGCCGGGAAGATCGTCTTCTACCGGCTCGCCGAGCGCCCCGCCCTCTCGGCCTGGCGGAAGGCGGCGCTCGCCGGAGTCCGCGACGATTCCCGGGTCGCCGAGGACCGGGCCCTGCTCGAGAGGGTGAAGACGGTCGACGTCGAGACGTTCTGCGGCGCCGGGCCCCGGTGGAGGCTCCTCCCCGCGTTCCGCCCGTCGAAGGGCGCGCCCGTTCCGCGCCGCCGCCGCTGACCGCGCCGGCCCTGTTCGCCGGGCCGCACCCCTCCTAGCGTGCGCGGCGCGAGCCCCAGAGCGTTCGGCCCGCGACGGCCGCCAGCACGATGCCTCCGCCGAGGAGCGCCCATCCCGAGGGACGCTCTCCGAGGCCGAGGAAGGCCCAGAGCGGGTTGAAGGTCGGCTCCAGCATCCCGAGGAGCGACGCCTCGGCCGCGGGGACGACCGAGAGTCCGCGGACGAAGAGGATGTAGGCGACCCCCATCTGGACGACCCCGAGGAACGCGACGACGCCGAAACCCCTGGCATCCAGCGCCAGGTTCCCCCAGGCGAACGGGAGCGCGATCGCCGCCGCGAGGAGGTTCCCGAGGAAGACCGAGGCCATCGCGTCGCGCGACTGGTCGCGCCGGAGCAGCAGGACCGTCAGGCCGAAGAAGACCCCCGACACGACGCCCATCAGGTTCCCGGCCAGGTGCCCCCCCTCGAGCCTCCCGACGAAGAAGAGGGACATCCCTCCGAGGGCGACGGCGATCGCGACGGCGTCGGCCTTCCGGAACGTCTCCTTCAGGAGCCACGGGCCGAGGGCGAGGACGTAGAACGGGCCCGTGTACTGGAGGAAGATCGCGTTCGCCGCCGTCGTCCACTTCGTCGCCGAGACGAAGGTCAGGATCATCAGCGCGTAGACGATCGCGGTCCCGACCGAGGCCCTCCTCCACCGCTCGAGGCTCGGGCGATAGACCGCCACGAGGAACGCGACCGTCAGGAGCGCGCGCCAGAAGACCACGCCGACGGCGTCGAGCGGGACGAGCTTGATGGCCAGCCCCCCGGTCGACCAGAGAAGGGCCGCCCCGGCGACGAGGAGGCGACCGGAGCGGGGAGAGGGCGTCTCGGACATTCAGCGGCCGAGGACGAGGACCGGGACGGTGAGGGCGAGGGCCCGCTCGGGCAGGCACGTCCCGGCGCCACAGGCGCGGTAGCGGAGCGAGACCGCGACGGGGTGCTCCCCCTCCGCCGCCCCGGCGCGGACCTCGAAGACCAGCGTCACGTCGACCCGCCCCGCGTAGCCCGGCTCCGTGGAGCCGTCCTCGTGGCGGACCGTTCCCCTCGGCGGGAGCTCCACGGCGACGCAGCGCAGACCCGGTCCGCCCCACGTGTCCACGGAGAGCGGGGAGTCGCCGGTCAGGGCCCAACCCTCGGCGACGTCGACCGAGATCCGCGCCTCGATCATCTCGCCCGGGGCGGCCCGATCGGTCGAGAGCGCCGCCGCGACCCTCACCGGCCCTTCCGGCGCGGTCGCCTCCGCACGCGCCGCCTCCGGGCGCCCCGCTCGCTCGTCGTCCGCCCGCCCGCCGTCGGCTTCCGGCTCCTCCGGCCTCGCCGCAGGAGACCGCAGGAGGCCGCTCGTCCGGAGCTCCTCCCACGCCAGGTGCCACGACTCCGTCCCGTGGGGGACGCGCTCCATGAGACCGGAGAGCTCCTCCACCTCCGCGAGCGCCGCGGCGGCGAGGGCCTCGTCGCCGTCGCGCCGCGCGAGGCGGGCCATCGCACGCGCCGCCGCCGCCGGCGCAGAGGGGATCGCCTTGTCGAAGAGGTCGCGCGTCCGCGCGAAGAGCCGCTCGTGGCCTTCGCCCGTAAACGCGAGCCCGGGGACCCCCGGACGGCCGAACCGAGCGCGAAGGGCGGAGACGGTCCGGCGCGCTTCCGCGGCCCAGCGCGCCTTTCCGGACGGCTCGGGCTCGGCCTCGGCGAGGTCGAGGAGCGCGAGGGCGAGGAACGCCTCGTCCTCGAGGAACGCCGGTATCCGCGCCTCGCCCTCCTTCCACGTCCGGAAGAGCCGGCCCGAGGCGTCGCGCATCCGCGTCAGGAGGAACTCCGCCGAGGCGCGGGCGGCGTCGAGGTAGCGCGGCTCGCCGAGGATCGACGAGGCGACGGCGAGCCCGGAGACGGCGAGGGCGTTCCAGCCCGCGATCCGCTTGTCGTCGGTCCCCGGCGGGACGCGGAGGCGCCGCCGCTCGAGCAGGCGCGCGCGGATCGGCGCGAGCCGCCGCTCCTCCTCGGACGAGGGCTCCCCGGCGAGGTGGAGGACGTTCCGGCCCGTCGCGCGGCCGGTCGACTCGTCGTGGAAGTTCCCCTCGGGCCGGACGCGGTAGGCGGACGCGAAGAACGCCGCGTCGTCTCCGGCGACCGAGCGGACCTCCTCCTCGGTGAAGACGAAGTAGCGCCCCTCCTCTCCTTCCGAGTCGGCGTCGGTCGCGGCGAAGAAGCCCCCCTCCTCGCCCCGCATCTCGGAAAGGAGCCAGTCCCCGATCCCGCGCGCCGTCCGCCAGTAGAGGTCGCGCCCCGTCAGGACGAACGCCCGCGCGTAAAGCGCGAGGAGCTGGGCGTTGTCGGTGAGCATCTTCTCGAAGTGCGGAAGGAGCCACCGCTCGTCGGTCGAGTAGCGGTGGAAGCCGCCGGCGAGGTGGTCGTGGATCCCGCCGAGGGCCATCTCGTCGAGCGTCTTCAGCGCCATCGACCGGGCGATCGAGTCTCCCTCGACGCCCTTCAGGAGGAGCCACTCGAGGGCGAGGTGGGGCGGGAACTTCGGCGCGCCGCCGAAGCCGCCGTGCCGGGCGTCGAACGTCCGCTTGAGCGTCTCGGTCAGGACGCTCCCCGTCCGCGCGGTGA
>JAKLER010000233.1 GCA_022711615.1 Acidobacteriota bacterium
TCCCCGAGTCGGAGGTGCGGAACATCTCGCGCGGCGCGGCGACGAGCATGGCTCTGAAGGTCGCGGCGCTGAAGAAGCTCCAGGGCTTCACCTGAGCGGCCGCCCGCGTCGCGGGTCCATACTGCGGCGGGCCGGACGGCCGCCACATCCCGGCCCGAGGAGGAAACGATGCCCGAGCCCGCGATCCCGTCCCTGTCCGAGGCGGCCGCCGCGCTCGGCCTGCCGCCGGAACGCCTCGTCCCGTACGGCCACGACAAGGCGAAGGTGCTCCCGTCTCCCGGGGGCTTCACGCCGCGGGGCCGGCTCGTCCTCGTCTCGGCGATCACCCCGACGGGCGCCGGCGAAGGGAAGACGACGACTTCCATCGGCCTCGTCCAGGGCCTCGCCCGGATCGGCGCGCGCGCCTGCGTCGCGCTCCGCGAGCCCTCCCTCGGGCCGACGTTCGGTATGAAGGGGGGCGCGACGGGAGGAGGCCGGGCGCGCCTCGTCCCGTCGGACGACATCAACCTCCACTTCACCGGCGACTTCCACGCCGTCACCTCCGCGCACAACCTCCTCGCGGCGCTCCTCGACAATCACGTCCACCACGGCAACCGGCTCGACCTCGACCCGCGGCGCGTCTTCTGGCGCCGCGTCCTCGACATGAACGACCGGGCGCTCCGCGACGTCGTCATCGGCCTCGGGGGCGTCCTGCAGGGGGTCCCGAGGGAGACCGGCTTCGACATCACGCCCGCCTCCGAGGTGATGGCCGCGCTCTGCCTCGCCGAAGACGCCGAGGACCTCCGGGCACGCCTCTCGCGGATCGTCGTCGCGCTGACGTTCGGGAAGGAGCCGGTCACGGCGGCCGACCTCGGCGCGACGGGCGCCATGCTCGCGCTGCTGCGGGACGCGCTCCTTCCGAACCTCGTCCGGACGGGCGAGGGGGTGCCGGCGTTCGTCCACGGCGGCCCGTTCGCGAACATCGCCCACGGCTGCAGCTCGGTGATCGCGACGAAGACGGCGCTCTCCCTGGCCGACTGGGTCGTCACCGAGGCCGGCTTCGGCTTCGACCTCGGGGCGGAGAAGTTCTTCGACATCAAGTGCGCCGGCGCCGGCCTCGACACGGCCGCCGTCGTCCTCGTCGCGACCGTTCGGGCCCTGAAGCGCCACGGGGGCGTCCCGAAGGAGGGGCTTACGAAGCCCGATCCGGGCGCCGTCGAGCGGGGCCTCCCGAACCTCGCGAAGCACCTCGAGAGCATCCGCGCGTTCGGGGAGGTGCCGGTGGTCGCGCTGAACCGGTTCACGACCGACTCCGAGGAGGAGGTCTCCGTCGTCCGCCGCGCCGCGGAGGGCTGGGGCGCGCCGTTCGCCGTCTGCGACGCGTTCGAGAAGGGAGGCGAGGGGGCGGTCGCGCTCGCCGAGGCGGTTCTCTCCCACGCGGAGCGGAAGTCGAGCCTGTTCCGGCCGCTCTACGCGCGCGAGGACTCGCCGAAGGAGAAGCTGGCGAAGATCGCCCGACACATGTACGGCGCAGCGTCCGTCGAGTGGAGCCGGGAGGCGGAGCGCGACCTCGCGGAGATCGCCCGCCTCGGATACGAGAAGCTGCCGCTTTGCGTCGCGAAGACCCAGATGTCGCTCTCGGACGACCCCGGCGTCGTCGGCCGCCCGGAGGGGTTCGACGTGACGGTGCGAGGCGTCCTCCTCGCGGCCGGCGCCGGCTACCTCGTTCCCCTCCTGGGGGACATCCTGCGAATGCCGGGGCTCCCCTCCGCGCCGCAGGCCGAGCGGATCGACCTCGTCGGCGGGAGGATCGTCGGGATCAGCTGACGGGGGGCCCGCCCCCTCGTCCTTCCACGAACGCGACGAGCTCCTTCAGCGGGAGCGGCTTCGCGTAGAGGAATCCCTGGAAATGGCGGACCCCGCGCTCGACGAGGTAGTCGACCTGCTCCTCCCGCTCGACGCCCTCCGCCACGACCGTCATCTCGAGCTTCCGCCCCAGCTCGACGAGCGTGTCGACGACCGTCTCGGCGACCGAGCCGGTGCCGATCCCCTCGACGAAGCTCTTGTCGATCTTCAGGTGGTCGAGCCGGAAGCGGCGGAGCGTGGCGATGTTCGAGTAGCCGGTGCCGAAGTCGTCGAGAGCGATCGTCGCGCCCCACCCCTGGAGCGCCTCGAGGACGTTACGGGCCGTCCCGTTCGCGTCGTCGATCAGCTCCCGTTCCGTCACCTCGAAGACGAGGCTCTTCGGCCCGAGCCGCGAGCCCGCGAACGCGCGGAGGACGGCGGCCACGGTCCCGGGATCGCGCAGGTGGGCCCCGGCGAGGTTGATCGCCACGTAGAAGCGGTCGGGCTCGCGCAGCCCGTCGGGCAGGTCCCGCGCGACCCGGCGCATGAGCCACTCCGTGATCGGGACGATGAGGCCCGTCTCCTCCGCGAGGGCGATGAAGAGGTCGGGCGAGAGGAGGCCCTCGCGGGCGTGACGCCACCGAAGGAGGGCCTCGGCGCCGACGCATCGGCCCGACGTGACCTCCACGATCGGAAGGTACCGGACCTCGAGCTCGCCCCGCCGGATCGCACCCCGGAGCTGCCGCGTCAGCGCCGCGCCGGGCGAGCCCGCGAGGAGGACGAGCGCGGCGGCGCCGGCGCCGAACCCGAGTCCGATCGCCACGAGGAGCGGGAGCGTCGCCCCCCACGCGGCGAGCTGCGCCTCGCGCGAGGCGCGCAGGAGGACGGAGGCGCCGCCCCCCGCACAAGGCGCGGCGGCCGTTTCGTCGCGCGCGCCGACGAGAGGGCCGAGAAGGCGAAGCGGCAGGGCGAGTCTTCGAGGCTCCCGAGAGCCCGGCAGGGCGAGGACGGGGCCGGCGACGCCCCGGACCTCCACCGCGTCCCGCCCGCCTCCCGCGAGCTCCGAGAGTGCGCGCGCGATCGGCCCGGCGTCGAGGCTGGCCTCGGCCGCACCAAACGGAAGCCGGAGCGCGAGGCGCAGGAGGTCCCCCGGCGCTCCCCCTTCCCAGACGGCGCGCGCGTCCCCCTCGAGCGCGGTCCGGACGGACGGCGGCAGCGGCGCCGGCGCCGTTCCCGCCGAGCAGGCCGGGTGAAGCTCTGCGTCGAGGAGGGCCACACCGCGAACGCCGCTGCCGAGCTCGAGCGCCGCCCGGAGAGCCTCCGCGGTCTCCGGCGCGCAGCTCCCGTCCCAGCGGCTGCCGAGCCGTGTGAGGAGCGACTCCGCGCCCGCGAGGAGGGCGTCGGTCAGCGCGGCCGCCGACCGGGCCCGCCGTTCGAGGTCGTCCCTCAAAGCCCGGCTCTCGAGCCGGAACGAGAGCCAGACCAGAAGCGCCGGCGGCAGGAGGACCGCCAGCAGGACCGCGGCGACGAGCCGCAACGGCCAGCGCGTCACGGCGCTCCCGCGAGGACACGCGTTCGTCCGCGCTTCATCGGTCCGTCGATTCTAAGGAGCGTCCCGCCTCCTTCATCGGAGATAGCCGAGCGACCGGAGGCTCTCGACGTACTCCTTCGGGTCGATCGGCGCCGCGCCTCCGCGCGGCCGTCCGCCCCAGGACGCGACCGTCGCCGAAGTGGCGGCGCCCGCGCGGACGAGCCGGGAGTCGACGCGCCCCTCCGTCTGGCGAGAGGCGGGGACGCCGAGCGCGGCGAGGAGCGTCGGCGCAAGGTCGACGGGCCGGAACCCGCCCGACGCTCCTTCGGCCGCCAGCGGCCCGGCGACCAGGAGCTCTCCGTCCCGCCCCGAGCGGCCGGGATCGAGGACGAGGGCGACGATCTCCGCGGAGGAGCCGAGGACGTCGGGGCCGGCGAGGAAGGAGGCGACGTCTCGCGCCTCGTCGGCGAGCGCGGCCGCCAGCGCGGCGCGTTCGCCGACGCTGCGCCCCGGCTCGGAGAGCGCCGCTCCGAGAACGTCGAGGCCCGGGAGATAGAGGAGGGAGAGACGCGGCCGGGACCGGGCCGCCTCCTCCCGGAACGCGGCGATCGCGAATGCGTCGAGCCCCCGGGCGTCGTCGACGAGACGCGCCACGCCGTCGGCCCCCGGGGCAGCCCGGGGCGCTGCCGCCGCCGCCCGCGCCGCCGCCTCCGCCGGCCAGCCTTCGCCTTCGAGCGGCCGTCCGGCGCGCGCGGCGAAGAAGAGGTGGTTCCCCAGGACGACTCCTCCCGCGTCTCCGGCGGGCCAGGTCGTCCACCAGTTGACCGTCAGCGACGCGAGGCCGCCCCGATGGGCCACCTCCCAGATCGCCGGGACCCTTCGCGCGGCCGAGGTGACCGACTCCTCGCGGGCGGCGCCGAGCGCCGGCAGGAGCCGTCCGAGGTACCACCCGGTCCCGGCCGTCAGCTTCACGGGCGCGGTGACCCCGTCCAGGCGGACGAGGTCGAGGGCCCCCACGCCGTGCCGTCGCGCCGGCTCCCCGGTCGCGACCGTCGTCCAGAACGCCGCCGGGTCCGCCGTCTCCTTGCGGTAGGAGAATCGCGACGCGGCGGCGAGGCGCGCCGCGTCCCCGGCGAGCTCGGGGAGCCAGCCGTCCACGGCCACGAGCACGACCCGCGCCGTCCCCGCACGGACGACGAGCGGCTCGGCCGGGGGCTCCGGACGTCTCGCGAGGAGCCATGCGCCCGTGGCGACGGCGATCGCCGCGAGCGCCGTCCCGAGCGCGAGCGCGGGCCGCGGCGCCCTCGAGAGGACCGAGCGCCCCGATGCCGCGAGGACGGTGAACGCGAGGCCGCGTGCGACGCGAACGGCGAGGACGACGGCCAGGGCCGCGGCGCCGAACGCCACGGCCGCCGCCACGGGACCGGCCGCGTCCAGGACGGGGCGCGCGGCGAGGGCGGCGCCGACGCCCGCGAGGAGGCCGAAGCCGACCGCGACCTCCGTCGAGGCGCGGGAAGGGTCGCTCCGCCCGCGGGTCCGGAGCCACGCGACGGCTCCGAGCGCGAGGACGAGGCCCGAGGCCGCGACGAGGGCCCCGGCGCCCAGCCAGGCGAAGAGGACGAGCGCGTCGCGCGGAGAGAGCGCGGAGGCGAGCGCGACGGAGGCCGTCTCGACGACGGCGAGCGCGAGGGCGAGGAGGAGGGAGGCGAGGGCCGCTCCGCGCAGGAGGGCTCGCGTGCGCGTCCGCGCGGCGAGCGCCCCCTTCAGGACCGCCCCTTCGACCCCCCGGTCCAGGTACCCGCGGGCCCGGAGACGCTCGCGCGCCTCCTCGAACGTCGCGGGATCGCGCTCGGCGGGGGCCTCGTCGACGGGATCGGTCACGGCGCGGACCTTAGCAGGGCGCGGGCCGCGACGCCCGCCCTCAGGCCGTCCGCGCGCCGAGGAGCGACGCGAACTCGCGGAGGAGCGCCCCCCTCGCGCCGAACGGCTCGAGGGCCTCCACGGCGTGCGCCGTCAGCTCCGTCACGAGGCGCCGGGCCCCCTCCTCGCCGACGTGCCGCGCGAAGGTCGGAGCCGGGGCGCGCTTCGCGTGCTTCCCCGTCCGCGCCGGGTCCTGCCGCTCCAGCAGGTCGTCGACGATCTGGAAGGCGAGGCCGACGTTCCGCGCGTAGGAGCGGACCGCGGCGAGCTCGCGCTCGCGGGCCCCGCCGAGGACCGCACCGAACTCGGCCGACGCCACGAAGAGCGCCCCGGTCTTCCGGGCGTGGATCGTCTCGAGCCGGTCGAAGGAGGCCGCCGCCTCGGGCGTCCGGAGGTCGAGCGACTGTCCCGAGGCGAGGCCGAGGAGGCCCGTCGCGTCGGCGAGGCGGGAGACGAGGTCGAGCGCCGTCGCCGGCCGGAGCGCGGAGAGCCCCGCGTCGGCCAGGACGCCGAACGCCCGGACGATGAGCGTGACCGCGGCGAGGATCGCGAGGTCCTCGCCGTGGACGGCGTGGAGCGCCGGGCGTCCCCGACGCGTCGTGGCGTCGTCCATCGACGGGAGGTCGTCGAGCGCGAGCGATGCGGCGTGGATCATCTCCACGGCGCAGGCGGGGTCGAGAAGCCTCTGCTCCGGCGCGCCGAAGAGGTCGCCGACGAGGAAGACGAGGCCCGGCCGGACTCTCTTCCCGGGCGAGAGGAGCGCCTCCCGCGCCGCTCCGGGGAGCGCGTCTCCGACGGCCGCTGCGTCCGGTCCGGAGGCCGGGTCCGCGAGGAGGCCCGGGAGCCGATCGTCGACGACGCGGCGGACGCGGGCGAGGGTCTCCGGAAGGGAGGTGGGCACGGCGGGCGGCTCCGGCTTCGATCGACGCGGGCGATTCGGAGGAGCGGAAAGTGTAGCATCGGCGCGATGCCAGCCGCGTCGACGAAGACGTCGTCCCGCGCGAGGGAATGGCTCTCGGCCCTCCTCGCGCCGGCGGTCGTCCTGCTCGGGTTCGCCGCTCTCGCCCTCGCCCGCGGTCCTTCGCCCCTCCGCATCCTCACGACGGGCCTCCTGACGGCCGCGGCCGTCGCCGCCCTCGGACGGCTCGCGTCCGGGCGTCTCCTGCGCTCGCGGGAGGCGACGCGGGACGCGCTGCACCGCGCCTCGGCCGGCGACCTCACGCTCTCGCGGGCGGCGCTCGCGCGGTCCGGAGAGAACGCCCTCGCCGAGGCGCTCCACGGCCTGATGGTCGCGATGGAGAGGATCCTGGCGTCGTTCGCGCGCCTCTCCGCGGCCGTCTCCGGCGTCGCCGCGGACCTCACGACCCGGGGACGCGAGCTCTCCCTCGCCGCGGCGATGCAGAGCTCGCGCGCGGAGGAGACCGCCGACGCGATGCGCGG
>JAKLER010000234.1 GCA_022711615.1 Acidobacteriota bacterium
GAGGATTCCCTGCCGGCCGAGGGCGATCGCCTTCTCGAGCGCGGCGAGGTAGACCTCCGTCTTTCCGCTGCCGGTGACGCCGTCGAGGAGGAAGCGGGCCTCGCCGCCGCGTTCGAGCGCTTCCGCTACGGCCTGGACGGCGGCACGCTGCGCGGGCGTCGGCTCTATGGGCGCCGTGGCCCGCGCCGGAAGCGCGTGGGCGGCGGCGTCCGCCGGCCGCTCCTCCTCGACCACCGTGACGAGCGACGCCTTCGCGAGCGCGGCAAGCGTCCCCGCGGAGACCCCTGCGGCCCGAAGCTCCGCCGCCGACGCCGGTCTCCCGAGCGCGGCGAGCGTGGCGAGGGCCTTCCTCTGTCCGGGACGCCGAGCGAGGCGGAGGTCGTCCGCGCTCCCCCGCGCCGCGAAGCTCTTCGCGGTCGGGGGGCGTGCGGCCCGGAGCTCCTCCGAGGGAATCCGGACGAGGCCGGCATCGAGAAGCGTGCGAAGGGCTTTCCCGAGGCCGCGGGAGCCGACTCGCTCAGCGAGCTCGAGCGCCGTCGCGCGCCCCGAAGCCAGGACCACGGAGAGAACGTCCCCCGCGAGCCCTTCCGGCGCGCGCGCGCCGACGGCGCGGCTCGTCGGGACGTAGGCCGCTGTCCCGGACGCGAGCAGCCGGGCGGGAACCGCCGCTCGCAGGAGCTCGCCGGGCGGAGCGAAGTAGTAGTCGGCGGCCCGGGTCAGGAGGCCGACGAACGCCTCCGGGAGGAACGGCTCGGCGTCGAGGACCGTGAGGACCTCGCGAAGGACCGTGCCGTCGGGCGGCGGGGTGGGCTCCCCCGGGACGACGACACCCGCCAGCAGACGCGGCCCGAACGGCACGGCGACGCGCGCGCCCGACGGAGGGAGCGGCAGCTCGGACGGGAGCAGGTACGTGGCGAGTCCCGGAAACCCGGTCGGAAGGAGGACCGAGACTCGCCGGATGACGTCGTCGGACGCCACGGCGTCAGGCCGTCGTGCCGGTCCTGAGGTCCGGCTCGACCCAGGGGGCTTCGTCGCCCTCGCCGGCCCCCGCGTCGACGTCGACGAAACGGCCCGCGGATGGCTCCCAGCGCCACCTGCGGGAGACATCCTGCTCGACGTCCTCCGAGACGACGAGCACGGAGCGGTCGATGCTCAGGTCCCCCCCGGAGAGGAGGAGCCCCCTGTCGACCCAGACGGAGGGCCGGAACCCCCCGTCCTCCGCGCCGAAGAAGGCGGCGACGTCGAACAGGGGCTCGGGCCCCTCCCGGCGGACGAAGGCCTGCGCGAAGTCGAGCCGGCCGTCGGAGTCGAAGTCGCCTCGAACGAAGTACGGCCGATAGTCGCCGTAGAGGTCTCGCAGCTCCTGGCGCGCCTCCGACTCGACGGCGTCCTCGTCTTCGGCCGCCCGCAGGCCACCGGTCGACGCGGCCTCGACGGCCTTCTCCTCGGCCTCCGTCCGCCCGCTCGAGGCAGGCCCGCGGCGGCCCCGCTCGACCTCGGCCGGGAGTCGGTCTCCGCCTCGCGCCCGGGCCGACAGGACGAGCGCCGCGCCGAAGGCGGCGAAGGCCGTCAGGAACGCGACCCCGAGGAGGCGGCGGGTGTTCACGGGCCGGCTTCCTTCCTCCCCGGGACGGGGAGGCCCAGCTTGCGGAGGACCTGCTGGAGGTCCTCCCACGCTTCCTTCTTCCGCTCGGGCTGGCGGAGGAGGAAGGAGGGGTGGAACGTCGGCATCACCGCGATCCCCTGACGTGTCCCCCACCTTCCGCGGAGCCGCGTGATCGGCTCTTCTGTCTCGAGGAGGAACTGCGCCGCGAACTTGCCCATGGCGACGAGCACCGCGGGCTTCACGGCCTCGATCTGGGCCTCCAGGTAGGGCCGGCAGGCGGCGATCTCCGCAGGCTCGGGGTTCCGGTTCCCCGGGGGCCGGCACTTCAGGACGTTCGCGATGTAGACGTCGGCGCGGTCCAGTCCCATCGCCCCGATCATCTTCGTCAGGAGCTGTCCGGCGCGACCGACGAACGGAACGCCCGTCGCGTCCTCGTCGGCGCCGGGGGCCTCCCCGACGAACATGATGCGGCTGCGCCCGGTCCCGTCCGCGAACACGGTCTGCGTCCGCGTGCGGCAGAGACCGCAGAGCTCGCACGCGGCAACCGTGGCCCGGAGCGCATCGAGGTCGGGAAGGTCCGGGACGGCCGGGCCCCCCACGGATGCGGGTCGCGAGGACGGCACGGCGACCCTCTCATCCGGGACGGCACCGGGCCGCGCGGACGCCGGCGCTTCGATCGCCGGAGGCGCCGCGAGGTGGAGCTCGCGGACGCCGAGGTCCCGGAAGTAGCCGAGCGCGGCGCTCAGCGCGTCGTTTCGGCGGGGGCGGCGGGAGGGCATCTCTCGTCGAGGAGCGCCGCGAGGCGCTCGAGGATCGTGGCGGAAACGACCGCTTTGGCGGCGCGGGGGACGGCGACCGGGTCGGACGCGCCGGCGGCGAGAAGGAGGACCTCGTTCTCGTCGCTGTCGAAGCCGATTCCCGGACGGGAGACGTCGTTCGCGACGAGGAGGTCGGCCCCCTTGTCGAGGAGCTTACGACGCGCGTTCCCGGCGAGATCGTCGGTCTCGGCGGCGAAGGCGACGACGACCTGCCGGGGCGTCCTCACGGCACGGACGGCCGCGAGGATGTCGGGGGCGAGGGCGAGCCGGATCTCGGGGATCCCGCCGGCCCGCTTAATCTTCTTCGGCGTGAAGGCCTCGGCCTGGAAGTCGGCGGGCGCCGCCGCCATTACGAGGGCGTCGGAGGACGGGAGCTCGGCGAGGACGGCTTCGAGCATCTCGGCCGTCCGGTCGACTTTCACGAGCTTCACGTTCGGGGGCGGGTCGATGGCGACCGGGCCGCTCACGAGGACGACCTCCGCGCCACGCTTCTCGGCCTCGCGCGCGAGGGCGTATCCCATCCGTCCCGAGCTCCGGTTCGTCAGGAAGCGGACCGGGTCGATCGGCTCGCGGGTCGGGCCGGCCGTGACGACGACCCGCCTCCCCTGGAGGCTCCTCGAGACCCGTGCGGCGCCGACCACCGCGTCGACGATCCGCGCGGGCGGAGCCATCCGGCCGGGACCGACGTCGCCGCAGGCGAGGTCCCCCGATTCGGGGTCGACGACGACGGCGCCGCGCCCGCGCAGGATCCGGAGGTTCTCCTGCGTCGCGGGGTGGGCCCACATCCAGGTGTTCATCGCCGGGGCCACCACGATCGCCCGGCGGTGCGCGAGCGCGTAGGTCGAGAGCGCCTCGTCGCCGATCCCTCGGGCCATCTTCGCGAGGACGTCCGCAGTCGCCGGTGCGACCGCCAGGACTTCCCCCCACCGCGCCAGCTCGACGTGATCGACGGCCCCGGAGGCGGGGTCCCAGAGGTCCGCCACGACCGGCGCCTTCGAAAGGACGGAGAGCGTGAGCGGCGTGATGAAACGCTGGGCGGCCGGTGTCATGAGGACCCGCACCGTGGCCCCCCTCTCGACCAGGAGCCGGACGATCTCCGCGGCCTTGTAGGCCGCGATTCCGCCGCTGACGCCGAGAAGGACGCGCGGGGCCGGGAGGCCGCCTCCGCTCACGCCGGCCGTCAGGGCGTGATCAGCGGGAGCGGGTCGATCGGCTCGATCGCGCCCGGATCGGGCTCTCCCTCGACCAGCCCTTCGGCGGGGCGCTGGCCGAGCTGCCACTTCACGTGGCCGCCGGCCACCTCGTCGAGGGCGACGCGGGAGTACTTCGTGTGCTTCGTCTCGACCTTCGGACGAGCCCCGAGCATCAGCTGCTCGGCACGGCGGGACGCGATGTGGACGAGCCGGAACTTCGACTCGATCTCCGGGGATTCCGGGGTCTCTTCGGGGGT
This sequence comes from Acidobacteriota bacterium, assembly GCA_022711615.1. Lineage (GTDB taxonomy): Bacteria > Acidobacteriota > Thermoanaerobaculia > UBA5066 > UBA5066 > UBA5066. The sequence continues at coordinate 3,875 of JAKLER010000234.1, forward strand.
CTCGGTCATCGGGCTGGCTCCGGTCTCTTCGTTCGGTGTCGTCACTTTCACCCTCGATTCGGCCCCGTCACGCGGGGAACGTCCGCAGGATGGCTTCGAGCCGCTCCTGCCGCCGGCGGCGGCTCGAACGGCGCGCCACGACGATCGACCGCAGCTCGTCCACGGCCGCGTCGAGGATGTCGTTGATTATCGCATAGTCGTATTCGCCGAACTCGGCGAGCTCCCGCGCGGCGGCGCCGAGCCGGCGCGCGATCGAGTCCCGCGTGTTGTGCCCCCGGGCGGTCAGACGCTCTTCCAGGACCTGGCGGGAGGGCGGGAAGACGAAGACCTTCACGACCTCCGGCATTCGGGACCGCACCTGACGGGCTCCCTGGACGTCGATGTCGAGGACGACGTCGATCCCGGCCGCGAGGCGCGGCTCGACCTCTCCGCGCGAGGTCCCGTAGCGGTGCCCGTCGTAGACCGCGTGCTCGAGGAAGCCGTCCCGGGAGGCCAGCGACTCGAACTCCTCCGGCGAGACGAAGTAGTACTCCCGGCCGTGCACCTCCCCGGGCCGCGCCGGCCGGGTCGTGTGCGAGACGGAGAAGTGGATCGTCCCGACGAAGGCCGGGTCGGCGAGGATCCGTCGGATCAGGGTCGTCTTGCCCGCGCCGGACGGGGACGAGACGATGAAGAGGTCTCCTGCGGGTCTCATCCCCAGAGTATGCGAGGTACCCGACCGCCAGTCAGCAGGAACGCGCTCGGGGGGTCCGGGGGGCGGCGAACAGCGCCCCCCGGCAGCGTCACTCCACGTTCTGGATCTGTTCCTTGAGCGCCTCGACGTCCGACTTGAGGTCGAGGAGGACTCGTGTGAGCGGAAGCTCGCGGGCCTTCTGGCTCGCCGTGTTCGCCTCTCGGTGGAGCTCCTGCGCGAGGACGTCCAGGCGCTTCCCGGAGGCGTGCTCTCCCCTCATCAGCCTGCGCGCCTCGACGAGGTGCGCCCGGAAGCGGTCGACCTCTTCCGTGATGTCGGCCCGGTCCGCGAGGAGAGCGATCTCCTGGGCGAGCCGGGCCTCGTCGAGCGGGACGCCGTCGGCGAGCTTCGCGACGCGCTCGCGGAGCTGCGCGAGGAGACGCTCGGCGAGCCCTTCGCGCGCTTCGGAGACCTTTCCGATCCCCGCCTCGAGCCGGTCCAGGATCGCGGTGAGAGCGGTCGCGAGCGCCTCGCCCTCCCGCCGCCGCGACGCGTCGAAGTCGGCCAGCGCGGCCGCCGCGGTCTCGAGGACGGCACCGCCGAGCGCCTCGCCGGCCTCGTCCTCGCCGACGCGGACGACGCCCGGGAGCGAGAGGAGGTCGCGCGCCGTCAGCTCCCTCGGGAGCCCCCGCTCCTTCGAGAGGGCGTCCCAGGCCTCCGCGTACCGTGCCGCCGCCGCCCCGTCGATCGAGACGGCGCCCCCGGTCGAGCGTGTGACGCGGACCGAGAGGTCGACGTGCCCGCGGGCCACCGTCGCGCCGACGAGCTTGCGCAGGGGCGCCTCGAGCGCTCCGAGGTCGTCCCTCATCTTGAGCGAGAGGTCGAGGAAGCGGTGGTTCACGCTGCGCAGCGTGATCGAGAGCTGCGTCCCGTCGGGGAGCGCGGCCTGGGCGCGGCCGAAGCCGGTCATCGACTTCACGGTGTCTTCTCCTCCTCGAAGGCGGCGAGGTCGTGCAGCCTCCGGTAGACGCCGCCGAGCGCGAGGAGCTCGGCGTGCCGGCCCCTCTCGACGAGGCGGCCGCGGTCCAGAACGACGATCTGGTCGGCCCGCCTCACCGTCGAGAGGCGATGGGCGATGACGAGCGTCGTCCGTCCCGCCATGAGCCGTTCGAGGGCGGCCTGCACGGCCCGCTCGCTCTCGGTGTCGAGCGCGGAAGTCGCCTCGTCGAGGATCAGGATCGGCGGGTCCTTCAGGAGCGCCCGCGCGATCGCGAGGCGCTGCCGCTGCCCTCCGGAGAGCCGTCCCCCCGCCTCCCCGACCGGCGTGTCGAGCCCCTTCGGGAGGGCGTCGACGAAGTCGGCGGCGTTCGCGGCGGCGAGGGCCTCGCGGACGCGGCTCTCCGGCACGTCCGCGAGGCCGTAGGCGACGTTCCTCCGGACGGTGTCGTCGAACAGGACGACCTCCTGCGTCACGAGCGCCATCGCCCCGCGCAGGGAGGCGAGCGTCACGTCGCGGACGTCGACGCCGTCGATCGTGATCCGCCCCGCGGTCACGTCCATGAAGCGCGGGAGGAGGTTCGCGAGCGTCGTCTTCCCCGCCCCCGACGGACCGACGAGGGCCGTCACCGAGCCGCGCGGGACGGCGAGGTCGACGCCCGAGAGGACGTCCGGCCCGCCCGGGTAGGCGAACGAGACCCCTTCGAAGACGACCTCCTTCTCGAACGGCCGGAGCGGCGCGGCGTCCGGGCGGTCGACGACGAGGACGGGGGCGTCGAGGACCTCGAACAGGCGCCGCGCGGAGGCGAGCGCCTGCTGGAGCGCGAGGTTGATCCGCGTCGCCCGCTTGAACGGCTGGTACATCATGACCAGCCCGACCCCGAACGAGATGAACGCCCCGAGCGTCATCGTCCCCGCCTCGATCCGCTTCCCCGCGTAGCCGAGAAGGACCAGGAAGGCGAGGACCGAGGCCGTCTCGACGAGCGGCGAGGAGAGGGCCATGACGCCGGCGCCCTTCCGAAGCAGCCGGAACGTCCGCTCGTTCACCTCGCCGAAGCGATCCGCCTCGTACCGCTCCGCCCCGTAGGCCTGGACGACGCGGTGGCCGCGGAGCGTCTCGGAGAGGACGCCGGTCA
>JAKLER010000235.1 GCA_022711615.1 Acidobacteriota bacterium
GCCGCGGAGGGCGTGGAAGCCCTGGAGCGAGGCGACCTCGGCCCGCCCTCCGAGGGCGGCGCGGACCTCCTCGGTACGCGCGAGGGCGCCGTTCACGTCGCCCCGGAGCGCCGCCGCGCGGGCAAGCGCGAAGAGCGCGCCGGGCCGGCTCGAGGGACTCCCTTCCAGGGCGTGCCGCGCGGCCGTCTCGGCAGCATCCGCGTTCCCGCGGGCGAGCTCGGCCCGGGCGATCACCTCGTCGGCGTTCCGGTCCCCGAGGTCCCGCGCGACGCGCGCCTGGGCGAGCGCCTCGTCGGGCCGGCCGATCTGGAGGCAGAAAGCCGCCACCGTCAGGAGCGCGCTCGTCCGGTCGGGCGGCGAGAGCTCCACCGTCTTCCGGATCGCCGCGAGCGCCTCGTCGGGGCGGCCGAGGCGCGCGAGCGCCTGGGCGAGCAGCTCCCAGGCGTCGAGGACGCGCGGGTTCCGCTCGAGGAGCTGCTGGAGCGCGGCGACCGCCTCCGCGGGGCGGTCCGCCTGGAGGTGGCCGAGCCCCTCCTTCAGCTTCTCGAGGCTCCCGATCTCGTCCTTCGGGTCGGGGCGCGCCTCCGACCCGCCCGCCGTCGTCATGCTCAGGTAGCCGAGCGAAGCGAGCTTCTTCGCGTGCTCCGGGTCGACGTCGGCCGGGGCGCGGAACGGCGAGCGGAGCTTCTCCGTCTCGACGACGAACGATCGGAACGGCCCCGGCTTCTCCTCGGCGAGGTTGCGCGTCGAGCCCGGGTCGGCCTCGAGGTCGTAGAACTCGGGCTTCGGCGCGGCGACGTAGTGCCACGAGCCGTCGAGGAGCGCCGCGAGCTCGCTCCAGCCGAAGCGGATCCGGGGGAAGAACGTCTCGGCGTAGATGCGGCGATCGGGCGCCGCGTCGCCGTACGCGAGGCCGACGAGGTTCACGAGGCCCGCGGGGACCGGCGCCCCCGAAAGGCCGGCCGCCTCGACGATCGTCCGGAAGACGTCGCTGATCTGGACGGGGGCGGCGACGCTCGTCCCGCCGCGGGTTCCCTTCGGGAGCTTCAGCAGGAGCGGCACCTGGAGCGACTCGCGGTAGAGGAAGACGCCGTGCTCGTTCTCCCCGTGCTCGCCGAGCCCCTCGCCATGGTCCGAGAGGAAGACGACGAGGCTCTTCTCCCAGAGGCCGAGCGCCTTCAGCTTCGCGACGAGTGCCCCGACCGCGGCGTCCGCGGCGGCGACCTCGGCGTCGTACGGGTCGGCGAAGCGGCTCCGGAACGGCTCGGGCGCCTCGTACGGCGCGTGCGGCTCGTAGACGTGGAGGAACGCGAAGAACGGGCTGTCCTTCCTCTCCTCGACGAAGCGCGCGAGGATCTCTGCGGTCTCCGCTCCGGGCCTCTGGACGCGGTTCACCGGGACGCCTGCCCTCTCCGGCACGATCGCGTCGTTCCAGAGCGTGCAGCCGCGGGAAATGCCGCTCGAGCCGGCGAGGACGACGCTCGAAACGGCCGCCCCCGTCACATACCCCTCCTTCGAGAGGAGCTCGGCGAGCGTCGGGAGGGTGTCCGGGAGGCGATAGCCGGCGTTGTCGAGGACGCCGTGCGCCCCCGGGAGCGCCCCGGTGAAGATCGAGGCATGGGCCGGGAGCGTCAGCGGGACGTGGCTGTAGGCCCGCTCGAAGAGGACCGCCTCCTCGCGCAGCGCCGTCAGGGCCGGCGTCTCGACCTTCCCGTAGCCGTAGAAGGGGAGCCGGTCGGAGCGGAGCGTGTCGACGCAGACGAGGACGACCGGCGCGCCGGGGAAGGCCCGCGGGCCGTCGGTCTTTCCCCCACGGCACGCGGGAGCGAGGAGCGCGGCGAGGAGGAAGGGGAGGAGCGTCTTCCGCACGGCGCCGGCGAGATTAGCAGGGCGGGCCGCGAGAGCGCGGAGACGAAAAAGGGCCCCGGCCCGAAGGCCGGGGCCCGTGAAAACGGGAGTGAAGTGGACTAGAAGCGGACGCCGAAGCTGACCCGGAAGGTACGGGGGGTCTGGAAGTCCTCGGGTCCGTCGGCCTTGCCGAACAGGTTCTGGTTGACGCCCCAGTTGGCATTCGTGCCGCGGGCACCGAACACGGGCTTGGTCGTGAACGGGTTGAACGTCTTGTAGTAGGCCGAGTGGGTCTGAGGATTCTCGATCGATGTGTACGGCGTGACGACGTTGTCCTGGCCGAAGAGGTTGATGACCGTCGGCTGGGCGAAGATCTCGACCGGTCCGATGAAGTACGAGTAGTTGAGGGAGAGGTCGAGCCGGCTGATGTCGTCGGTCCGATAGGCGTTCATCGCCGTGTAGTAGTAGGTGATGCCCGTCGGCGGAGCGACGTAGCCCGGGTTCGTCACGTACGGGCGGGTGTTGATCGTGCCCGTGGCGGCGTAGGGCGTACCGGTGTCGAAGTTCCAGAGCGGGCTGATGCTGAGGGAGCCGAGGACCTTCGGGAGCGGGATGTCGTACGTCGCGTAGACGCGGACGCGGTGCCGCTGATCCTGGGAGAGATCTCCGGTGGGGAAGGCCCAATCGACGTCGAAATACTCGGGGTACGAGCCGATGCCGGAGCGAACCGGGCCGGAGCCGCTCGTCTCGCCGACGACGTTGCCGTAGGTGTGCGACCAGGTGTAGTTGCCGCCGATGTTGAGACTGTCGAGAAGGCGGTAGTTGGCCTGGAGCGTGGCGCCGATGTACTTGCGCTCGAGGGCGTCATTGTTGACGACCCACGTCATGTCGTAGTTGTTGCCGTTGGCGTCCTGGACCCTTCCGGTGCCGAGGTCGGTCCGATTCGAAATGAAATCGCCGAACTCACGGTAGACGCCGTCGACGCGGTAAGTGCCGCGAGTTCCGAGCGTGCCGGAGAGGTTGGCCGAGAACTCGTCGGTGTAGGAGGACTTGAGGCTCTGGGGGATCGTCGTGTTGACGCCCGGGAGAGAGACGTAGTCGGGAATCGTCTTGCCCTGGGAGGGGAACTGATTCGTACCGGTGATGCCGAACCACCGGAAGAAGACCTCGAGCGCCTGCTTCGTGGTGTAGGGGTTGGCGGGGCTGCCGTACTGCGAGGCGCCCGTGTTGACGTCCGGTCCCTCGTAGTAGTAGTCGTAGATGGCCGGGCTGCCGGCGCTCGAGGAGGCGCCGACGTAGTTCTCCTGGATGCCGCCCACGTAGCGAGCGTAGGAAGCTCCGACGCGGAGGCTGCCATCGCCCTTGACGTCCCACGTCACGCCGAGGCGCGGGCTGAACGCGTCGTCGTCCGAGCCGACGAAGCCGCGGCTGTCGACGCCCTTGTTCTTGTCGTAGCGGACGCCGATGTTGAACGACAGGTTGTTGTTGAGGCGCCAGGTGTCGTTCACGAAGACCGACCGCGTGTTCAGGTCGGTCATCTCGGCCTGCTGGAGGATCGGCCAGTAGACGACGTCCGTGGACAAGCCGTCGCCGACGATGATCGGGTAGACCTCGGTGCCCTTCTGGATGACGCCGGGGGTGTAGACGGTGTAGTTGCTGCCCGACTGGAAGTTGTTCGACTTCCGCATGCCGGTGAAGTCGTCGTAGCCGAAGACGATGTTGTGCGAACCCAGCTTGTCCGTGGAGAGGAAGTACGTCCCCTTGACGTAGTAGTTCTCGTTGTTCCGGTACTCGTAGTCGCAGATGCCGCAGAACGTCGGCGAGTTGTAGCTCGCCGCGCCGCTCACCGCGTAGTCGACCATCGCGGTGCCGTCGTAGAGGTCCTTCGTCGTCGCGCCGTAGTCCTTGAACGTGAACTTGCGCTTCGAGTACTGGGCCTCGACGAAGAGCTTGTCGGTGAGGACGCCGTTGTAGTTGGCCGCGAAGAGTTCCTGCGGGAGGTGCGGCGTGAAGACGCTGTTGAGGTCGTAAGCCTTCCGGAAGACCCGGTTGACCTGCGCCTGCTGGATGTTCATGTAGGACCCGGTGAGCGTGTGGTTCTGGAACGGGGTGAAGGTGCCCTTCGCCTCCCAGCGCTGCTCGATGTTGCCGGTGTCGTAGGGGATGTTCGTCTTGAAAGTCTGGCCGGTCGACTCGAAGTTCCGGTAGCGGCCGGCGAGGAAGAACCAGACCTTGTCCTTCAGGATGGGGCCGCCGAGGGTGCCTTCCCAGATCGGCGTGATCTTGTCGTTCCTCTCGATCGTCGTGAGCGGGGTCTTGGCGGTCCACTTGTCGTTCTCGAGAGTGGCGCGAACCGACCCGCTGAACGTGTTGCCGCCCGACTTTGTGATGGCGTTGACGACGCCGCCGGTGAACCGGCCGTACTCGGCGGAGACCGCCGAGGTGGACGTCGTCGTCTCGGCGATCGCGTCCTCGATGAAGAGGTTGTTCGCGGTGCCGCGGATGTTGTCCTGGATGTTGACGCCGTTCACCATCATGTTGTTGTCGAACGACTGCGCGCCGGAGATGGTGAGGTTGCCGCCGGGGCCGTTGGAGTTGACGCCGGGGGCGAGGAGGACGGCCGAGAGGAGCGTCCGGGTGATCGGGAGCTTCTTCGTCAGCTCGGACGTGTAGGTCGTCGACGCCGTCGTGCTCTGGGAGATCGTCTCGGACGTGCCGACGACGACCGCCTCGGCCGCGACCGCGCTGAGGCTCATCTCGGCGTTGACGGCCACCTGCTGGGACGCCGCCGCGTTGACCTCACGGGTGACGGTCTGGAAGCCGGACATCGTGAAGGAGATGGTGTAGCGGCCGGGGGCGAGATTCGGGAAGACGAAGTCTCCGTTGGTCGACGTGACCGCGGTGCGGACGCCCTGGAGGGCGGGGGACTTCGCCGTGACGGTGACGCCCGGAAGGCCCTGACCCTCGTTGATGACGCGGCCCAGGATCGTGCTCGTCGGCATCTGCGCGACGAGGACGGTGGCCATCAACAGGGGCAGGACGAGCGCAACCAGCCAAGTACGGTTTGATCTCATCGTGTCTTGCCTCTCTCCTCTACTAGGAAATGGGGTGGATGGGGATGAAAAGGTTCCGACTGAAAACGACCAGGGGCGTCGCCTCGTGTGGTCCGGTCGCGCGCGCCGGCGACAGGCGCAGCGCGGCCGATAGGACGGAATTCGGTTGGGTCGAGGCTCCTCCCTTCATCGATGAAGTGGGTGGATTCTGCTGAACGTCACCGCGCATCGCGATCCGGCTCCCCGGGTGGGAAGCGCTGGGACCGGGTCGGTGACCGTGGCGAATACGGGTTCCCCCAGAACGATCCAAACCATCGGATTCTACGCGAAGACGTTGGGATCGGCTCGTCGGGTGTTCGACGTTGGGTCGATCCGTGTAAGTCACTGCAAACATTCCATTTGAGGCCAACTCTCCACGTCCGTTCGAGGGGGGGCGAGAGCAGCGCGCGAAGACCACGCCCAGGTCTTTGGAAGATCGGTGCCAGAACGCCTCGCCTCGGAGGCGTCGGCCGGCCGTGGCCGCCCCGGAGGCCCCGGTCCCTACGCGAGGACCGCCCTCGCCCGCGTCACGAGCGCCGCGACGTCGACTCCGTGCGGACAGGCGCGGCTGGCCGCGGCGAGGTCGGCCGCCGAGAGCCGGTGCGTCGGGGCGGGGAGCGCCGCGTACAGCGCCCGCGCCTCGTCGGTCCGCCCGTAGGAGTCGTGGTAGGTCAGGTACCGAAGCGTGTCGCCGATCTTCGCCTCGCCGCCGGCCGCCGCGCCGCAGAGGCGGTCGCAGCCGTCGCAGGCGAAGGGGCGGGTCGCCGCCGCGTAACGGTCGAGGGCCTCCCGCTCCGAGGCGGCGAGGGGGCTCCGGTCGAGCGCCGCGGAGATGTTCTCCCGCAGCTTCTCGAACGTGTCCATGGCCGAGACGGCCGCGGAGATCCGCTCGTCCTCCCAGACTGCCTTCAGGACGGCCTGGTGCTTGTTCCACTTCCCGGTCTTCTCGAACTTCTTCCAGGCGTCGCGAAGGCCTGCCTCCGCCCCCTGGGTCTTCATGGCGATGAGCCCGACGCCGGCCTCGTGGGCGGCGTCGATGGCGGCATTCAGCTCCTTCTGCCCGTAGCTCCGGAAGTTGTACCGGAACATGACCGACTCGACCCAGCGGGTCTTCGCCGCCTTGTGGAGGAGCTCGACGACGTTCCCCGAGTGGCAGGAAAAGCCGAAGTGGCGGAACTTGCCGGCCTTCTTCAGCCGGAGGACCGTCACGGCGAGGTCGTCGTTCAGGACGTCGGGGTCGTCGACGGCGTGGAGGTAGTACATGTCGGCGTAGTCCGACTGGAGGTTCTCGAGGCTCTGGAAGACCGTCCGCTCGAATCCCTTCGGGTCGTGCTTGTCGCTCTTCGTCGTGACCCACACCTTGTCGCGGTTCTTCGCCCTTGCGAAATAGGCCGCGAGGCCCGCCTCGGAGTGGCCGCCGAGGTAGCAGTCGGCCGCGTCGACGTAGTTCACGCCGAAGCGGACGGCCTCGGCGATCTTCGGGTCGAACTTCCGGTCGAGCCCCATGCCGCCGAGGAGGAGGATCGGCACCGTCTTCCCGGTCTTCCCGAGCGTCCGCCGCGGCACCTGCGGGAGCGGGGCCTCCTGGGCCTCCCCGTCGAGCGCCGGGAGGGAGAGCCCGCCGACGAGCGCCGCGCCGGCGGCGGCGCCGCCGAGGCCGAGGAGGTCGCGCACCGCCCTCTCGAGCTTTCCGAGGAGCCCCGCGGCCTTCGCCGGGTCGGCCGCGCCC
>JAKLER010000236.1 GCA_022711615.1 Acidobacteriota bacterium
TGCCGCGAAAGGGGCGAGGAGGCGCCCGGGGCGCGGGCCCCGCACGGCGGTCAGCCTCGCGCCGGCGCCTCGCCGCCGGCCTCCTCCGCGGGCCGGGGCGGGAGGACCGGCCGCGGTCCCTCGAGCGGCCGCGGCTTCCAGACGTACGTCAGCGCGTTGGCGAGCTCGGCTTTCCACCAGCGAAGGAGCCCGTGCCAGAGCATGACGTGGGCGGAGCTTCGGAGCGAGAAGCCGACGAAGCCGGGGCGGCGCCCGGCGTTGTGGTTCCCGTAGATCCCGAGCGCCTTCTTCCTCTTCGCGATCGAGACGAGCCGCTGCTGGTAGAAACGCATCGGGACGAGGCCGACCTCGGCGCCGTCGCCGTAGTACGGCGGGACCCCGAGGCGGTCGGCCGACTCGGTGTAGACGGGCTGGACGGCGACGAGGTAGTAAAGCGCCGTGTCCATCAGGAACGCCGTCGTCATCGTGTCGTAGTCGCCCATCAGGTGGTACTTGTCGCGGTAGATCGCCTCGTAGAAGTACTCGAAGAACCGGGCGTAGCGGCGGTTGTGGCTCTCGTACTCCTTCGCCATCTCCTCGCGCGGCGCCCCCGCGAGCGCCTTCAGGATCAGCTCGACCCGCATGTGGACCGAGAAGCTCAGCTGGTCGAGGCCGGGGGAGTAGAACGGGTCGAGGAAGCCGCCCGCGTCGCCGACGCAGGTCCAGCCGTGGTCGATGAAGCGGTCGACGAGATAGGGGAGCGTGCCGTAGTAGCGGCAGTCCCCCGCAACGGGCTCGGCGTGCTCGAGCATCTCGCGCGTCAGCGGGTTCGCGGAGAGGACGCTCGCGAGCTTCTCGAGCGGGGTCGACCCCTCGGGGCGGACGAGCCGCGTGTCCCAGACGAGCCCGACGCTCGTCTCGCCTCCGCGGAGCGGGATGAACCAAACCCAGTAGCCCCATCCGGTGAAGTGGTTCGTGGCGAGCCGACGGGAGGCGACGACGCTCCGGACGAACGGATCGGCCGGGTCGGTGCCGACGACCTCCTTGCCGTCGAGGTCCTTGACGCCGCGGTACCGGACCCAGATCGACGAGGTCGGATGCCCCTCGACCGGCCGGATGCCGCCGCGCTTGCGGGCGAGAAGCGCCTGGCGCCCGGAGGCGTCGACGACCCACCTCGCGCGGACGGTCGCGCGCGTCCCGTCGGCCTTCTCCACCGTGACGGAGCTCCCCGCCTCCCCGCCCAGGGCGACGTCGACGACCTTCGCGGGGCGCCAGATCTCGCTCCCTTCCTCGGCGGCGAGCTTCAGGACGTGCTCGTCGAGGACGGCCCGGTCGAGCTGGAACCCGGGGGTCCGCGCGAGCTGCGTCGGGCCGACCTCGGACGCCTCGCGCAGGCAGGCGACCTTCTCGTTGTGGAACCAGTAGCGGAAAGCCTGCTTCGGGAGGTGCTCGCGCGAGAGGTGGTCGTAGAGCTTCAGGACGCGCGTGAGGAAGTACGCGGAGATCTCGACGGTCGACTCTCCGACCTTCCAGTCGAACGCATCCGACTTCTCGACGACGAGGACGCGGACGCCCGGGTTGCGGCGGCGAAGCAGAATGGCGGTCGACGCGCCAGCGATCGCGCCTCCGATCACGACGACGTCGAACTCGCCCGGAGCGGGCGAAGAGACCTGTCCTTCCAGGGGAGCCATTTCCGTCCGATTCATGCGCGGATGATATTGAATGGGGTCCGCGGGCCCCGAAGGGCGCCGAACCGGCTACGGTGCAATCACTTATGCGACGTGCCCCCAGGTCCCCCGCGTCGAACGGCGGGACCTGACCGGGAAACACCCCTTGCGCCGCTCCGTATGGAGGGGGCATGGACCACGCCCGACGCTTCGCCCCGCGATGTCTCGTCGTCGCCGCGCTCCTCGCCCTTCCCGCGCCCCCCGCGTTCGCATCGGGGCCGGCCCCGACGCCGCCCCCGGCCGCGAGCGACGGCCGCTGGTTCGACCGCGGGATGGAGCTCCACGAGGACCAGAGGTGGGACGAGGCGATCGCCGCGTTCCGCCGGGCGATCGACGCGGGCGAGCGCGTCGGAGTCTCGTCGTTCAACGTCGCCTGCGCTTACGCGCGCAAGGGCGAGAAGGACCTCGCCTTCGAATGGCTCGGTCGGGCCGAGGCGGCCGGGTTCGAGCTCCGGCGGCACCTCGACGACGACGACCTCGATTCGCTCCGCACGGACCCCCGGTTCACGGCGCTGAAGGCGAAAGCGCGCACGGCCCGGTCGGGGCGGAGCGCCGAGAAGTGCCGGTCGGCCGTCGTCCGCTTCGACCAGCTTTCCGGGCGGGGATCGAAGGACGGCCGAGCCCTCTTCGACGTCGGGCAGGACCTCCTTTCGTGCGGGGAGCTCGACCGCGCCGCCCGGGCCTTCGTGGCGGCCTCGGAGGCCGGCCGGCGCGAGGGGACTTCGCTCTACAACGCGGCCTGCGCCCGCGCCCTCGAGAGCCGGAACGCCGAAGCCCTCGACCTCCTCGAGCGCGCCGTCGCCGCGGGTTTCGACGGGGCCGGGCACCTGCGGCGCGACGACGACCTCGACGGACTCCGCGCCGAGCCTCGCTTCGAGAGGATCGCGAAGGACGCCGAGGCGCTCTCCCTGGGGGACTTCCCGAGCCTCGGGGCCCGGCTCCTCCGCTCCCAGATGGTCGCGGAGGCCGACGAGGCCGCGGCGCGGTTCGAGGCGTTCCTGCGGACGAACCCGCGGAGCGGGCGGGCGTGGTGGAGCATCGGCAAGGTCCGCCTGACCGCGGGCCAGGACCGGGAGGCCGTCCATGCCTTCACCCGCGCCCTCTCCCTCGGCTACCGGCGCGGCGCGACGGCCTACGACCTGGCCTGCGCCCACGCGCGTCTGAAGGAGCGCGACGCGGCGTTCGCCCGCCTGTTCGAGGCGATCGACCTCGGCGCGGCCACCGCCGACCACGTCGAGGAGGACGACGACCTCTGGAACCTCCGGCGCGACCCCCGCTTCGAGAAGGCGGTCGCCCGGGCGCGGGCGACTCGGGGCGGACGGTGAGGAGACTCGGTTCTCTCCCGGCCGGGAACGGCCGGCCCCGCGAGGGAGCCGTCCCCCGGGAGGGCTGTGACCGCCCCTCCGCGAAGTCGTGATATTCTGCCTCTGGCCCATTCGCCACTCTCCGCCTCCTCGCTCTCCGAACTTCGGGCAGACGGCGCGGCAAAGCGTAACGAGCAGGCCCCGTCTCCCGCGCGCTTCCGACTCACCTATCTCCCCACCAGATCGTCTTCGGACGACCGAGACAAGACACGAGGACTCACGATGAAGCTCTACGTTGGAAACCTCTCCTACAACACGACCGACGCCACCCTCAACGACCTGTTCGCGCCGTTCGGCCAGGTCGAGTCCGCCCGCGTCATCACCGACCGGGACAGCGGCACCTCGAAGGGCTTCGGCTTCGTCGAGATGTCGAACTCCGACGCGCAGAAGGCGATGGGCGCGCTCAACGGCCGCGAGATCGACGGCCGCGCCATCCGCGTCAACGAAGCCAAGCCGCAGGAGAACCGCGGCGGCGGCGGCGGGCGCGGCCGCTGGTAGGAGCCCCGGGCCGGGCGGCCGGCCCCGGGCTCGGTTCGCGGAGGCCCGGGTCTCCCGGGCTTCCGCGGGGCCGTCGCGCGGGCCGATGGGTGTGTTGAGGATGGAATTCGGAATCGGCCTCCTGATCGTCGCCGGGCTCGGTTTCGGGCTCTACCGCTTCGTGGTCGCGCGCTCCCGCCAGGAGGCCGAGCGCAAGACGCGGGCCGACCGCCGCGCGAAGATCGCCCGGGACGACGCGAAGGCGATCCAGCGGGCCATCGACGGCCGGCGCTGAGCAGGTGCGGTGAGGCCCCGCGCGGGCCGGCCCGCCCCTACGTCATCCTGAGGAGCGACGCCTTCTTCCGCGAATAGGCCTCCCCGAGGCCGAGCGCCAGGGCGACGTCGCAGAGGCGGAGCGCCTCCTCGAACTCGGCCCTCTCGCTCCGGAGGGCGATCCCTCGCTCGAGGAAGCGGAGCGAGACGACCTCCTTCGCGAACCGGCGGCCGAGGTCCTCGCGCGCGACCTCGAGGTAGCGTTCCGCGGCCGAGAGCGCCTCGAGCGCGTCCTCCTCGTCCGTGGCGTCCGCCGCCAGGAGGGCGTACGCGAAGAACTTCACGCCGTTCGGCATCGAGTCGGACGAGGAGAGGGCGCGCGCGGCGTACTTCGCCCCCTCGTTCCGCAGAGACGCCTCGCGATGCCCCGCGAGGAGGTCGTCGAGGCGCTCTTCGGGGCTCTTCCGGCACGGCTCGATCCTCTTTCCCATGGCCCGGGAGAGTACGCGAGGCCGGGCGCTGCTAGACTCGGGAATTCCGATGAGCAAGGTCCCGATCGCCGTCGCTTCCGCCGCTCTCGCCTTCGCCCTGACGTCCTGCGCTCCCGCGATGCGGCCGCCGGCCGCGGCACCGGCCGAGACGGCCGTACGCCCGAACCGCCCCACCGACGAGCTTCACTGGGTCCGCGCCTCGGCCGAGTACCGGGCCGTGACGATCCAGACCTTCCGGGCCGCGCTGGAGGCCGCCGAAGAGGCCAGCGCGGGCCGCCCCGCCGGGAGCTGGGCCGTCTGCGTCGACGCCGACGACACGATCATCGACAACTCCGGCTACGAGGCCGAGCTGCAGGCGGCGGGCCGCACGCACACCGACGAGGCGTGGTTCGCCTGGGTGAAGAGGCGCGCGAGGCCGGCCGTCCCCGGCGCCGCCACCTTCCTCGCCGGGATCCGCGCGCTCGGCGGCCGGGTCGCCGTCGTGACGAACACCCAGGCGTCCCTCTGTGACGACGTGGCGGCGAACCTCGTCCTCGCGGGCCTGCCGTACGACGTCCTGGTCTGCCGGCCGGACGACGCGGGGGACCGGAAGGAGCCTCGCTTCCGGCTCGTCACCGAGGGGGCCGCGCGGCCCGACCTGGGGCCGCTCGAGATCCTCGTCTGGGTCGGCGACAACATCCAGGACTTCCCCGAGCAGAGCCAGAAGCTGCGCGACGAGCCCGAGAGCGCGTTCGGCGACTTCGGGGTCCGGTACTTCGCCCTGCCGAACCCGATCTACGGGACCTGGGAGAAGAACGGCCCCCGCTGAGCGGGCGGTTTGACGCCCCGTCGAATCGGCTCCAGACTCGCCGGAAACGACCATCCGGAGAGCCGCGGCGCGGCCCGGCGCGCCGGGAGAGGGGACGCGAATGCCGACGATCAGCACGCGGAAGTTCATCGCCCTTCGTAAGCTGACCCGCGCCCTGGCGGAGACGCTCCGCGCCGACGTGCGCAGCACGCTCGTCACGATCGAGCCGCTGCTCCGTCCGCGGGCGGTCTTCGGCGAGCACGTACAGGGGCACGGGAAGGAGCTCGTGAAGGGCGCCGACCGGGCCTTCAAGGACCTCGCGGCCGACTTCGCGGAGGTCGCCGGAAGCAAGCCGTTCCACCTTCCCAAGGAGCTGAAGTCGCCGTTCGAGGTGATGAGCGCCTCCCTCGAGATGCAGCCGGTCGAGTACTCCTACACCGCCCGCGGAGAGCGCGAGGGCAAGACCGTCCGGATCACCTCGCCTCTGAAGTGGGTCGTGAACTACCGCGACTACGGGCTCGACGAGCTCAAGCGCGTCCTCGCCGACCGCAACCGGACCGAGGAGCAGCTGCGGCGCTTCGTCCTCCACTTCCTCCTCGTCGAGCACGTCTTCACACGGCAGGCGGGGATCCGGGAGATGCTCGACGCGCTCCGCTTCCCGGTCGTCGTGGAACGGCGCCCCGAGTTCGGGAACCTCCCGATCACCTGCGTCACGACGGCCGTCTCGACCTACCGCCCCGACGACGACGTGATCATCGAGACGACGGAGATCTCCGGGAGCGAGGAGTTCGAGGAGTTCGTGAAGGTCTCCGACGTCTCGGGGATGAAGGACGCCCTGAAGGAGAAGCTCGTCGAGCTCGTCCGGACGCAGGGGCCGGAGCTCCTGGACGAGGCCTGACGCACCAGGCCGGCCGGCGGGCGGGGCGCCTCCTCCGCCGGCGGGCTCCCCCCGCCGGTCAGCCCTTCCGGCGCAGCCAGAGACCTCCTCCGCGGCTCCTCTCCCACTGCGGGAGCTCCTTCAGGAGGGCTCCCCGGTGGCTCGCCTCGAGGAAGCTCGCGAAGAGGACGATCTCCCACGCGGAGCTGTTGAGGAGGAACGCGCGCCAGAGGTACGCCTCGTTGAAGGCCCGCCCCTCCGTCACCCACGCGCTCGGGTACTCGAAGGGCCAGAAGACGCCGTCGACGTGGACGTGCACCCCCGCCTTCAGCCGAGGCAGGACGCGGAAGAGGAGGTGGTTCAGGTCGCTCCCCGTCTTCGACACGTGGCTCGTCTCGACGCAGAGGACGTCGCTCGGGCCGAGCGAGGTGAAGGTGTCGTAGGGGACCTCGTGGACGCGGGAGGGGACGAGCCGGACCTTCTCCGAGTCCTCCGGGCCGAGGAGCGGGCGGAGGCGCTCGGCGTCGGGGTCGACGACGG
The DNA here is from genome assembly GCA_022711615.1 of Acidobacteriota bacterium. Taxonomy (GTDB): domain Bacteria; phylum Acidobacteriota; class Thermoanaerobaculia; order UBA5066; family UBA5066; genus UBA5066. The sequence continues at coordinate 6,516 of JAKLER010000236.1, forward strand.
TGATCGCGATCGAACGCCCGCAGACGTGCTCGTTCAGATCGAGGAGCGAAGGGACGAAGGCCCCGGCCCCCGCGCAGACGACGCGCCGGGGGCGCAGCTTCCGGAGGAACGCGTGAAGGAGCGCCACGTCGGCCCGGCCGTAGG
>JAKLER010000237.1 GCA_022711615.1 Acidobacteriota bacterium
GGTCGACGGCCCGGATCGCCATCTGCACCTCGCGCCGTTCGCCGCCGGGAAGGGCGAGGGCCGTCTCGAACGGCTCCTGCGGGGGAGACGCCAGGAGGCGCGCCAGGTGCGTCCGCTCGGCGGGAGGTGCGAGCTCCAGGAGGAGCCGGCGGCCGAAGAGCTCTTCCGGCGTCGTCCCGGCGAGGCGGAGGGCGGCGTCGTTCGCGGAGACGACGAAGCCGTCGCGGAGCGTCACGAGCGCCTGGCCGGCGTCCGAGAGCGCCTCCATCAGGGCGGACTTCGCGCGGAGCTCGCCCTGCCGCCGCGCCTCCTCCCGGCCGCGGCGGAGCGCCTCGCCGACGAGCGGCGCGAGCGTCCCGAGCAGCGCCCCGTCGGCCTCGTCGTGGCCGGCTCCGCCGGAGGCCCAGACGACGAGCGCGCCGAGGTCGTCCCCGAGCGGGGCGCCGAGCCAGGAGGTCCCCGGGACGCCGGCGGGGCCGGCCCTTCGCGCGGTCGCCTCCCCGTCGCGGCCGGCGGACCCGAGACTGAGGGGCGCGCGGGAGGCGATCACCTCGCCCGCGACGCTCCAGACGGCCTCGCGGACGTCCTGTCCGAGCTTCTCGGGCGCCGAGTAGAGGAGCTCGACCCGCGCGGTCGCCGGGTCGAGGCCGACGACGGCGAACCCCGTTGCGGGCAGGAGCCGGCCGACGAGGGCGTGCGCCACCGGGTAGAGCTCTCCGGGGGAGGGGTTCTCGTGCGCGGTCCGAAGGAGCGCGAGGAGGCAGTCGTGGACGGCCGCCGCCCGGCGATCTTCGGAGGCGTCCCGGACGACGACCGAGACGCCGCTCCCCGCGGGCCGGACGGTCAGCTCTCCGAAGAAGAGCGTGCCGTCCAGGCGCCGGTGCCGGACGACCCCCTGGAAGCCGAGTGTGAGCGGCTCCGGAAGGGGCGGGGGCGTCCCGGGGCGGCCGACGACGAGGTCGCGGAGAGAGAGGCCCGGCCCGCCGTCGGCGGGGACGCGGTGAAGGGCGCGGAAAGCCTCGTTCGCCCATTCGATCCGGCCGGACGCGTCGGCCAGAGCGAGGGCGATCCCGGCGAGGTCAAAGACTCGGGCGGGCAGCTCTCCCGTCGGCACCGGACCGTTCGCGATCTCCATGCCCGTCGAGGATAGATCGTCCGCGGTCCGCACGGTTCCCTAGAATCGGGCCCTGTCCGAATCGCAGCCTCCCGCGGGCCGGCTCGTCGCCCTCGACCTCTTCCGGGGAGCGACCGTCGCCGCGATGCTCTTCGTCAACAACCCGGGGAGCTGGGCGCACGTCCTCCCGCCCTTCGGCCACGCGGAGTGGCACGGCTGCACACCGACCGACCTCGTCTTCCCGTTCTTCCTCTTCATCGTCGGGACGGCCTCGGTCCTCTCGCTCGGCCGGCGCGCCTCGCGGGGGGCCGCGCGGGCGACGCTCGCGCGGCACGCGCTCCGCCGCGGGGGGACGATCGTCCTCGTCGGATGGGCGCTCGCCTGGTTCCCGTTCACGCTCGAACGGCTCTTCCGACTCCGCCTCCCCGGCGTCCTCCCCCGGATCGGCGTCGTCTACGCCCTCGGCGCGCTCCTCCTCCTCGCCGCCCCGGCGAAGCGGAGGGCCGCCTTCCTCGCTGCGGCCGCCGCGCTCCTCGTCGCCCTCCACACCGCGCTCCTCTTCCTTCCCGGCTACGACCTGTCACGCGAGGGGAACCTCCAGGCGGCGATCGACGTGGCGCTCCTGAAGGGCCATCTCTGGAAGCCCGCGTGGGACCCGGAGGGGGTCCTCTCGACGCTGACGGCCCTCGCGACGATGCTGACCGGCGCCCTCGCGGGGCTGCTGCTGACGTCGAAGGCTCCGGCCCCGCGGCGCCGGGCGTTCCTCGCCGCCGCGGGCACCGCCGGGGTGGCGGGCGGCCTGGCCGTGCAGGCGCTCGGCCTTCCGCTCAACAAGGGGCTCTGGACCGGCTCCTACGTCCTCTTCACGTCGGGCGCGGCCAGTCTCGCGCTCCTCCTCGCCCTCGTCGTCGCCGACGCTCGAAGCGGGACGCGACCGCTCGCGCCCCTCGTGACGTTCGGGACGAACCCGCTCCTCGCGTTCGTCCTCTCCGGCCTCCTCGCGAAGACCCTGCTCCTCGTGAAGCCGACGGTCGGCGGGACGGCGGTGCCGCTCCACCGGCTCCTCTTCGAGAGGGTCTTTTCGCGCGTGGGCGACCCGTACCTCGGATCGCACGTGCAGGCGCTCGTCCTCCTCGCCGTCGTCTGGGCGATCCTCCGCTTCTGCGAGAAGCGCGGCTGGTTCTGGAAGGTCTGAGGGGCCGCCCGGGACGTCAGGAGACGAGGAGGCGCCGGGGCGTTCGCGACGCCGCGATCCACGCTTCCTCCTCCGTCGCGACGCCGCAGGCGACGAGGCGGGCGGCGCACTCGTCGAGGAGCGCCGCGCTTCCGGCGAGGCCGCCCGTCGCGTTCCGGACCGCTCCCTCGCAGACGGTGAGCGTCTCGCCCCAGACGGAGTAGCTCCCGTCGGGCTGGCCGGCGCACGGTGCCGCGTCGCTGATCAGCGCGAAGCGCTCCGCTCCCTTGCAGCGCTTCACGAGCGCGAGCATCTCGGGGGAGAGGTGATGGAGGTCGGCGATCACGTCGACCGTCACCCCGTCCCGCAGGAGCCCCCATCCGACCGGACCGGCGTCGCGGTGGTGGAGCGCCTTCATCGCGTTCCCGAAGTGGGTCATGTGCCGCGCGCCGCGCCGGAGCGCCTCGTCGAGCGTCGGGACGTCGGCCTCGGTGTGGCCGAGGGAGACGAGCCAGCCGCGCGCGGCGAAGCGGGAGACGAGCACGAGCCCTCCCGGGATCTCGGGCGCCAGCGTGACGACGGGCCGGCCGGGGACCTCGCCGACGGCGTCGAAGAAGGCGTCGACCGTCCGGGCGTCGCTCCCGTCGAGCAGGCATTCGCGGTGAAGGGCGCCCGAGCGGCTCGGCGAGACGAACGGCCCCTCGAGGTGGATGCCGAGCGGCATCGCCCCGCGCCCGTCGCCGGGCGCTCGGGAGCGGACCCACGCGGAGAGGCGGGCCATCAGCGGTCCGAGCTCGGCGAGAGGGACGGGGACAAGCGTCGGGACGAAGCCCTCGACGCCGCGCGCCGCGAGGCCGAGCGCGAGCCGGTCGAGCCCCGCCGTGTCCGCGGTCAGGAGGTCGACGCCGAACGCGCCGTGAACGTGGAGGTCGACGAGGCCGGCGCGGGTCACGACGGCTCCTCCTCGAGGGCGCGGGCGACGTTCCCCCGGCAGGCGGCGATCCACTCCGAGGCGCGAAACGGGGAGACGCGCCAGCGCGCGGCGACGAGCGCCGGCGGGAGCTCCCAGCCGGTCTCCGAGAGGAGAGCGCGCGCCTCCTCCTCGGCAATGCCGAGCGTTCGGCGGAGGATGTCGACCGCCCGCTGCCTCAGCTTCGCGTTCGTCGGTCGCATCGCCACCATCTCCCCGCGCCAGACGAGGCCGAGCCGCGCGAAGACGGCGGTGGAGAGCATGTTCAGGACGAGCTTCTGGGCCGTCCCCGCCTTCATCCGCGTCGACCCGCGGAGGACCTCCGGCCCGGTCTCGACGACGATCGCGAGGTCGGCGAGCGCGGCGATCCGCGAGCCGGGGGCGCAGACCAGGGCGACGGCGAGCGCGCCCGCCTCCTTCGCGGCACGGAGCGCGCCGGCGACGTAGGGTGTCGCGCCGCTCGCCGCAATCCCGAGGACGACGTCTTTCGGACCGAGCCGCTCCGCCCGGATCTCCGCCGCCCCGGCCGCCTCGTCGTCCTCCGCCCCCTCGACGGCGTCGACGAGGGCCGCCCGCCCGCCGGCGATCCGGCCGTGGACGAGGGAGAGAGGGATCCCGAACGTCGGGGGGAGCTCGGAGGCGTCGAGGACGCCGAGCCGGCCGCTCGTCCCGGCCCCGACGTTGATCCATCGCCCGCCCGCATCCAGCCGTCCGGCGATCTCCTCCACCGCGCGCGCCGCCTCGGGGAGGACGTTCCCGACGGCGCGAACGGCCTCCAGGTCGGCCGCGTGGATCGTCTCGAGGAGCGCGAGCGTCGCCGTCACCGCGCCCCCTCGGCGAGCGCGAGGCGGATGGCGCCGATCTCGGGCACGTGCGCCGGAGGGCCGAGCCGCGTCCGCGGGGAGCCCTCGAGGAGCCGCTCGCGGAGGGGGGCGAGGACGAGCTCGCCCGCCGAGAAGACGCCGCCGACCGTCGCGACGGTCGATTCCTCGCCGGCGATTCCGAGCTTCCGGAGCACGGTGAGCGCGGTCCAGGCGAGCTCGCGGCCCGCCCATTCGAGGATCCCGAGCGCGATGGCGTCGCCCGCGCGCGCCGCCTCGAGGACGACGGGAAAGTAGGCGGCGGTGTCGGTGGGCCCCGCGCCGGGACGGAAGAGGCGCCGGATCCTCTCGACGGCGGAGCGGGTCCCCTCCGAGGCGTCGAGCGCCTCCCTCATCTTCGTTCGGGGGCCGCGGCCGTCGACGTCGCGCGCCACGGCGGCGAGGCCGCGCCGGGCGATCTCCGAGGCGGAGCCCTCGTCGCCGATCAGGGCTCCCCAGCCCCCGGCGCGCTCCTCGAGGCCGTGGGCGTTCCGCCCGAAGCAGATCGCGCCGGTGCCGGCGATCAGGACGGCCCCGGCCCCGCCGACGGGATCGGGGAGGGCCCCGGCGAGGGCGATGCGCGCGTCGGTCGTCACGCGGACGTGCCCCGGTCCGAAGACGGTCTCGAGGGCGGCGACGAGCCGTCCGGCGGTGGCGGAGGCATCGACGCCGGCGAGCCCGCAGGAGAGGAGCGCGAGGTCGGCGCGCGAGGCGCCGGCGGCCTCGAGGGCGTCGTCGACCGCCTCCGTGACGGACTGGACGAGGTGCGGGACGGGGACGACCGAGGCGTTCGTGGGGCCGGAGGCGCCGCGCCCGAGCGGGAGGAGGTCCGAGGTCGTCACGACGGCGCGCGTGCGCGTCCCGCCGCCGTCGACGCCGGCGTAGAGGCTGGGCATGAGGGAATCGTACCGCCCGAAGCCCGCCCGGGGCCGGGTTCCGGAAAGGGAAAGGCCCGCGGATCGCTCCGCGGGCCCTTCGGATTCCGGTTCCTGGCGGAGGCTAGAAATCGAGCTTGAGGGCGAACTGGAAACGCCGCGGGTCGTAGAACGTCTGCGGCGTGCCCGGGTTGGCGGAGTGGACGTTGTCCTGGATGTTGTAGCCGGTCTGACGGTCGAAGACGTTGAAGACGTCGATGCGGGCCTCGAGCCGGAAGAGGTCCCCGATCGGGATCGTCTGCGTGTAGTTCAGGTCCATCTGGTAGTGCGCGTCGGTCCGGCGGGAGCCGGCCGGCTCCGCGTAGCGGTTCGAGTCGCTCGTGCTCGTCGTCTGCGAGATGTACGGCTCGTAGCTGTGGTACTCCCACGGCTGGCCCGACTGGTAGACCGCGTAGGCGCCGACGGAGCTCCGCCAGGGGAGCTGGTAGGAGCCGTAGAGCTTCAGCTGGTGGCGGCGGTCGCCGCGGAGGTTGCCGTACTTGAAGTTCCAGAGCTGTCGGCCGGCGCCGTCGCCGATGTTCGACGAGCCGATGAAGATGTTGCTGTCGTTGCCCGTGCCGGAGCCGGCGGAGTTGTCCTGGTCGAAGTTGCCGTAGTAGTGGCTCCAGACGTAGGAGCCGCGGACGTAGGCGTTGCGGCCGCGCCACTCGGCCTCGAGTCCGGCTTCGTAGTACTTCGTGAACGCGCCGTCGAGCGCGGCGATGACGTACGACGTCGCGCCGAGCTCCTTGTTGATGTCCGGGAGGTTCGGGACGTAGAGCTCACGCGGGATCCCCGGAGGGGGATTGAAGCGGATCCGCGCGTCGTTGTTCGTGTCCTCCCAGAAGTTGTCGGACTTCCGGTAACGGCCGTGCAGTCGGCCGGTCCACCCCTTCCCGAGGTCCTTCGTCGTCCCGACCATGAACTCGTCGGTCTTCCGGGGCTTGAGGTCGTCCTGGAAGATCTTCCCCGTGGAGGAGGCTTCGGGCGTCGAGCCGATGAAGTTGCCGTTCCGGTCGAAGTAGACGTTGATGAGCGCGGCCGAGTTCCGGGCCCACGACGCGGCGCGCGGGAGCGAGCCGGCCGTCGGGATGTAGCGGGCGTAGTTCGCGTAGACGGTGTTCGCCCCCTGGTAGGCCCAGACGATGCCGAGCCTCGGCTGGAGCGCGTCCCGGAACTTGATCTCGTGCATCAGGTAGCGGCTCCCCTGCGCGAGCTCGAAGCCCGAGACCGTCCCCTCCTTCTCGCGGAGGCCCATGCCGTAGAGCTTGTCGTTGCTCGCCAGGAGGCCGACGTTCACGGTGAGGTTCGCCCACCGGATCGAGTCGTTCAGCTCGATGTTCTGCTGGTGGTACTGCGAGTTGATCGTCGGGACGTTGAGGATCCCCTGCTGCTGCACCTGTGCCTGGTAGAAGACCGGCTGGCCGGCGCACGTGGCGGCCGTCGGGCAGTTGATGCGCCCGCCGGGGATCGTGATCGAGCCCCAGCCGTTGGAGGTCCGGTAGAGGTCCTCCTGGTCCTTCGACCACTGGTAGCCGACGTGCAGGTTGTGGGTCACCTTCCGGCCGAAGGAG
>JAKLER010000238.1 GCA_022711615.1 Acidobacteriota bacterium
AGGAATGCCTTCTGCGACGGCGAGAGCTCCGGAAACACAGGCAGTGCAAGAGTTTCCAGAGCGGCCTGCTCGGCGACTGGGAAGTCTCCGGCCTTGCCGCCGAGGTTCGCGAAGCACTCCTGGAGGTGGAGCGGCACGGGGTAGTAGATCGCGCACCCGACCTTCAGCTGGGTGAGACGGTCTTTCAGCTCGTCCCGACGGCCGCGGGCGACCCGAACGACGAACTGGTTGTAGACGTGGTGCCGGCCGGGCGCCTCACGGGGGAAGGCGATCCCTCCCTCTTCGAACGTCCGTCCGCCATGCTCGAGGAAGCGCCGCTCGATGTCGGCCGCGTTCTGCCGCCGCCCTTCGGCCCAGGCGTCGAGGTGCGGGAGCTTGACGTGCAGAACGACGGCCTGCAGCGCGTCGAGCCGGAAGTTCCCGCCGACGAGCTTGTGGTGGTAGCGGCTCGTCTCCCCGTGCATCCGGAGGGCGCGGAGGGTCGCCGCCATCGCGTCGTCGTTCGTCGTCACCATCCCGCCGTCGCCGAAGCCGCCGAGGTTCTTCGACGGGAAGAACGAGAAGGCGCCGAAGTCGCCGAGGGCGCCCGCCTTCTTCCCCTTGTAGCCCGCTCCGAGCGACTGGCAGGCGTCCTCGATGACCGGGATCCCCTTCGCCTTCGCGACGTCGAGGATCGGGTCCATGTCGGCGCACTGGCCGTAGAGGTGGATCGGCTGGATCGCCTTCGTCCTCGTCGTGATCGCCTTCTCCAGCTTCTCCGGGTCGACGTTGTACGTCGCCGGGTCGATGTCGCAGAAGACCGGACGGGCCCCGAGGCGGACGACGGCGCCGGCGGATGCGAAGAACGTGTAGGGCGAGGTCACGACGTCGTCGCCCGGGCCGATGCCGAGCGCCATCATCGCGGCGAGCTGCGCGTCCGTTCCCGACGACATGCCGATCGCGTGCTTCACTCCGACGTATTCCGCGATCGCCTTCTCGAACGCCTCGACCTTCGGGCCGAGGATGAACCCCTGGCTCTCGAAGAGCTCGTCGGTCGCCGCGCGGATCTCGTCGCGGACCGTGGCGTACTGCTTCTTCAGGTCGAGAAGGGGGACGGGGACGGCGAGCGGCATCGTCGGTTCCATAGCGGTCGCGAAGCATACGGCAAGACGGCCGCTGCGAAGCCTCCCCCGCCGCCGCCGCTACCGGATCCAGTATCGCGGCGCCGGCCGCCGGCGCGGCTTCAGCAGCGCGAGGAGGGCGATGCCCGCGGCGAAGCCTCCGACGTGCGCCCACCAGGCGACGCCCCCGGCGGCGGCGCCCGCCTTCCCGGAGGCGACGAGGGCCGCGGAGCCCTGCCAGAACTGGAGGAGGAACCAGAGGAGGAGGAAGAGGAAGGCCGGCACCTCGACGAGCGGGAAGAGGAAGAAGAGCGGGACGAGCGTGACGACCCGCGCGTGCGGGTAGAGGACGAAGTAGGCGCCGAGGACGCCGGCGATCGCACCCGACGCGCCGACCATCGGGACGAGGGAGGACGGGGCGAGGACGCCCTGGAGGAGGGCGGCGAGGACGCCGCTTCCGAGGTAGAGAAGGAGGAAGCGGCCGTGGCCGAGCGCGTCCTCGACGTTGTCGCCGAAGATCCAGAGGAAGAGCATGTTCCCGGCGAGGTGCATCAGGCCGCCGTGCAGGAACATGGAGGCGAAGAGCCCGGCGAGGCCGAGGGAGAAGCTCCCGGGACCGAGCTCGCCGGAGTGGAAGAGTCGCGCCGGGACGAACCCGAACGCGTCGACGAGCGCCTGCCCTCCGTTCCCGGCGAGGAGCTGGAGGACGAAGACGCCGACGCACGCGGCGAGGATCGCGCTGCGGACGATCGGGACGGTGCGGCTCGGGATCGTGTCGCGGAGCGGAATCACGGTCCGGCGATGATAAGGGCCTCCGCACCGTCGCCCTCTCGAAGGCGGCCCTCAACGCGAAACGCCCCGGGGGAGACCCCGGGGCGCTGCGGAGGCGGCGCCTCCGCTCCGAAGGGCCTTCCGGCCCCTCGAGACGATCGCGGGCGGGCTACTTCCTCTTCTTGTTGATGAGGGTCTTGAGGTCCTTGCCGGCCTTGAACTTCGCGACCTTCGACGCGGCGATCTTGATCTTCGCCTTCGTCTGCGGGTTGATGCCGACGCGGGCCTTGCGCTCGGCGATGCTGAAGATCCCGAGCCCGGGGACGGCGACGCGCTCGCCCTTCTTGAGGCTGTCCTGGATCGAGTTCACGAACGCCTCGAAGGCGGACGTCGCGTCCTTCTTCGACAGCTCGGTTTCCTTGGAAATCGCCTCGACGATCTCGGCCTTTCCAGCCATGTGCGGGTTCCTCCTCTTTCTCTCTTCTCGTGCTGTCTCCGGGGGAACGCCCCGGAAAGCGTCACGTCTCTTGGAACGGCGGCAATGTAGGATCAGCTCCGGACCTTGTCAACGGAAAACCCGCATGTTCAGCGGCTCCCTCCGCCCCTCCGGAGGACGGTGGCCGTGAACCCGTCGTTCGAGGCGCCCGGCGCGACCCGGAAGGAGCCGTCCGGGCGGAGCGCCCGGGCGAGGGGCAGAGGAAGACGGGACGGGTCGGGCCGCTCGACGGACGCGCCGCCGCGCTCGGCGAGGACCGCCGCCACGACCTCCTCGTTCTCCTCGGGCTCGAGGGAGCAGGTCACGTAGACGACGCTCCCGCCCGGCGCGCAGACCTCGAGCGCGGCGGCGAGGAGAGCGCGCTGCGCGGCGGCGAAGCGCCGGAGGTCGGCGGGAAGCAGGCGCCACCGGATCTCCGGGTTCTTGCGGAGCGTTCCCGTCCCGGAGCAGGGCGCGTCCAGCAGGACCGAGCGAAACGCTCCGCTCGGGAGCGGGGGCCGGGCCGAGTCGGCGCGAACGACGAGGACCTCCCCGGCGCGCCCTGCGGCGCGCAGGCCCGCCGCCAGCCGGCGCGCCCGCGTCGGGTTCCGCTCGAGAGCGACGACGCGCCGCGCGCGGCCGGTCGCGAGAAGCGTTCTCGTCTTCCCGCCTGGCGCGGCCGCGAGGTCGACGACGACGTCCGCCGGCTCGACGAGCTCGCACATCGCCTGGGCGGCGACGTCGACGACGGCGAGCCGGCCCGAGGCGACCTCCGGGTGACTCCCGGCCGAAGCGGACGAGAGCGTGACGGCGAGCGGCGCCCAGGGAGACCGCTCCCCCTCGAGGCCCCCGTCGCGAAGACGCACGAGGCACGCGTCGGGGTCCTCGCCCCTCGGGTCCAGCAGGACGTCCACCGGGGCCTCCACGTCGTCGGAGAGCAGCGCGGCCTCGGTCGCCTCGAGGCCGAGGTCGGCGGCCCAGCGCCGGACGAGCCACTCGGGGTGGGAGGTCTCGAGCGCGAGCCGGACGAGCGGGTCCGTCCCCGGGGGGAGGTCGATCCGGGGAGGCTTCCCTTCGCCGGCCACCTTCCGGAGGACGGCGTTCACGAGGCCCGCGGCCCGCGGCACGCGAAGCCGCACCGCGCCGACCGTCTCCCCGACGGCCGCGTGAGGCGGGACGCGCTGGAGGAGAAGGAGCTGGGCGGCCCCGACGCGCAGGCCCGCCCTCACGTCGGCCTCCAGCGTCTCGATCGGACGGGAGAGGTGCCGCGTGAGGACGTGGTCGAGGAGCGCACGGTTCCGGAGCGCGGAGAGGACGATCGTCCGGAGGAGGCCCCGGTCGCGCGGCGGCAGGCGCCCCTCCTTCGCGGCGAGGAGCGGCGCGGCGAAGGCGCGGTCGCGCTCGATGCGGACGAGGACCTCCACGGCGAGGGCGCGGACCGGTACGCCGTCCGTCACGACCAGCGCTCGCCGGGCGCGACCCGCTCGCCGCGGACGAACGTCCCGGCGTCGAGCGGCTTGCGCCCCTCGGCCTGCAGGCGGGCGAGGGCGAGCGCCCCCGCGCCGCAGGCGACGACGACCTCCTCGCCCGCCGAGAGGACCTCGCCGGGCGAGGCGCTCTCGCGCCCCGCGACGGCGCGCGCCGCGAGGAGCTTCACGCGCCGGCCGGCTCGGAACGCGAAGAGCCCGGGCCACGGCGTGAAGGCGCGAAGGCGGTTCACGAGCTCCTCCGCGGGGCGGGAGAAGTCGGCCTGGCCGTCCTCGCGGCGGATCTTCGGGCAGAGCGTCGCGAGGGCGTCGTCCTGCGGCTCGGGGGCCGCCGCGCCGGCCTCGATCCGCGGGAGCGTCGCGACGAGGAGCTCCGCCCCTTCCCGCGCGAGGCGCGCCGAGAGGGCGCCCGCGTCCTCCTCCGGGCCGATCGGACCGCGCGCGACGGCGTAGACCGGTCCGGTGTCCATCCCCGCCTCCATCCGCATGATCGAGACGCCGCTCTCCGCGTCTCCGGCGAGGAGCGCCGCCTGGACGGGCGACGCGCCCCGCCAGCGCGGGAGGACCGAGCCGTGGACGTTCACGCAGCCGAGGCGCGGCAGGTCGAGGACCCTCTGCGCGAGGATCTTCCCGTAGGCGACGACGACGAAGAGGTCGGCGCGGACGTCCGCGAGGCGCGCGACCGCGGCGTCGTCCTTCAGCGTCGGCGGCTGGAAGACGGGGAGGCCGAGCTCCTTCGCGCGCCTCGCGAGCGGAGGGTCGGAGAGCTCCGCAGAGCGGCCCGCGGGCTTCGCCGGCTGGGAGACGACGAGGGCGACCTCGTGCCCCGCGGCGAGGAGCCCCTCGAGCGACGGGAGGGCGAAGTCGGGCGAGCCGAAGTAGACGATGCGCATCGGAGCCGCCGTCGGACCGTCAGCGCGGCTGGCGGTCGACGCCGTCGTAGTAGTCGGAGGGGACGAGCACCTCGCGGCTCTTCGCGCCGCCCGACGGCGGGCCGACGATCCCGTCGCGCTGCATCATGTCGATGAGCTTCCCCGCGCGGGAGAAGCCGATCTCGAGCCGCCTCTGGAGGAACGAGATCGAGGCCATCCTCTCGCGGACGACGAGGCGCGCCGCCTGGTCGTACATCGGGTCGGCGTCGTCGGCGCCCGCCTTGCCGCCCCGGCCGTTCGCGTCGGGGACGACGTCGCGGTCTGCGGTGACGGAGTCGTCGTAGATCGGCTTCGCCTGCTTCTTCAGGAAGCGGCAGATCTCTTTGATCTCCTCGCCCGAGACGTAGCCTCCGTGGACGCGCTGGAGGTAAGACGTCCCGGGCGGGAGGAAGAGCATGTCCCCCTGCCCGAGGAGCGCCTCGGCGCCGGTCGCGTCGAGGATCGTGCGGGCGTCGATCTTCGTCCGCGTGGTGTAGGAGATCCGGCACGGGAGATTCGCCTTGATCGTCCCGGTAATGACGTCCACCGAGGGGCGCTGGGTCGCGAGGATCAGGTGGATGCCGACCGCGCGCGCCTTCTGGGCGAGCCGCGCGACCGACTCCTCGATGTCCTTCGGGGCCGTCATCATCAGGTCGGCGAGCTCGTCGATGACGACGACGATGTAGGGCATCGGCGAGATCGTCCCGTCGGGCCCGTCGGTCTTCAGCTTCTCGCCGAGCTTCTCGCGGACCTCCGCGACGGCCTCGGGGTCGCGGATCGCGGCGTTGTACTGCTCGATGTTGCGGACGCCGGGCCACTCGGAGAGGAGCTTGTAGCGCCCCTCCATCTCGTCGACGGCCCACTTGAGCGCGTTCGCGGCCTTCTTCGGGTCGACGACGACCGGCACGAGGAGGTGCGGCAGGTCGTCGTAGTCCTTCATGTCGTTCATCTTCGGGTCGACGAAGATGAACTTCACCTCGTCGGGACGCGCCTTGTAGAGGATCGAGGTGATCATCCCGTTCACGCCGACGCTCTTGCCCGCGCCGGTCATCCCGGCGACGAGGAGGTGCGGCATCCGCGCGAGGTCGGCGACGACGGGGTTCCCCTCGACGTCGATCCCGAGGGCGATCGTCAGGAGGGACGGCGAGCGCTTGAACCGCTCGCTCTCGACGATCTCGCGGAGGGAGATCAGGTCGCGGTTCCGGTTCGGGACCTCGATGCCGATCGCGGCGCGCCCCGGGATCCGCTCGATCCTCACCTTCTCGGCCGCGAGCGCGAGGGCGAGGTCGTTCTCGAGGCCGGCGACCTGCGCGACCTTCACGCCGGCCGACGGCTTGAACTCGTAGGTCGTGACGACGGGGCCGGGGCGATAGCTGTCGACGGCTCCCTCGACGCCGAACTCGAGGCACTTGGCGGCGATGAGCTCCATCGTCTGCTGGAACTCCTCGCGCGTCTTGTCCCGGTCCCGCTTCGGGGCGGGGCGCAGGAGCTTCTCGGGGGGGAAGACCCACCCGTTCGACTCCTTCGGCGACGGGAACGGGAGGACGCGCTGCGGGGCGGGCTCGGTCTTCTTCAGCTGGGCCGGGCGCGCGACCGGCGAGGGGCGGCCGGGCGGGGCGGGCCGGCCGGGCGACGCGGGGACGGGGAGACACGACGCGGCGACGCCGGTCTCGGCGCCCGCGGCGACCGGGGGACCCGCCGTCCGGCGGACGGAGAACTGCCCGGCGCCGCTCCGCTCGCGGACGCGGAGCGTTGCGAGGGAGGGGATCGCGACGACCTCCCCGCCCGCCTCATCCTCCTCGTCCGCGGGCGGAGGCTCCTCGAGAGCCCTCTCGAGGTGCTTCTTCACGACGGCCCG
>JAKLER010000239.1 GCA_022711615.1 Acidobacteriota bacterium
CCGTCCGCAGCCGAGATGACGGGCTGGCTCGAGGCGCGGGGAGTCCCGCTCGAGGTGGAGGGCGTCGAGGCCGCGGGCGTCGACGTCGTCTTCGTCGTCGAGGGGAGCGCGATCCGGCAGCTGAGTCGGGCTGCGAGCCGAAGCGGCGCCGACGCGGTCAGCCCGGAGATGATGAGGCGGGGTGAAAGCCAGGCCGGCGGCGGGGCGGGCGCCCCGGAGATGCTTCCGGACGTCCGGAAGAGCCCGAGCGGTACGCCCACCTTCCATCGATTCAGGGTCGCCGGTGGACGTCGCCTCGCCGTTCCCGTCGACCTCCGGTTCCGCGTGCAGCGTCCCGTCGCCCGGATGACGGCCCAGAAGGAGATGGTTGCGAACCTCTTCCCGTCGACCCCCTGGTCCCCTCGCAGGACGTTGGGGTCGGGGGCGGTCGCGAACGCCCTCTCTTCTCTGCCCGCGCCGGGACCAGCCGCTCAGCGGCTGGCCGACGCCGTCGTCGTCGCGGGGCTCGAGGCGGCGAAGGGGAACGGCCGGAGGACGGTCGTCCTGATCCTGGGGCCGAAGGCGAAGGACGAGGGCCTCCTCGGTGCCGAAGAAGCGCGGTCGTTCCTGACCCGGCTCGGCGTCCCGCTGCAGGTCTGGTCGGCCGGTCGAAAGCACTCGCGGGAGGCGGTCCGGTGGAACGCGCAGCGCCTGATGTCCGACACCTGGGAGGTCGAGGGCGCCGTTCACGAGCTCCTCGAGACGGCTGCCCGACAGCGGATCGTCTGGGTGGAGGGGTCTCACCTGCCGCAGGACGTGGAGCTCGGGCCGCTCGCGAAGGGGATCCGGCTCGCGCGCTGACGTGCCTTGAAGAGGAAGGCCCCGCCGCGATGATGCGGCGGGGCCTTCGGGTCGATCGGAGCGGCGGGCTCGCTCGGCCCGCACCGGACGCCGGGGTTACCTCACCTCGCAGAGGCAGTGCGCGTAGACGCCGCGCGGGTCGTTCCAGACGGAGAGCTGGTCGACCTCCGCCGCGACGGCGCCGAGGAGCGCGGCTCCCGGGCCGTCGGCCGTTTCGGCCGCAGGCGCGAGCGTGTAGCCGAACGCAGCCGCGAGGCGCGTCGCGCGGACGGAGAGGCTCGAGAGGAGCTTCTCCTTGAGCGACTTCTCCTTCTCCACGTACGTCACGCGGTAGGTCTTACCGAGCTTCGCCTTCGCCGCCGCCGACTCGATCGCCTTGCCGAGGCCGCCGAGGTGGTCGACGAGGCCGATCCCCTTCGCGTCGGCGCCGCTCCAGACGCGGCCGCGGGCGATCTTGTCGACCTGGTCGCGCGTCATCTTCCGGGCCTTCCCGACGCGCTCGAGGAACGCCTCGTAGCCCTGGTCGATCATCGCCTGGATCGCCTCGCCGGCCCGGGGCGGAAGCTCCCGGTCGATCCGAAGGCCCGCCCACGGCGTCGTCCCGACGCCGTCGACGTGGACGCCGAGGTACTTCGCGAGCGGCTTCTCGATCGTGGGGAACATCCCGAAGATGCCGATCGAGCCGGTGATCGTCTCCGGGCTCGCCCAGATCTCGTCGGAGGAGGTGGAGATCCAGTAGCCGCCCGAGGCCGCGACGGAGCCCATCGAGACGACGACGGGCTTCTTCGCCTCGCGCGCCAGCTCGAGCTCGCGGCGGATCACCTCGGAGGCGAAGGCGCTGCCGCCGGGGCTGTCGACGCGGAGGACGATCGCCTTGACCTTTTCGTCCTGGCGGGCCTGCCGGATCAGCTTCGCCGTCGAGTCGCCGCCCACGCGGCCGGGGCCGGCCGTGCCGTCGACGATCTCTCCCTTCGCGACGACGACGGCGACGGCGTCCCCCTTCCCCTTCGCGCCGGGACGGTCGTTCCCGAGCGCCTCGAGGTAGTCGCCGAGCGCGACCTGCCGGAACGACTTCGACTTCGAGTCCTCGCCGGCCAGCTCGATCATCCGCTTGCGCACCTCGTCGCGCGTGGCGAGCCGGTCGACGAGCTTCGCGTCGAGCGCCAGCTTCGCCGGGTCGCCTCCGGAGGCCTTCAGACGCTCGGGAAGCTGGTCGACGAGCGCCGTGAGCGCCTCGGGGGTCGTCTTCCGCGCCTTCGCGACGGCGGCCAGGTACGCCCGCCAGAGGTCGCCCATCCACTCGAGATCGGCTTCCTTCGCCTCGGGAGACATGTCGTCGCGCAGGTAGGGCTCGACGGCCGACTTGTACTCGCCGACCCGGAAGACGTTCCAGGTGACGCCGAGGCGGTCGATGGCGTCCTTGTAGTAGCTCCGGTAGCGGCCGAAGCCCTCGATGAGGACCATTCCCTGCGGGTGAAGGAGAAGCTCGTCACCCTGGGCGGCGAGGTAGTAGCGGCGCATGTCGAAGAGGTCGCCCGCGACGACGACCTTCTTCCCCGAGGAGCGGAAGTCGGCGAGCGCGGCGGCGACGTCCTCCAGGACCGTCATGCCGGCGCCGCCCATCTCGTCGAGGTCCAGGTAGACCGACGAGATCCTCTCGTCGGCCTTCGCGGCCGCGAGGGCGTCGACGAGGTCCTTGAGGAGCGTCTCTTCCGTGCCGCCTCCGGCGAAGTCCTCGACGAGGTCGCTCGGAGACTTCGCGGCGAGCTGCTCCACGATGTTGCCCTTCGGGACGAGGACGAGCGCCGAGCCCTTCTCGACTTTCGGCCCGCCGGCGAAGAGCACGGCGAGGAGGCCGACGACGACCGAGAGGGCGAGGACGTTGAGGAAGGTGTTGCGGACGAAGGTGAGCCCCCGGCCGATGGCCGAGAGGGCGCGACGGGGGAGGGATCGGGGGCGTTCGCTGTTCATCGTTCGGTGCCTCTTTCGATCGGACTGTACGGCCGAACCGGGAGCGGGGGTTCGAGAGCGGATCGCAATTCCCGGTGTCGGCGCTCAGGGGCGTGGCGCTCCGGCCGGCCGCATCTCGGCTGCGAGGACCTTCCCGTCGGGCCGGGGCTCCCAGAGGAGGCCCGGGGCGACGGCCCATGCGTCGGGGCGGTGGAAGAGCGGCACGAGCGGGGCGTCGGCGTTCGCGATCCTCATCGCCTCCTCGAGGAGCGTGAGACGGGCGGTCCGGACGAAGGCGCCGTAGCTGGCATCGACGAGCCGGTCGACCTCGGGATTCGCGTAGCCCGAGTTGAAGTAGCCCGTCCGGCCGTTCGGCCCGCGGCTTCGGATGCAGTCGCGCAGGAAACCGCCCGCGTCGGGTCCGTCGAAGACCCAGCCTCCGAAGAAGAGGGAGAGCCGCCCGCCGCGCAGCTCGGACTGGACCTGGTCCCAGGCGACGGGCCTGAGGGTGACGCGGAAGCCGGCCTCGTCGAGCATTTCCCGGAGGGCGCTCGCCGCGGGGTCGTCGCTTCCGACGGCCCGGTAGGAGAGGACCGCCTCGACCGGGAGGGTGTAGCCGGCAGATTGCAGGAGAGCCCGGGCCGCCGGCGGATCGTAGGGAAGCGTCGTCATCGAGGGAACGTGGCCGAAGACGGTCGGGGGGACGAGCTGAAGCGCCGCGGTCGCGTTCGTGCCGGTAGCCGCGCGGGCGAGACGCGCCCGGTCGATCGCGCGTGCGGCGGCCCGGCGGACGCGGACGTCGGCGAAGGGGTTCGGTCGGCCCTCGATCGTCTTCGGGCCGTTCATCCAGAGATAGAACGTGGTCAGTCCCGGCGTGGTGACGAACCGGACGCCGGCGGGAGGCGCGGCGCGGGCGGCCGACGGGGAAAGCTCCGCGACCTCGGCCCGGCCGCTCGCGAGGGCCGCCGCGCCATCGACCCCGGGAGGGAGGGCGTCGATCCGAGCCCTCCGGAGGAACGGCGACGGGCCCCAGTAGTCGTCCCAGGCTTCGAGATCGAGCGGGCCCCCGCGAGTCCAGCCGGCGACACGATAGGGGCCCGTGCCGACCGGCCTCGCCTCGATCTCTGCGCGCGAAGTCCCTCGGGGGACCAGGACGAGCGTGAGCTCGTGCAGCAGGAGGGCGTCGGGAACGCGCGTGCGGATCCGAATGGAGTGACCGTCCGTGGCCTCGACGTGCGAAACGGCCCAGAGGGTCCCCGGGACGCTCGACTCCCGGCTCAGGCGGGCGCGCTCCAGGGCGGCGACGACGACGGGCGCATCGAGCGGGGAGCCGTCGTGGAAGGTCACGCCCCGGCGGAGAGAGAAGTCCCAGGTCGTCTCGTCGGGAGTCTCCCAGCGGGTCGCGAGCGCCGGGACGAGGTTCAGGTCGCGGTCGTAGGCGACGAGCGGCTCGAAGACGTTCGCGAGGGCCGAGAGCGTACGGGGCTCGCTCTCGGTCGGGTCGAGGGAGAGGACGGGCGTCTGGCGGGCGAGCCGGACCGGCTCCGGGAGCGGAACGGGGTCCCTCGGGCGGCACGAGGCGAAACAGGCGCCGAGGACGACGAGGGCGGCCCGGAGGCGTCGACGGCTCAAGGTGGCTCGATTATGGCCTGCGCTCCGGCGTCACCGACGGCATCTCCCGCCTCGTCCGGGACGTCCGGAAGCGGGGAGGAGCTCCCCGCGACGCTCGCGGGTGGCTCCGCCGAGGCACGTGTCATTCTCCTGTTGACACGGGCAGCGCGGCGGAGGTAGGTTTCCTGTGTAAACGGTTACAACTCGATGGCCCGAGACGAGCGACGCGCACGGGGGACCCGATCGGCCGGCCGGACGTCCGGCGAGGCGGGCGCCGCGGCCGGCGGGATCCGGGAGGTCGCGCGGGCGGCCGGCGTCTCCGTCGCGACGGTCTCCCGCGTCGTGAACGGCACGGCGGTCGTGCGGGACGAGACGAAGCACCGGGTCGAGGCGGAGATCGCGCGGCTCCGGTACGCGCCGAATGCCGCGGCCCGAAGCCTCATCACGAACCGCACGTCGACGGTCGGCGTCGTCCTCCCCGACATCTGGGGCGAGTACTTCTCCGAGGTGATCCGCGGGATCGACCTCGCGGCACGCCAGGCCGGCTATCACGTCCTCGTCTCCTCGTCTCACAGCGACGCCGCCGAGACGCGCGAGGTCCTCCGGGCGATGAACGGGCGAGTCGACGGCGTCGTCGTGATGGCGCCGCACGCTTCGCCGCAGGCGCTCGCGAGCTCGTTCCCCCCCGCGCTGCCCGCCGTCTTCCTGAACTCGGCCCCCGGCGGCGCAGGCGCCCCGTCTCTCAGCGTGGACAACCGGGGCGGCGCCCGCGCGATGGTCGCCCACCTCCTCGCGCTGGGGCACCGTCGTCTGGCTTTCCTCAACGGCCCCGCCTCGAACCGCGATGCAGCCGAACGGCGGCGGGGCGCGCACGACGCGCTTCGGGCGGCCGGGCTGGCCACCGAACCGGTCCTGGAGATCCCGGGCGACTTCACCGAGGAGTCGGGACGGGTGGCGGGCGAGGAGGTCCTCCGACGGTCCCCCCGTCCGACGGCCCTCTTCGCGGCGAACGACTCGATGGCCATCGGCGCGCTCTACGCCCTCCGCCGGGCGCGAGCGTCGATTCCGGCGGACGTCGCCGTCGCCGGCTTCGACGACGTCCCGATCGCGCGCTTCGCGAGCCCGCCGCTCTCCACGGTACGCCACGACATTCGTTCGCTCGGCGCGCGCGCCCTCGCCCGGCTCGTGGCCGAGATCGAGGGACGCGGAGACGGCCTCCCCGACCGAGAGGTCCTGCCGTTCCATCTCGTTCTCCGGTACTCGACCGAGGGGGTCGACACCGAGACGACGACCGAGCCGTCCCACCCTCTTCGGGCGGGCGCGCCCGTTCCGTATCCGACAACCGATCGAAGGAGGAAGGCACGATGAAAAGCAGCCCGGGGCCGAAGGCCCTCTTCGTTCTCCCGGCCGTCCTCCTCGCCATCGCGACCTTCGTCGCCCCGCCGGCATCCGGCCAGACGACGACGGCGCAGGTGAGGGGAACGGTCACCGACGCCCAGGGGCCGATACCTGCCATGCCCGTGATCGCCGTGAACACCGCCACCGGGGCGAGATTCTCGGCGGCGACCGCGACGAACGGCGGATACGTCCTCGTCCTTCCCGCAGCGACCTACGAGCTCTCCGTGAGCACCGGCGCGCACGCCCCCTGGAAGAGGAACCTCCAGGTCGGCGTGGGGCAGAGCCTGACGCTCGACGTCGCGCTCCAGCCCGCCTCGATCGCGGCCGAGGTCGCGGTCGTCGCGACCGCCGCCGAGGCCCAGGTGGAGCGGGTCACCTCCGAGGTCGCGACGAACGTCAGCGAGATCCAGATTCAGAGCCTCCCGCAGTCGAGCCGGAACTTCCTGAACTTCGCGGCCCTCGCGCCGGGGGTCCGCCTTTCACGCAACGAGCTGCGGCAGGAGTACAGCTACGGCGCGCAGGGGTCGTCGAACACGAACGTCTTCATCGACGGGACGAGCTACAAGAACGACGTCCTCCTCGGCGGCTCCGTCGGCCAGGACGCGAGCCGCGGGAACCCGTTCCCGCAGAACGCCGTCCAGGAGTTCCGGGTCATCACGCAGAACTTCAAGGCCGAGTACCAGAAGGCCTCGAGCGCCATCATCACGGCCGTCACGAAGTCGGGCGGCAACGAGCTCCACGGAGACG
Source organism: Acidobacteriota bacterium (assembly GCA_022711615.1). Lineage (GTDB taxonomy): Bacteria > Acidobacteriota > Thermoanaerobaculia > UBA5066 > UBA5066 > UBA5066. The sequence continues at coordinate 6,547 of JAKLER010000239.1, forward strand.
TCTTCGTCTACTACCAGAA